>JANODP010000341.1:0-17683 GCA_031412755.1 Schlesneria sp. | reverse complement strand
AGCGCCATGCCCAAGTGGAGGACTCTCTTCCGCGAGAATTGAACTTTGAACCACCTGACCCTGATCGTCCGAATCAGACTCACCGGCCAACGGAATCAAAATCTCCGGCCGCATGACCCCCGCGCGGATCTGTGTCGAACCGTTGACCGACGCCTCGCGCCCCTCGTGTGACTTCAGCAATTCAAATGTCCGCCGCGCCATCGCGATGTCGCCGAAGCCCTCGGTCACGATGATCGTCGTGCCGAGTTTCTCGTTCCCGGTGACGGCCACTCCCAAGTCGTAGCCGAGGATCTCGCGCAGGTCATGATCGTCGATCCCGCCCGCCACCACCGCCGCCACGCCGACTTCGATCGCCTTGCGCACGGCGGCCCCGGTCATGCGACGGCCTCCCACGACAACGCAGCCCTTCAGGTCGGAGGTGATGAGACCTTCGGTCAGGTCGTTATCGGGAGCCTTCGCAACGATGCGCAGCGTCCCGTACGCCTCGCCTCCCACACCGAAGATCCCCTGAATCAGCGCGGCCTCGGATTCGACGACGACCCCCTCGTGCGGAAGGACTTCGACGACCCGGCCCGTCAGGTACGAGAGCACCTGTACGGCGATCGGCTCACCGCGATAGATGACCATCCCCGTCACCTTCGACACCGACTCGATCACGCCCGCGACGGGAGACGGGACGTCCGTCTGAAAGTACCCGAAGAAGCCCTTCGTCCGCGCGAGCGGCTCGCCCACCTCAACCCGGTCTCCCTCTTTCTTGAGCAGCGACCGCACGAGATCCCCCGCCGAGACGCCCAGCCGCTTGGCCAGATTCACCGGCACCGCGTCTCCCGGCATCATCGTCCTGGCCACGACATCGCGTGCCGCCACCCACTGTCCCGCCGCCACCAGCACGTCCCCCACGATCGGCAACACGCGCCGCCGTCGCCACGTCCCGCCGCGCGAAACCGTCAGTCCGGGGGTGTAGGCCTGTGCCATGAAGGAGTCCTATGGGTCTTCTGGTGTCTCGTCTTCGCTTTATCTCATCTTTGGGTCGTCTTGTCTTGGCTTTGTCGTCCCTTGTCCCTCGCCCCTCCAACCCGTGCTAACCATCGATGCGGCGACTGTTTCTACGATTGCGACCGGTTTCACTCGTCGTCTCCTTCAATCCGTCTAACCTCTTTCATTCGAGAAAGGCTGGGGATTCGACTAATTGAAGGAGACGACGAATGGGAATTCCCAAAGTCGTGCGAGAGCGAGATGCGGCACCCGCCGACGTTTGTCGTGGGGCAGCAGCGGGGGCACGAAGAAGTTTGAACGGTGCCTGGAGGACGAACTGTCGCGGCACACGGTCGCGACGTTCGGAGTCTTGTGGAACACGGTCTGCGACATCGACCTGCTGCGGCTGAAGAAACGGGCGCGACCGAAATTGGCGAGGCGGTGGCGTCAGGCGATCGACGAGAACGATCTCGGGAGATTGAGTTCACTCGCTCTTGATCAACGCCCCGTCCTTTTCGATGAGGGCTTCGATGCGCCTCACGGTCGGTTCGCGTCGGCCGGGATTCGACTCGCTGGCACGATAGTCCCACTTGCGGGGCTTGGTGAGTTCGGCGATCCAATGGTAGGCCAGTTCACGAACGGTCAGGTTCTGGCTGCGGAGCCAGCCCACGAGTTGCAACGAGGTCACCTTGTCCCTGCCGTCGTCGCGAGTGATGCCCCACAACAGTCGGTACACGGCCTCGGCATCCGCCGGCGGGTAATGCGTCTCGAGTTCCTTCTGGAGCAGGGGGCCGTGCTCGGCCGCCATCGGCAACCACAGGTGAAGACCATCGCGCGCGGCGAATCGTCCTTCCTCGTTCTTGCAGAGACTGAGTGCCTGCACCGCGGCGGCATAGGATTCTGTCAACGTCAGGCCGCGCACGGCCAAACCGGAGATGTTGGCGTTGTCATCCGTGATCAGGGCCTGCAGGGTCTGATCGGCCCGATCGTCGAGTCCAAACTTTTTCTCGAACAGTCCGGCATAACGGCGCAACGGCGCGAGCTTTCGCTTCTGGATGTCAGTCCAGTCGGGAGCGGAAGGAAACGAAATCGGAGCGGCTCTGGCCGCCGCGCCGTCGCGTTCGGGAGCGATCGGCACACCCGTCCGATCGGCGATCTCCTGCGACGGCCCCGCCGCCGACGTCCACTTCACGGAACCAGCCAGGACATACAGCACACCCACATACCAGTTGGCATCGTGAAGTTTCTCGAAGCGAGACGGCTCGCGGGGGGCAATCTCGATCGCACAAACGGTGTCGGGGGTGAGCAGCTCCAGTTTCCAAATGTCCTGCCCGACGACGATGGCCAGTGCGACGGGTTGTTGCGCCTCCCGACGACTTCCCTGGAGAATGACTCGCCCGCGGCGCAGATCGAGCCCGATCGGAGCCAGGTCGGTGGCACCGATGACTCGCCCCATCGTCTCTCCCAGAAGGATGGCTCGGAGCGAACCCTGATCAAAAGTCAGGTTCGCTTCGTAAGGTTCGAGGCACGCCAGCAACTCGCCAACCTTCACGGTGGACTGTCGCGGAACCTGGAACCAGTGCCCCTCGGCCTGGTCGAAACGAAGGACCACGCCTTCGTTCGAGGTGTACTGGACGGGGACGACAGGCACGGCGACGACCGGTTTGGGTTCCGTGGGAACCGACGGTTCGGGGTCGGGCGGGAGGGGAATCGTTGGCTTGGACTTGGCTGTGGTGGATGCATTCGCAGGCGATCCAGCCTCTGCAGCGGTTTTGCCGTTCTTTGGAATCGCGGCCACAGACGCATTCGATTCGTCGGGAAGAGGCACCTGTGCGAGACGCCCGGTCGTCGCGGAATTCGCATTGGCTGCGGTCGCCGTTTGAGAATCCATTTCAACGACGACCGGCGGAATGTTGGTTTCGGAGTTGGCTGAATTCGTCGCCTCACTCGTGGAATTCGGATCGCGAGACGACTTTCCCAACTCGCGTTTTGCTGTACTCACCCCGGTCAGAAAACTGGGGTCGGAAATCAAGAGGCCAACACAGATCAGTATCAGCAGGGCGACGATTGCAGTGGGGACGACCCGCTGCGACCACGGATGAGGGCGAAGATATTCCGGCACCTCAGTGGGAGCGTCGACTCGCGACGTTGTCATTTGAGCGAAAGTTTCGGCGGCCTGGTCTGCTGTCGCGGCGGAAGCGGCTTCCTTTCCAGTACCCGCAGTCGGTGCGATTGCTTCGACACGAAGCTGGTCCGACGGGGCGACAGGTCCGAGGGCATACAGTCGCTCGCGACTCGATTCCGAGACCTCAAAGGGTTCGCCGAGCACCAGCGTCAGCACCTGGTGACACGCGGCCACCTCGGCCAACAGTTCGTCGGACGAGAGGAGGACTCGCTCGACCTCCGCGACCTCTTCCGGCGGCAGCGTGTTGTCGAGGTACTGGGCCACAATGTTCGGATCAATTCCGACGTGCGATCCGCTCACGTCCGGAGACAACAGCCGCCGCCGACGCATCACCTCGCGAATCCGGCTGACGAGGACGCCCGCCACGGGACTCTCTTGAATCTTCTGGCCCATCAGCTTGGTCTGCGAGGGTTCGAGCACATCGTCCAGGTAGGCGAGCAGGGTTCGGAGGGTCAGTCGCATGATTCTGGTTCCAGTCTTCGGGTCCGTCATTCGGGCAGTGGCCAGACGGCGAATGATCGCAGCCTGACATACAAATAGTGGCCGCGAGCATTGGACTTCGTACAAGTATTTCCCAGAATCTGCGGCCAGACACGTCCGTGCCACCTCGGAACACTCTTGGAAGGGACCAGCATGTCCTCGCGCCCCTGGATCTTGGCAGTCGTTTTGGTGTGGATGATTCCCGCGATGGCGTTGGCGGCGGACCAACCGTTGGGCGCGGCCAACCGGCCCAAACGGGTTCTGCTCCTCGGTCAGAAGCCGGACAGTCACCCGGCCAACACCCACGAGTACATGGCCGGCATCCAACTGCTCGCGAAGTTGCTTCAGAATCGAGGCGGCGTGCAAACGGTGGTCGTGCAGGCGGACAACCCGTGGCGCGAGGGACCGGAACTTCTCGACGGAGCCGACGGTGCCGTCGTCTTTCTCACCGAGGGGGCCAAATGGGTGACAGACGACGCAGATCGACTGGCGGCATTTCAGCGTCTTGCCAAACGAGGGGGTGGGCTGTCCGTCCTGCACTGGGGGATGGGAACGCGCGAGGCGGCTCCGGTGGCGAACTTCGTTCAACTGTTCGGCTGCTGTCACGGTGGGCCGGATCGCAAGTACAAAGTCCTCACCGCGACCGCCACTCCGTCGTCAAAGGGTCACCCTGTTCTGAGTGGCCTCGCACCGGTCGAGGTTCACGACGAGTTCTACTACACGCTCAAACAACCCGAGCAGGTTGAGCGACTCGTGCCGCTGATCCAGGTCTCGATTGATGGCGAGGACCAGACGGTGGCCTGGGCCTGGGAGCGTCCCGAAGGGGGCCGGTCCTTTGGCTTCAGCGGCCTGCATTACCACGACAACTGGAAGCTGACCGAGTACCGACGGCTCGTCCTTCAAGGAGTCCTCTGGTCGCTCGGTCAATCGATCCCGCCGGAGGGTCTCGCCGTGGATGTGACCGAAGCGGACCTCGCTCCGGCGCCACGACCCGACTCCAAGTGACAATTGGCAAGTCTCGCACGCCGATGCTAAACCTCCGTTGCTGCCGAGACCTCCCCGTTTCACGTGGAACGCAAACCATGCGGACTGCCCATTCGCTGCGAATCCTGCCGTCATGAGTTTGACCTCCTTCGACGTCATCGTGGTTGGCCAGGGATTGGCAGGGACCACGTTGGCGTGGTCGCTGCGGTGGAGCGGCTCGCGCGTGCTTGTGGTCGATCGCGATAGCCCTGTCACTTCGTCGAAAATCGCGGCCGGACTCATCACACCCATCACGGGGCAGCGGCTCGTGAAGACTTGGCGGTTCGACGAACTCTGGCCGGCGGCGGTCGCCTTCTACCGCCGCGTGGAGCAGGAGACCGGGACGAGTCTCTTCCGCGCAGGACCGATGGTCCGGCTCTTCTCGAACAGCACCGAGGTGGATTTCTTCGCGCGACGACTCGCCACCGACGAATTCCGCGAACTGGTCCGCAAACCAACACCGCCACTCGACGAGAGTGCGTTCGTGGGCGATCTGGGCGGATTTGAAATGCCCACCACCGGGCAACTCGACGTTCCCCGGTACCTGACCGCCTCGCGCGAACAGTTCGCGCGCGAGGGCTGTTACCTGACGGCCGAACTCGATGCCGAACTCGATTTGGAGCTGGACGGTGGTGGCGTCAGCCTGCCTCGTTTGGGGGCGAGGGCAGGGCGGCTGATCTTCTGCCAGGGGATCGATGCCACCGACAATCCCTGGTTTCGAGCCGTCCGGTTCAAGCCTGCCAAAGGCGAGATTCTGACCATTCGCGTCCCCGGCCTGAGCGAGAACCGAGTCGTCCATCGCGGCGTGTGGCTGGCTCCGCTGGGGGCCGAATTGTTCCGAGTCGGCTCGACCTACGAGTGGCAGCAACTCGACAACGTCCCCACGATGGCGGGCCGCGACGAGATCCTCTCGCGGTTGCGCGAGTTCCTCCTCGTACCGTTCGAGGTCATCGACCATCGGGCGGCGGTACGACCGATTCACCTGAACCAGTATCCTGTTGTCGGACTGCATCCCGATCACGAGCAGCTCGGCTTTTTCAACGGTCTCGGCTCGAAGGGAACTCTGCACGCCCCGTTCTTCGCGAGCCAGTTCGTCCGAGTCCTCTCCGGCGCAGCGGCCCTCGATCCGGAAGTCGACCTCAACCGCAAGACGGACCTCCACGGATGCCGCCCCTGACCGAGCAAGCTCACGCGATCATCCGGCAGGTTGTCCGGCCGGGTGATGTTGCCATCGATGCGACCGCCGGCAACGGCCACGACACCAGGTTCCTCGCCGAACTGGTTGGTGCGACCGGGCACGTCTATGCGATCGACGTCCAACCCGAGGCACTCCGGCGGACGGTGGCCTTGCTGAACGATGCCGTGTTGGCTCACGTCCATCTCGTGCACCACGACCATGCGGAGTTGAAGGCGTTCCTTCCCGAACCGCATCACGGACGCATCGCCGCCGTGATGTTCAACCTCGGGTATCTGCCTGGCGGCGACAGGCTGCTCGCCACGCGAACGGACTCGACGCTGAAAGCGATTCGATCGGCGTTGGAGATCCTCCGACCGGGAGGCGTTCTTTCGGTGATCGCCTACCCGGGCCATCCGGGAGGCGCCGACGAAGCGAATGCCGTCGCAAGCCAGCTTGGCAATCTTTCCCCGGTGGAGTTCGAGACCACCCAATACTCGTCCGCGAGCGAAAGCGCCTCGGCGCCGTGCCTGTTTGTCGTGACGAAGCACGTTTCGTCTGCCGGCGGATGAAACAGAAAAAGCCTTGCTCGCCGTGACAGCGAGCAAGGCTCTTTCAGTGGAGCGGAGGAGGATCGAACTCCCGACCTCTGCATTGCGAACGCAGCGCTCTCCCAGCTGAGCTACCGCCCCAAACCAGCGACTCGACCGCGTCGCCAGTCGCCGAGTGGGCGGCATTCTAAGCAGGGCGCTGGAGGATGGAAAGGGAGGCCGACGGCGGCGTTGCTGATGCAGTTCGCTCCTCAGTGGACCCGCAGAGGAAAGTGGCAGTCGCTGAACTCGCAAGAGTTCAGATTTCGCGGAACTGACTGAATTCTTGCGAATTCAGCGATCCAGAGATTAATGCGGTTCCACTTGGCACCGACCAGTGATCGCGCGCAGCGATGTCCGGGAATGTCGCGATCTCTCTCGCAGCGGCAGTGTCCAACTTGCAATTTGGTCGGGGGCCATCCACGATGCGGACATGACAATCTCCTGGGAACCGCTTCGACCCATTCTGGCTGCGAATCAGCGATTCGTGATCTCCAGCCATGTGCGACCCGACGCCGACGCGATCGGGTCTGAGCTCGGCCTCGCCCGCGTGCTGCAGGCGTTGGGCAAGTCCGTCCAGATCATCAACACCTCGCCGACGCCCGCCAATTTGTACTTCCTCGACCCGTCGCGCGAGGTCAAGCAATTGGGGGTGGGGGCCACGGTGGCGGATGTGGCGGCGGCGGAGGTTCACTTCGTTGTCGATACCAGTTCGTGGATGCAGTTGTCCGACGTGGGCAAGGCCATGCGGAATTCAACCGCTCGCCGAGTCGTGATCGATCACCACGTCAGTGCCGACGATCTGGGAGCGATCGAGTTCAAAGACACGCAGAGCGAAGCGACGGGCTCGCTGATTTTTGACCTGTCGCAATTCCTCGGTGTGACGCTGCCGCCCGATGCGGCGACGGCCCTGTTTGCGGCGATTGCCACCGACACGGGCTGGTTTCGCTTCTCGGCGGTCAGCAGCCGGACGATGCGCACGATCGGGCAGTTGATGGAGTGCGGTGCCTCGCCCGCGACGATTTATCGTGAGCTTTACGAGCAGGCGTCGCTCGCGCGGATGCACCTGGTCGGTCGGGCGCTGCAACGAATGGTGCTCGACTGCGATGGGGAACTGGCCTACACGATGATCCCGTGGTCCGACTTCGTGGAACTCGGCGCGACCTCGTCGGATACCGAAGACCTCGTGAACGAGTGCCTCAGGATCACCGGAACCAAGGCGGCGTTTATCGCCATCGAATTGCTGAACCAACAGGTCAAGGTGAGCTTCCGCAGCCGGACCGAGGGAGTGAACGTGGCCGCCGTGTCGGAGCAGTTCGGCGGCGGCGGCCATCGCCAGGCGGCCGGAGCGACGCTGGCCGGACCTTATCCGGAAGCCATCGCAAGAGCGCTCGAAGCCATGACGAAGGCCGTGCTCGCGGCTCGAACCAGCGAGGTTGCCGCTTCCGGCTCTTGACTCCGCTTGGTCGCATCGGTTGTGATGTCAGCCGTCCCGCCACAAACCTGCCCACCCGACCCGCCCGCCCCGCAACTTGTCGCCTCCGTTCCCACCCTCGACAGACGCCGAACGCGATCACGATTGCTTCGTTCTGATTTTCTGCTTCGTCCTGATTTCGGAGACTCCGCCATGGCCAACCTGCTGCCCGAGCCTTTGCCCGTGCCCCCGGACGAAGCTCCGTCACGCCGGAGCTTCCTGACCAAAGCCACCGCGATCATCGCTGGTGGACTGGCGGGGTTGGTTCCGCTCGCATCGAGTGTCGTGTTCTTTCTCGATCCGATCATCAAGCGTCGCGATTCGGCAAGTGGCTTCCTGCGGGCGGGGAACATATCCCAGTTACCGGCCGATGGCACACCCGAACGATTCGTCCTGAAGGCCGACATCCACGACGCCTGGTCGCTGTATCGCAACCGGGTGCTGGGAAGCATCTATCTGCGGTTGATGCCCAACGGTCAGGTGATCGCCTTCAATGACACCTGCACTCATCTCGGGTGCAAGGTGGACTACCAGGCGGCCAACAAGAGATTTTTCTGTCCGTGCCATCACAGCGCCTTCGACTTGGAGGGCAAGAGGCAGAACCAGACTCCACCGCGCGACATGGACGACTTGCAGGTCGACATTCGCGACGGCGAAGTCTTTGTGAAGTATCAGAACTTCCGGACGGCGACTCCCGAAAAGAAGGCCCTCGCGCAATGAGGGGATGATTGCCGCGCGGTCCTTCGAACAACAACGTCGCAAACCATACAGCTCCAGCTCGAAACGGAAACGCTCGTGAAGAAAGCATTGCTCGACTGGCTCGACCACCGGACTGGCTACAGGACGCTGTTGTACGAAGCGCTGAACGAGCCGATTCCCGGCGGAGCACGCTGGCGATACATCACCGGCAGCATGCTGACGTTCTGTTTCGTCGTGCAGGTGATCACCGGCATGTTCCTGTGGTGCGGGTACGCCCCCAGCACGCAGACGGCCTGGGAGAGCGTCTACTACATCCAGCATGAGATGACGTTCGGCTGGCTGGTGCGCGGCATCCATCACTTCGCGGCGCAGGCGATGATGGTGGTGCTGGGTCTCCATTTCTTCCAGGTCATCTGGGACGGAGCCTATCGCGCCCCGCGCGAGGTCAACTATTGGCTGGGTCTCGTCCTGATGCAGATCGTGATTGTGTTGTCGCTGACCGGCTACCTGCTGCCGTGGGATCAGAAGGGTTACTACGCGACGAAGGTCGCCACCAACATCGCCGGTTCGACGCCGCTCATTGGCGAGCAGGTCCAACAAATCGCGCAGGGTGGCTCGGCTTACGGCCATCACACGCTGACGAGATTCTTCGCGCTCCATGCCGGTTTGATGCCGGCGTTGCTCGTCGGATTTTTGGGACTGCACATCTACGTTTTCCGTCGGCACGGCATCACGGTGCCCGAGTCGGCGGTAGGCAAGCCGATCGGAACCTTCTGGCCCAAACAGGTGCTGTACGATGCCGTCGGATGCCTCGTCGTGTTGGCGGGCGTCATGTATTTCGTGCTGACTCGTCCCGCCGAACTGACCGCGCCCGCCGACCCCGGCGAAGACTTCCCGGCTCGGCCCGAATGGTATTTCCTGTTCCTCTTCCGCTTTCTGGAATTTGAGTCGGTTTCGAAGATGGGCGTCGCGTTTGGAGCGATCTACGTTCCGGGGGCGATCATGACACTGATCGTGCTCATGCCGTTCATCGGCCGGTCGAAGCTCGGCCACCTGTTCAATCGACTGGTGCTGGTGGTGCTGCTCGTGGGAGTGGCGGCTCTGACGGCACTCACGCTCTACGAAGACGGCCACAACGAATCGCACCAGGCGAAGTTGAAGTTCGCGGAGCGGGACGCGCATCGGGTGGTGCAACTCGCTCATCGCGAAGGGATCCCGCAGAATGGAGCGCGAGAACTTTTGGTCCGCGATCCGTTCGCTCAAGGACCGCGTCTGTTCGCCCGTCACTGCGCGAGTTGCCACCGGTTCGATGGTCATGATGGAACGGGACAACGCATGCTGAAAGCCAAAGTGGATGCCGAGGGCAAACCGCTGAAGGACAAGCTCAATCATCCGATCAGTGAGGAGGAACCCGCGACGGCAGCCGATCTCAAGGACTTCGGCGCGCGCGACTGGGTGAGGCGGGTCCTGACCGATTACGAGACGACGTTCGCACCCCTCAAGAATGTCGGGGAAAAGGGACAGCGGTTCCTCGATGGTGAGATGGCTGGCTGGTGCAAGGAAAACAAAGCGGTGCTGTCGGACGCAGCCAACGCGGATTCCGTGAAGGCGTTGGTTGAGTTTCTGACCTCGCAGGGAGGCCGCGCCGATCTGGGACCGTTTGACGAGCAACTGGTTGCCGCCGGGAAAGAGATCTTCAAGGGCGGGGCCTTGAAGGCGGGGACGTTGTCGTCGAGTTGCACCGACTGTCATGCCATGAAGCCGGTGGGTGACACCGAATCGCTCGGCGATGGTGCCGGCCCGGGCTATCCGACTCTGACCGGCTATGCGGGGCGAGACTGGTTGAAGTCGTTTCTGCGAGCACCCGGTCACGCCGACTTCTACGGCGACAACAACATCATGCTGGCTTTCGACACATCGCGGTTGTCCGACGAGGAACTCGACCTCTTGGTCAATTGGATGACGGGTGATTACTACCGCGCTGAGCTAGAACACAAATGACTTCTAACCACTTCTGGTCTCCTGCTGCCAACCAGAGTCGAGAGTCGAGCAGCCGGTCCCCAGACCACGATGAAAAAAGTGACAACCGGGATGGCGGAGTTGGTGATCGGAACTGAACTCGACGAGCAGGTCTTCCGGTTTCGGACGACGGCGAATTTGCCATCAGACACGGAGTGGTTCGGGCGCAGGCACATTGGGGGAGCAACCCGACGTGCCCGAGGCACGCCTGGTGGAATCCAATCGCGGCTCCTTCGAGAAGTGCCGGCGATTCAGATCGAGTGCCAATTAGTCGGCGGTTCTGGGAAGCGGCGCCCCGGAGGCAAGTTGCCGAGTCGCGTTGGTTCTGGATGACGAAGTCGCCTCTCATTTGTCGCCGCTTCCATTCATCGGGTAGACTCTGAGCCAACCGTGAACGAGACGCCGCGTCTGCTTCGCGCCGGGCCACCGGACGGTCCTGAACTTCTCCTGACACTGATCGTCGAGCCAAGGATCGCTCCGTGCCGTATCGAACGATAATTGCCTGCCTGATTCTGTGTGGGATGGCGTTCAGTGCTGATGAGGCGGTGGCTCAGCAGCCGGCCACGAATCCTCCTCCGGCAGCCGGCCAGACACCGCCCGCTCCCGTCGTGATGGCGGGTGGACGCGACCCCAACGCGTTTCCGCCTGCGCCGGGTGGCATCTTCTACCGAGGCAGCTACGCGGACCAGAAATTCGCTCGGCCCGGCGGTTACCTGCAATTGGGAAAGCTGATCTATCTGCTCGTCCTGTTCGTGCTGTGGACTTGGACGGCGGGCTGGATCGACGAGGATGCCCGGGCACTGAAGGTCCGGCCTGACATGTGGAACACGATCGTGTTGGTGGCCGGCCTGGCAGGGTTCGTGCTGTCGTTCTGTGCCCCCAGTTTCGGTCTGGCTTTCATCGCGATGACTGCCGGTTACGCGGTGCCGATGGGTTTGTATGTCACCGAACGGAACAAGCGCGTCCCCGAATCAGGCAAGGTGCTGACCCCCCGTCACATCCGATCGGTCGCACTGCGCGCGCTGTCCCGACTGGGGCTGAACCTCGGTCCGCGCGAGGCGCGCGAGTCTATTTCCGGTCCGCCGATCAGGCTCATTGGAAAATCAGGCGGGAAGGCGGGCGAGGTCGATCGTTCGCGACAGGTCGAAGGTTCGAAGGCCTATCTCGCTGCGAAGGAGTTGATCTACGACGCCATTCTGCGACGAACGACGGACGTCCACCTCGAACCGAAGGACGATGAGACCTCGGTGCGGCTGCGAATCGACGGCGTCATGTATCCGTCCGAACCGTTCGATCGAACCACGGGCGACGCGCTGGTCAACATCTTCAAGGTTCTGTCGGCGATGGACATCACCGAGCGGCGCAAGCCTCAGGACGGAAGTTTCCGGGCCGAAATGGAGGCCCGCGAGATCGACTTCCGCGTCGCCACGCAGGGTCTGCAGGGCGGCGAGAAAATGGTGATTCGTATCCTCGACAAGGGAACCTCGGTCAAGACACTGGTCGATCTCGGCATGCGGAAACAACTGATCGAGCAGATCCAGGGGGTCGTCCATCAGCCGCACGGGATGATGATCGCCTGTGGTCCCACGGGAGCCGGCAAGTCGACCACCCTGTATGCCTGCCTGCAGGAGATCGATGCCTACGAGAACAACATCATCACGATCGAGGATCCCGTCGAGTACAAGATGGCCAACGTCACTCAAATCGAGATCAACACCAAGGCCGGACAGACGTTTGCCGGCTCGCTGCGCAGCGTGCTGCGCCAGGATCCCGACATCGTCATGATCGGCGAAATTCGCGACGGTGAAACCGCCAAGATCGCCTGCCAGGCGGCCAACACCGGCCACATGGTGTTCTCGACGCTGCACGCCAACGACACGACCGCGGCCCTGTTCCGATTGATTGACCTGGGTGTCGAACCGTTTCTGCTCTCCAGTTCGATCTCGGCGATTCTCGGTCAACGGCTCATCCGCAAACTGTGCAACGACTGCAAGGAAGCCTACAAGCCCTCGGCCGACCTGCTGCAAAAGGCCGGTCTCCCCGCGGACAAGGTCGACAAGTTCTTTCGGCCTCCGACGAACCCCGAGGCCACCTGTCCCACCTGCAACGGTCTCGGATATTCCGGTCGGATCGGCGTGTTTGAACTGTTTGTGATCACCGACCGGCTGCGAGACCTGATTCGCGAGAACCCGAACATGACCGCCATCAAGGCCGAAGCCCGCAAGAACGGCATGTTGTACATGAAGGAAGAGGGGTTGCGGCTCGTTGTCAAAGGGACAACGTCCGTCGAAGAACTGCTCAAGATTGTGAAGTGACGTGCCCGGGAGTGGCTTCGACTGCGGGATCTGTGCCGAATCGAAGCCACTGGATTGTTGTTCCCTCTCCGACGAGATGAAGTTTCCATGATCGACATCGCCTGCCTCGTTGTTGTCGGCATCACCGTGTACTGCGTCTCCACCGAGGGATTGTGGGGGGCCGCACACACCTTTTTGTGCGTGTTGCTGGCGGGTCTCGTCGCCATGAATTTCTTTGAACCACTGGCCATCTTCCTCGATGGAATGGTCCCCGCCTACAAGAGCTACATGGACGTCATTGCGCTCCTGGGTCTGTTCATCGGTCTGGTGTTTGCGCTGCGCATGGGGTCGGAACATCTCGCTCCGGTTTACATCGGGCTGCCCTCGACGCTGGACCAGGTTGGCAAATGGGCGTTCGGCGCGGCCACGGGCTATTTGACAATGGCCATCCTGTTGACGGCCCTGCATACCGCGCCGTTTCCTCGCGAATTCATGGGCTTCAAACCCGAACGCAACAACTTTTTTGGAATGGCTCCTGATCGGCAATGGCTGGGCTTCGTGCAGCATGTGACCGAGAAGCCCTACGCCAAAATCATCGGTCAGGATCCGGACACGAAGCAGTTCGTGACTCATGCGTTCGATGGAAAATACGAGCGACTGGGAGACAAGCCGCCGGCATCCTTTCCGAACACGATTTGGCCCTCGTTCCCGATTCGCTATGCGATGCGCCGCGAACGACTGGAAAATAATCCCGCCGGGGGAGGTGCCCCCGCCCCTGCGCCAATTCAAATTCAACCGACCGCCCCGGGGCCGCCCGCCCCGGGTGGTAATGTCGGGTTCTGAGGGATTGCGTTCGGGTTCGCGACGAACTTGGATTGCGTCCCGTTCCACCGGGAACGGCTTCGTCACGGTGACCCCTTGGAGGCGATGGAAGCATGCCGGGGAGACGGTGGCCGTTCTCAACGGGAGGACGGCTCGAACGACGAGTATGAAGTGAATCCCTGCTGAGAGGCATCGACTTCGTTCAGGGATTGCATTCGCGACTGAACAATCTGTTCGTTCAGCAATCGTTTGATGTGCCGATGACAGGCCGTGCATCCGCTGCCAGCGCCGCACGCTTTCGCGACTCCTCGAACCGTTTGAAGTTCATGGTCGGCAATCGCGTCGCGGACCTCGCCCTCTGAAATGTTGAGGCAATGACACAGCGGTCGAGTCACCTCGGTCGGGCATTGCTGCACGAGATTCTGCGGTTCACAGAGTTCCATGAGACGAGTTCCAGCCGGAAGGAGCACTGGGCAGGATTCGCGGAGGGCTGACGTTGAGATTCAATCTCAACTCGGCGAGTGATTCTTATGTTCATCTCGACCGAAGTCAACTCGTCTCGCTTGATTTTTTTTCGCCAATCCACAGGCTGTTCGCACATTGGAGCGTCCGACCCGAACTGGCAACTCAGATTTGGAAGTGAGAATCCGCGAATGATTGATCGAAAACTCCTGTTGTGTCCTGTCGTACTGGCCGTGTTTTTGGGGAGCGTCTCAGCTTGTCAGGCCGACGGTCCCGTCGACAACGTGCCCGACAATGTCCGGCGGGTTCCAAAACTGGGTGTCGAAATTCCCGATGCTGATCGGAAAGAACTCACCGAAGGACTCGCAGCGCTGAACGCCTCGATCATCACGCTGCGTCAGTCCAACGCGGGTCTCGCCAGGGAACTGCTTCCCGATGTGGTGATCTTCCAGCGGGCGGTCGATCAGGCGATTCGGTTCCAAGAGTTTTTTGATCCGAAGGAAATCGCCGTCGCGAAGTCACTCGTGAAGTCGGGACAGGAGCGTGCCGTGCAACTGCTGGCGGGCGAGGCACCGTGGACCAAGCAGACCGGCCGAGTGGTTCGCGGCTATGTTTCCAAAATCGATCGCACGGTGCAGCCATTCGGATTGGTGATTCCCGCTTCGTACAAGTTCGACGAGACGCAACCTCACCGGTTGGACCTCTGGTTCCACGGTCGGGGTGAGACGCTCAGCGAGGTCAACTTTCTCAATGACCGCTCCAAGAATGACGGGCCGATTGCACCCGCCGACACCATCGTGCTGCATCCCTACGGACGTTACTGCAATGCGAACAAGCTCGCGGGCGAGATCGATTCGTTTGAGGCTCTCGATGCCGTCCGCAAACATTACCGGGTCGATGAAGATCGAATCGCCGTCCGAGGCTTTTCGATGGGGGGAGCCGCCGCCTGGCAGTTCGCCGTGCATTACCCCGACCGCTGGTTCGCGGCGAATCCGGGGGCCGGGTTCTCCGAGACGCCCGATTTTCTGAAGGTCTTCCAAAAGGAAACGCTCGCGCCGACGTGGTACGAGCAAAAGTTGTGGCAGGTGTACGACTGCACGGGCTACGCCGCGAATCTCGCTCATCTGCCGACCATCGCCTACAGCGGCGAGATCGACTCACAGAAGCAGGCGGCCGACATGATGGCCGCCGCATTTCAGCGTGAGGGAATGAACCTGCTCCATATCATCGGGCCGATGACGGCACACAAGATTCACCCCGATTCGGCGAAGGTGATCGACGCGAAGCTCAACGAATGGGCCATCAAGGGGATTGACCGTTCGCCGCTGCCGCTGCAGTTCGTGACCTACACCTTGCGCTACAACCGAATGCACTGGCTGACGGTTGACGGACTGAAGCAGCACTGGGAGGAAGCTCGCGTCATCGTCAAGCCGATCGACGGCGGATTGGCGGTTTCGGCCCAGAACGTTTCGGCGTTGACCCTCCGTCCACCGAAGGCGATTCAGAGTTCGCTGCGTCAGATCACGTTCGACGGTGGTGCCACGCTGAAGGTGTCGGGTGATGAGGCTTCGCTGTCGTTCATCCATGACGGAACAAACTGGAAGCGTGGCGAGGCGACCGGTCTTCGCAAACGGCACGGTCTGCAAGGTCCGATTGACGATGCATTTCTCGACTCGTTCCTCTTCGTCCAGCCGAGCGGCACTTGTCGTTCGGAGGCGGTCGACAAGTGGGCCAAGGCCGAGTTCGATCACGCGGTGACTCACTGGCGGCAGCAGATGCGCGGTGATGCGGTGGTCAAGCGCGACGTCGATGTGACGGAGGCTGACATTGCGTCGTCGAATCTCGCGCTGTGGGGCGACTCGCAGGCCAACCAGGTGCTGGCGAAGATTGTCGACAAGCTGCCGATCCGCTGGACGGCGGATCGCATCGTGGCGGGAGACCGAACCTTCGACGGAGGCCATCACGCTCTGATTGCCATCTACCCGAATCCGCTCAACCCCGAGAAGTACGTGGTGCTCAACAGCAGTTTCACGTACCGCGAGTACGACTATCTGAACAATGCCCGTCAGGTGCCAAAACTTCCCGACTGGGCCGTCGTGGATGTGCGGACTCCACCCAACAGCCGCTTTCCCGGCAAGGTCGTCGAGGCCGACTTCTTCAACGAACAGTGGCAGTTGAAACCGGCCACAGTGGCGAAATGAAGATCTTCCTGCCGTGGGACGGTTTCTGTCTCCCGTCGATTCCTTGCCAGGTCCCGACACCATGACCGACGCGAACTCAACGCACATGCCGGCGGACTCGGAACCCGATTCGAGGGAATCGGGCGAGGCCATTGACGCGGGGCGTGGACGCATTTTTCCCTGCGAACGATGCGGCGCTGACCTGGCGTTCTCCATCGGCATGCAGAGCCTGCAATGCCCGTATTGCGGAGCGGTGAAACAGATTGAACTGCGGGAAGACGCTCCCATTGTCGAGCGGGATTACCTGTCCATGCTCGCGCGGCTGAAGGAACTTCGCGAGGCGGGACAGGACGAAGACGAACATGACGCCAACGAACATGCCATCCGGTGTGATTCGTGTGGCGGTGAAGTGATCTTTCAAGGAACCCTGACCAGCACGCACTGTCCCTACTGCGCGTCGCCGCTGCAGCGCGACAAGATCCACGATGCGCCGAGCCGGATCCCCGTCGATGGAATTCTGCCGTTTCTGGTCCCCGAGCAGACGGCGGCACAAGGCCTGCGGAACTGGGTTCGCTCGCTCTGGTGGGCGCCGAATGAATTCCTGAGGCAGGGAGCCAACGGAAAGTTCAACGGCGTCTATCTCCCTTACTTCACCTACGATGCCTTGACGTATACCCGGTACGCCGGCCAGCGCGGTGACTATTACCACGTGACCGTCGGTGAGGGGAACAATCGCCGCACGGAACGCCGCACCCGCTGGAGCTTCGCCGATGGCGAGTTCCAGCGATTCTTTGACGATGAACTGGTCATTGCCGCCCGGCACCAAAGCGAATCGCTCGTTCGCAGCCTCGAACCGTGGCCACTCGGGCAGTGCATCCCGTTTACCCAGCATGTGCTGGCGGGTTTCTTCGCCCGGACCTACGACGTGTCGCTCGAGGACGGTTTCAATGTCGCGAAGCAGCGCATCGAATCGGCACTCAGCGGCGACGTTCGGCGACGCATTGGCGGCGACGTTCAGAACGTGACGTCACAACAAACCAACTACAGTGCCATCACGTTCAAGCACCTCCTGCTGCCGGTCTGGCTGCTGGCCTACCGCTACCACGACAAGGTTTACCGGGTGATGATCAACGCCGTGACGGGAGAAGTCTCGGGGGAACGCCCGTACAGCATCGTCAAGATCGCGATTGCGGTGCTCTGCGGACTGGCGATCGCTGTCGGTTTCTGGGCGGTGCTTCAAAACTAGCCCGACGCGCAACCGAGGGTTGAGAACGGACGGGAGCTGAAGCCCTCGTTTGCACGTCGG
>JANODP010000340.1:0-19950 GCA_031412755.1 Schlesneria sp. | reverse complement strand
CGCCCTACCGGCCTGTCGACCGATGGCTGCGCCGCCGAGGACGAATGGGTGCAGTCGTCAATTGGTGGTTCTTGGTTTTCGGCCCGAAGGGCCATCCGTTCTCCCAGCCAGGGCCATCGGCCCTGGGAACGGTGTCTCTGGAAGATTTGAGGCCCAATGGGCCGACAGTTCATCACCACACTCCGCGGAACTTCTCGAAGCCAACTCAACGTTGCCCGAAGTACAGGAGAATTGCCGGCCCGTTGGGCCTCTTGGGCGAGAGACGGCTTGATTCCAGGGCCGTTGGCCCTGGCTTGGCGAAGGGATGGCCCTTCGGGCCGGAAGATGTGACCACCAAACAACGACTGCGCCGAGGACGAATGTGTACCGCGATCCCTTCGGTTCAGCGTGGCTTCGCTCCTGCCGTCTGGCCGGTGGTTGCGAACTTGCCCGAACGCAGCGCGATGATGTCTGCCTCGGTCAGCACCACGACGCCCCGTTCGTCGCCAAGGACCGACAGGGATCGTGTCTGGGGAGGCAGCCCCAGCCGTTCCACGATCCGGCCGGAGGCGGCATCGCACCAGATGACCGACTTGATCGACGCGGGCGGCGAGCCCCGCGAGTCCCTCGGCCAGGCGGCGATCAGCGGTCCGCACACCGCGAGTTGCCACTGCTCGTCCCCCTCTCCCAGGAACTGTTCCCAGCGCCGCTCGCCGTTCGTCAGCGAGACGGATCGCAACAGGCCCCGGCTGGCGACGAAGGCCGCCTCGTCGTTGGCGATCACTTGTCGCGCGGGTTCGATCAGCGGCAGATCGCACAGCCCGGCGGACCAGACGACTCGTCCCGTGTCGCGATGGATCTCGACCAGCGTCGTGCCATCGACCGTCAGCAGACTCTTTTGGCGAGCGGTCCACGGCACCGGATCGACGTGGGCAAACGACATCCCGCCGCGATACGTCCACAGGGGCGAGGCGATCCGCGTGACGTGGTGTTCGATGCGCCGGGTGTCGGTCACCAGCGTGACGCCCTGGGCGTCATCGACCGCTGGAACGCTCCGCCACGGCGCGGTCGAGCCCGGCATCTCCGTGACGCGATGATCGGCGGCGATCTCCACCAGCCACGTCGATGCCGGTTGCAGTGTTTGCAGAGCGATCTGTTTCGTGCCACAGGACCATTTGGATTGCAGACGACCGCGCGGCACAAACGTCCAGGCGAGTTCGCCGGAACGGGAATCAATCATCTGCAATCCGGTCTGCTGGTTGAACGCGATCACCCAATGATCGCGAACCCGCAGTTGGAGGTCCGGCTGAAGTCGGACGAGGGCCTGGCGCACGAGAGAGACCGACCACAGGGACCGGCCCGCTTCCAGAGTCAGCGCCGACAACTGATCGTCGGTGGCGACGAGCAGGTGCGTCTCGGCGTACGCCACCCAGCGCGGAGCCACGGAAAAGGGCTGTCGCCAACGGACGGCTCCGGTTTCGAGGTCGAGGCATTGCAGCGCACCGGCGCCTGTTCCGGTCGGGCCGCTCATCCCGTGAATCAGAACGCAGGCAAGCGCGGGCGATGGCGAATTCCCTTCCGGCACGAACGCCTTCTCCGTCCACGCGGGATCGATTTCCGACCTCTGCTCTCTGACCTCCGACTTCTGATCTCTGCTCTCTGACTTCTGATCTCTGACATCTGCCCTCTGCTCGCCCCGGCCGAGCTTCGCCGTCCATGCACGTTCAAGATATCCGGCCCGGGCCGGTTCCGTCCGCTCGTAGGGTTGGTACTCGGGACGCGACAGGCGTTCGCGCGCGAGTTCGTAGCCGACGCGAGGCTTCCCATCCAGATCGATCGTCAGATCGGCGAGACCCGCCGCGGTGAGGTGATTCCAAACCCGGTGCGACGTGCGCCAATAACCGGCCGCTTCCAGCGTCTCGGCCCAGGAGATCGTCGCCGCCGCTCGATCCGGCAGCGAGACTGCTTCACCGGCGAGCCGCGCGTGGATCGAACTCGCCGCCGGAAACTGGCCCGCGTCGCGTTCGAGCGCGGCGAGACTCAGCCACGTTTGCGTGGAGGCCCGCGCGTGCGGGTATTGTTTCAGCACGCGATGCAGTCCCGGCAGGTCGCGTTCCGCCTGTCGCGCGGCGATCTCCCGTGTGGCACGTGGTTCGACCGTGGCATACACGGCACGTCCCTGTTGGGCGATCAACCGCGCGATCGCGGTGGACGCTTCCGCTCCCGCAGTGGTTTCCAGGCGCGGGCAGGCACTCAATTGAACGTCATCGAGAATCTGCTGCCAGTGTTCGACGGCGGCCATTGGTCTTTGCCGTGCCAGTTCCGCATCGGCCAGATCCAGCAGGACGTTCGCCCGATCCACCGGCTCGGTCACGAGTGTCATTACTTCCGCCAACCCGGCGATGGCTTCGTCCCCCTTCCCTTCGGCCAGCATCCGCCGCGCGGTTCGTCGCATCAGGTCACGCAGTCGCGCCAACTGGACTCGTCGCGACGAATCGTCGGCCGATTGTCCGGCGGTCGCCGTCAATTGCCGGGCGGTGTGGAGCGCCTTCGTCGCGGCGGTGAGGTTTCCGGCCGAGGCCTCAATCTCCGCGAGCTTCAGCAGAAATTCGGACTTGTCGGGATGCGCGGACAAACTGCGGTGCAATCGTTCCTTGAGCAGGCTGTACTCGCCATAGGCCACCAGCTTGTCCGCCTGCGCGACGACCAGCATCCCGCCGGCGATGGTCAGGTTGCCACCGGTCTCCGCCGAGTCCGGCGTGTTGAGCGGCAGGTTGCGGCGCGGCTGTCCCGTCGCCGTCTCCACGATCTGAATCGCCTCGCGCGTCGGCCAGAACACGACGTCTCCCGCCAGCACACCGCGCCCATAGCCACGTTCGGTGGGATCGCTGGCCAGGATCTTCCACGTCTCACGCCCCGTCGCGACATCCAAGGCGCGAAGCGAGTTCCCGCTGACGATCAGTTGCCCGTTGTCGCCGCCCGGCACCACTCCCAGCAGATGCCGCCACCGACTGGCGCGCGGCTGGGCCTTCTGCCAGCGGACACGTCCCGAATCGGCTTCGATGCAGAACAGCCGGTCGCAATCGTTCGGCGCGACGAACAACAACCCCTCGTGAAACATCGCCGGGACCAGGCCCTGCTGCGCATGATCCGTCTGGTCGGCCGGCTCTACGGGCGAATTGCTCTCGTAGGTGACCGCCCACTCGACGCGGCCGTCCCGCGCATCGACCGCCACGATCGCACCCGCGTCGGTCGAAACAAACAGCTTCCCCGCTCCCCACGTCGGCAGCAGATGACTGACTCGATTGTGGTGGTCTTCGATCGACGCGCGAGACGTGGCGATGGTGCGCGTCCACCGTCGCTCGCCCTTCGCCGCATCCAGACATGAGATCGCGAATTCCATCTGCGGCCGGCGACGACTGTGGACGACGTAGGCGCGGCCCTCCTTCACGAGCGGCGCGCCTTCGAACCGCCACGGTCGCTCCCCTTCGTGATGCCACTCCTCGGCCGCAATCTTCCAGACGAGCTTCCCCTGACCTTCCATGAGATCGAGGCAGACGAGGTCGTTCGTCAAGTCGCGCAGTTCCGTGTCGGAGGCCGACGTCACCGGCGATCCCAGACGCGCGAAGAGCTTGCCCTCCGCCACCGTCATCGTGAACCACGGCACGCCGACACAGGTTCGATCGGGCAGGGCGGGGCGTTCCTCCGGAACCGGCGGATAAATCTGAGCGGTCCCGCCCCCGGTCGGCCAGGCCGGCTCACCCGTCAGCAGATTGAAGGCCGAGATCGAATCGGCGTCGTTCACCAGCACGATGTCTCGAAAGACGACCGGATGCGTGCTGAGGGGCCCGCGATCGGGAGCCGACCGCGGCCGTTCGACGTGCGGCAGCAGGTTGGGTGTGAGCGGCTGCTGCCAGCGCGGCGCACCGACGTCGACCACCGACGGCAGAATCTGAGTCCGCTCCGGTGCGAGCCCGAACGTCCCCACCTCGGCCTCGTCGGTCGCGGCGTCCCACGCCGCCGCCTCGTCCAGAATCTGCTTGAGTAACTCCGCCAGTTTCCCCTGCCGACCCGCGAGGCTCCCTTCGGCCTGCGGGTACAGTTCCGCAAACTGGCGCTGCTGTTCGACGGCGCGCTCGCGATGGCCCTCCATCAACGAACACAACACGAGCCGCGCGACCACCGACGCCGCGGCAAAGTTGCTGTCGGGATACCGCAACACGGTCGGCAGGTTGGCCGCGCGCGACTCCTCCGTCAACGGCACGAGTTGCGACCAGTAGAGCCGCGAACTGGAATAGTCGCCGCGATCCCAGGCCGCTTCCCCCAGCGCCCACAACGCGTCATCGCCGTAGCTGCTGAGATACGCCTGCCGCACGAGCCGCTCCAGTTCCGAGACGTCGCGCGTCCGTTGCCAGTTCTCCAACCAACGCTTCGCCTGCGGATCGACCTTCCGCCGGTAGGCCGCGAGTCCCTCCTTCGGCATCCGCGACAACAACACCTGGCAGCGAGTCGCCACGTTGAGATAGACCGCCGAACCACCCGCCTGCCCCGGCTGAGCCAACACCAGCGACCGACCGTCCGACTGGGCGGTCTCGTACAGAATGTCGACCGCCTCGGCCCAACGCTGGTCGGCCAGATAGTCGTTTATCGTCCAGAGCCGCTTGAGCACATTGGCGTCGGCCATGACCGTCGCCGACTCGCTCATCGGCTTCTTCGGAGGATCGGCGGCGGCGAGTGGAAACATGGACAGGGACAGAAAGGACGCCAGGGACAGCAGGGAGAGTCCGAACGTCGCGCGACAACTTCGCGACTGCATTGTGGTTCGCTCGTTCATTTCGACTCCCTCAACCGAGTCCCGATCCAGAACATCACGGCGGCCACCGTGAGCAGCCCCGGCATCCAGATCAGGCTGAACCCGAACTGAAGCTGCCACCACGAAATCAGCGGCGTTGCCGTGAGCACGATGAACTGAAGAACAAACCCAATCTGCTGCTTCACCGGATGACCTCATTCATCTGTAGGATGGGCACTCTTGCCCGTCCCGCTTGAAAACCGGACGGGCAAGAGTGCCCATCCTACGCCGCAACTCACCGCTCATACTTTTCGATGCACCACCCAACCGGGAACCTCGACGCGCACCTGATACAGCGTCTTGCCCGCCGTGATGTAGAGCGTTTTCAAGTCGGCTCCGCCCCAGGTGCAGTTGGTGATGACATCCTCGAAGACCGGGATGCGACCGAGCACTTTGCCATCGGGGCGGACGGCGTAAACACCCGGCGGGACGTCGGTCGTTTCATAAAGGCTGCGCGCCCGTGAGACGCCGCACGCGATGTAGAGCGTCCCCTGCGAGTCGACGCACATTCCGTCGCCGCCGCGTCCGGGAGCGAAGTCGATCACGAGACTCTGGCTGCTGAGCGTCCCATCGCTCGCCAGGTCGAAGGCCCAGATCTTCCGGTTGCCGCCCGCGATCGGACAACTATCGACGAGGTACAGCGTCCGCTCGTCCGGACTGAGGGCGATGCCGTTCGGCCGTTGAATCTGCGGCTGTGTGAGGACGCGCGTCACCTTGCCATCCGGGTCGATGCGATAGACGGAATCGTGATCGAACTCCATCGTCGCCCGGTCGTAGTAACAGGGGTCGGTGAAGAAGAGCCGCCCGTTGGAACAGGCCGCAATGTCGTTGGGAGCGTTGTACCGCTTCCCCTCCCAGCGGTCGGTCAGCACCTCGATCTTGCCGGTCTTCAAATCGGTCCGAGTCACCCGGCGATTTCCGTCGTTGGGACCGAACTCGTTCCCCTCGCAGGCCAGCAGCTTGCCTGGAGCGTCGAACAGCAGGCCGTTCGCGCGGCCGCTCGGTTCGCGAAAGACCTTGAAGTACTTCGCTCCCGCTTCGAGCAACAGGATGCGATTGTTGACGATGTCGGTGAAGTAGACATCCCCGTTCGCGGCACAGGCCGGTCCCTCGGTGAAGGCGATTCCCACGGCAGTCGTCGGAACAGCGGAGACACCGGGCGGCAGACCAAGATTCTGAAACATGATGCCTCAACTCTGTTGATAGAACTCTTCCTCCCCTCGCCCCTCCGGGGAGAGGGGCCGGGGGTGAGGGGCGAGCAAGGGACACGCCCAAGATGGTAACGGGACACCTCGTCCGAAACGACCAATCCAACCCGCAGAAGCGTCCGACGCTTTCTCGTGAAGCCAACACAGCCGGCTCACTGTCGTTGCGGTTCGTCGGACGGGTAGACTGCCACACGAGTCGCCTTGCGACGGATGCCGTTCATCAATTGATTCACAGCACAGGAGAACCTTGATGTCGTTCCAATACTGCCTCAACGCCAGCACCATTCGGCCGACGCCGATTCTGGACAAGATTCGGATCGCGGGAGACGTCGGGTACTCGGCCATCGAACTGTGGCACGACGACATTGAAGCGTACCTTGCATCAGGCGGGAAGTTGGCGGACATCAAGCAGGCGCTCGCCGACGCGGGCCTCGCACTACCGACGACGATCTACTTGCCGGGTTGGTGCGACACCGTCGGTCCCGCTCACGAAGAGGCCCTCGAACTGATCAAGCGACGGATGGCTGCGTCTGCGGAATTGGGGTCCGCTCACATCATCTCGTGTCCGGCGCTGGGCAAGGTCGATGTCGCGCTGGCGGCCCGCAATTACAGGGAACTCGTCGATCTCGGCCTCTCGTTCGGTGTGAAGGCGGCGATGGAGTACCTCGGGTTCGTCGAACAGATCAACACGATCGAGTCGGCTCTGGAGATCATGACCCTCTCGCAGCATCCGCAGGCGACGATCATCCTCGACCCGTTCCACAACTTCCGCGGCGGCGGATCATTCTCGTCGATCGGCAAACTGCGCGGCGAGCAGATCGCCATCAGCCACTTCAACGACACACCCGCCTTTCCGCCACGACTGGAGCAGCACGATCACAGCCGCGTCCTGCCGGGTGAAGGCCACCTCAACCTGAAGGAGTGGTGCGACCTGTTGACGAAGGTCGGCTATCACGGCTACCTGTCGCTGGAACTGTTTCGCGAAGACCTGTGGGCGCGCGACCCGCGCGAGGTGGCGAAGCTCGGACTGGAGAAGATGCGCGCGGTGACTTAGTTCTGTTTGCGGACCTCACTGGCCGCACGTCCCGTCTTCTTCCGGAGTTCGTCATGAGTTCTCTGTCTCGTCGTGGTTTCCTCGTGTCATCGTTATCGGGCGGCGTGGTGGCCCTGTCGTCGTTCGCGCGCGGGGCCGAGGATGCGGCGGCGGAGCCGATCATCGACATTCACCAGCACACCAACTATCGCGAGCGGACCAGTACTCAGTTGATCGCTCACCAGCGGGCGATGGGGGTCACGCAGACGATTCTGCTGCCGGCGGGGAGTCCGGTCAGCCGTGCGTCCACGGCCGAGGGCAAACACAATGGCCTCGGCGGCGTGGGGGCCGGTGGAAATGACACCGCCCTGGCGATGGCTCGACAGTATCCGAAAGAGTTCTACTTCGGGGCGAACGAGGTGACCGATCTGCCGGAAGCCCGCGTCGAGATTGCCAAGTACCTGGACCTCGGCGCGATCGTCATCGGCGAGCAGAAGTTCGGCGTGGAATGCGACTCGGCCGAAAGCCAGCTCCTCTACGCCCTGGCCGCCGAGCACCGCGTGCCGATCCTCATGCACTTTCAGCACGGCACCTACAACGTGGGCTTCGAACGACTGCACAAGATGCTGGAGAAATATCCGAAGACCACGTTCATCGGTCACGCTCAGACCTGGTGGGCCAACATCGACAAGGACCACACCGATCAAAAGGTGCTCTATCCCAAGGGCAAGGTGACGGCGGGTGGTTTGACGGATCGGTATCTGGCCGACTACCCGAACATGTTCGCCGACATGTCAGCCGGCTCGGGCCTGAATGCATTGACGCGCGACGAAGACCACGCGCGCGGATTCCTCGATCGCCATCAGGCCAAGATCCTCTACGGCAGCGACTGCGACGACCGCATCGGATCGGGTGCCGCCTGCTCGGGCTCGCAAACCATCGCCGCGATCCGAAAGCTCGCCCCGAACAAACCAGCCGAACGGAAGATCCTCTACGAGAACGCGAAGAAGCTGTTCATGGAGCGGCTGTAGATGGGGCGTCCAAAACCGAGTCGCTCGACATCAGGGCAATCGCCGTTGTTGAAGTCGCCCCACCCGACGCCGGTTCAGTACAGAGATGGCCGAGGCGGGGTTCGAACCCGCACTCCACTTTCGTGGAACCGGATTTTAAGTCCGATGCGTCTGCCTGTTTCGCCACTCGGCCGGGAGTGGTTGTCGGGGCGCGATGCTAATCCCTAGACACGTCATTTTCCATGCAGGTTCCGTTCGTTTGCAGATCGTCCGTCCCTGCCGGAGTTGCGGCGTGTTCTTCTTTGCGGAGCGGCGTCGAGCTATCCTGTCGCGGAGTGATCCGCGGGGCCAGCGCGATTCCAATGCAGTGCAAGAGAATCCTTGGAAAACAGGCTGGCGGCATGGCGCGCATTCTGATCGTCGATGATAGTCCGACTCAGGCCGAGCAACTGCGGGGAGTGCTCAAAGGGGCCGGGTACGAGACGGCCCTGGCTGGGAATGGGACGGAAGCGTTGAAGTCGCTGGAGGTCTGTCTCCCCGATCTGGTGCTGATTGATTACATGATGCCCGACATGGACGGGTTGCAATTGATTTCGACCGTCCGCTGCGACTATCCGCGAATCCCCACCATTCTGGTGGCGGCGGAAGGGAGCGAAGAGATCGCGGCGGAGGCCCTGCAGCGCGGAGCGGCGGGCTACATTCCCAAACGGCGGATCGTTCCCGATCTGCTGCGGACCGTGCAGAAGTTGTTGGGGGCCTCGTCGAAGAGCCGCTGCAACCAGCAACTCGCCGGCTGCTGGTCCACGTCCCAAACGGAGTTCGTGCTCTCCTCCACGCCCGAACTGCTGGCCGCGCTCGTGGCGTTCTATCGTGAGACCATGACGATGCTGCAAGTCGCGGACGACAGCACTCTGATCCGCGTCAGCGTGTCGTTGACCGAGGCCCTCGACAATGCCCTGTATCACGGCAACTACGAATTGAGTTCCGAGCTGCGCGAAGGTGACGGTTCGCGGTGGCGCGACGCGGTCAGGGCTCGCCGTGAGGAAACGCCCTACAAGGATCGCAAGATCTACGTGCAGGGCCGCATCACACGCGACGAGGTTCGGTTCACGATCCGCGATGAGGGGCCGGGTTTCGATCCCGACTCGCTGCCGGCCTCCATCGATCCGGCGAACCTGGAGCGGCACAGCGGTCGAGGCATCCTGTTGATGAAGGCGTTCCTCGACGAAGTCACCTTCGACGCGACGGGCAATCAGGTGACGCTGGTCAAGCGACGGCCCGGCTGAGGTGGGCAGCCACCGACTGAAAGTTGTCGGCGACTCCACCCGTAGCACCTGCTGCCAGCTTGTGCGTTCTCTTACTCGTACTCTTACTCGTAATCATAATCCTCTTCGACTTGGCGCCAGTCATCGGGCAAGAGGAGAGAGATTAGGATTAGGATTACGATTACGAGTAAGAGTAAGACGGAGCCGACGCACAAGCTGGCAGCATGTGCCAGGAGGCGACAATTCCAACCAGGACCACGCCATGCAGCGCTGCTTTGGATGACGAGTCGTCGTGGCTGGAGTTCGCTCTGCGGATCGAGGACACTTCTCCGCCCGCGAGACCGGATTATTCATGGCTTCGTAGCTGAGTTCGCAAGAACTCAGTTCCTCATTTTGCGTTGGGCTGAGTTCTTGCGAACTCAGCTACATGCAGGCTGGGATCGAGAGACCCGCGCCGAACAAGACCCGGCAATCAGAGAGAACCGATGCAGATTTTGTTGGTGAACGACGACGGGATTCACGCTCCGAGTTTGTGGGCACTTCACAACGAGTTGTCCAAGTGGGGCGACGTCACGGTCGTGGCACCCTCGACGGAGCAGAGCGGTGTCGGACATTCGATCACCTTTCTGCATCCGCTGCTCGCTCACAAGGAGCATCGTCACGGAGCGTTTATCGGGTGGAAGGTCGATGGACGACCGGCCGATTGCGTGAAGCTCGGCATCCATCAACTCTGTCCCACCCGCCCCGATGTCATCGTGAGCGGCCTGAACGCGGGAGCCAACGTCGGGCTGAACATCATCTATTCGGGCACGGTGGCGGCGGCGGTGGAGGGGGCGTTCTACAGCATTCCGTCGTTCGCAGTCTCGCAGTGGATGGACGGGCCGCCAGACTTCGAAACGACGTCGCGGCGGGCGGTCGCGCTGATCAAGCGGCTGCTCCCCCGAACCCATCCGGGCCTGTTGTGGAATTTGAACTTTCCGTCCGTGCAGGACGGCTGGCCGCGCGGCGTGAGGTTCGTCGGCATGGAATCGCGGCGGTCGACGGAGGGGATGGAAACGCGGGTCGATCCGCGCGGCCGGACGTACTACTGGAGCGGCCTCAACCCGATGAAAAGCCACGTTCTCGATGACAGCACCGACGTGAAGTCGCTGCTCGAAGGGTACATCACCGTGACGCCGCTGCAATTCGACCTGACGGCCCCGTCGGCGCTGGCCGAGTTGCGATGCGAAACGTGGGAGCTGCCAACGCCGTGAACGAACAGGGCCGCGACACGACGAAGCTGATCGTCAACGACGAACTCTCGGGCAAGACGGTGCTCGCCGTGCTGCGTGCGATGCGGCCGGGCGAGTCCTGGTCGCAGCTTCGCACTCAGCTTCGCCAGGCGCGCGTGTCGCTGAACGACATCGTCTGCATCGACGACGCGCGGCGGGTGGTGGCCGGTGATGTGATTGCCGTGGGCGAGCAGCCGCTCACGCCGCCGCCGTTGTCCGCCGCGGTGAAGATCCATTTCGTCGATGCGCACGTCGTCGTCGTCGAAAAGCCGTCCGGAATGATGACTCACCGCCGGCCCGAGGAACGCAACTGGTCGGCCGCGCGAAAGTCGCAACAGCCGTCTCTGGAGGAGGCGGTCATCGAACTGCTCGTCCAGCGTGCCGCGCAACACGGCCAATCCCGGCCGAGGGGCAACATCGTGCGGTGCGTCCACCGGCTGGACCGCGACACCAGCGGGCTGATCGTGTTTGCCCGCAACGATGAGGCGGAGCAGTCGCTCGTCGGTCAGTTCCGCCGCCACGAGGTCCACCGCGTCTATTGGGCCGTCGTTCACGGAACGCCTCGCGATGGCACGATCGTGACACACATCACCCGCGATCGCGGCGACGGTCGCCGCGGCAGTTCTGGCAATGCCAAGATCGGCCAGCGCGCCGTCACGCACGTCCGCTGGATGGAGCAACTCGGCAATTACAGTCTCGTCGAATGCCGGCTCGAAACGGGCCGGACGAATCAGATTCGCATCCATCTCTCGGAAAAGGGTCATTTGGTTTGCGGCGACGTCAAATACCGCCAGCCCTTCGCCGCCGCGGCCATAAAAGATGTCAGTGGTGCGCCGCGGCTGGCACTGCACGCGGCGGAACTGGGGTTCATCCATCCGATGTCGCAGGAAGAGGTCCTGTTCACGATGCCGTTTCCGCCCGACCTGGAGCGATTTGTCAGGCGGCTCAGCCGGCGCTGATGTTCGTTCGGCAACCGGTACGCGCCCGATTGAGATTCTGCCTGTTTCAATTTGACGCGATGTCAGACGCGACGTAGGTTTCGTGTTACGGCGCAGGCGGAGCGTGCCGTGGTGAACTCAACGCAATGATTCTGTCGCGGGCCGAGGTGATCGGAAGGACTGATCATGAACTTGTTGCGGCGATTGTGGGACGATGAATCGGGAACCACGGCTGTCGAGTACAGCGTGATGCTCGGGTTTATCATGCTCGTCTTGATCGGTTCCGTCACCGCGTTTGGTCTTGGCCAGAACAGCAAATGGGGCGGCATCTGGGGCGTGATGCGATCATTCGGCTTCTGACGATGAGGCCAACCGCCGTCACGGAGGAATCATGTCCGACTGCTGGATCGGACTGGGAGCCAATCTGGGCAATGGCCGCGCCGCGTTCGACGCCGCGTGGATGCTGTTGCGCGATCACCCGCAAATCGAGGTCCGTCAACGAAGCGGCCTCTACCGTACCGCCCCCGTCGGACACGCGGCGGGTGGCGAGTTCATCAATGCGGTCTGCGGCATCTCAACCACGCTCGCGCCGCTCGAACTGCTCGACCTGCTGCAATCGATCGAGTCCACGCTCGGCCGCACGCGCGAGATTCATTGGGGACCGAGAACGCTCGACCTCGATCTGCTGTTCGTCGACGAGCAGGTTGTCGCCGAACCGCGTCTGAGGGTGCCTCATCCCGCCGCGTGGTATCGCCGATTCGTCATCGACCCGCTGGTCGAGATCGCTCCGACGCTGAGACACCCGGTCCTCGACCTGACCGTGGCCGAACTGCGACAGCGCCTGCAACAGCGTCCGTTGTCGATCGCTTTCGGTGCGCCATGGGCTTCGCTCGTCGAGGAACTGCGGCCCGAGATCGCATCTCGATTCCCGAACGCCCGGTTGGTCCTCCTTGGCGACCCCCGCAACTGGCCCGTCGTCAACATGCGGGTTCATTTGGACAACGGCGAGGCGCTGACACCGAGTTGGCGCGGCGCGATCGTGGCCGACTTGAGAGCCTCGCCCGGCGACGCAGTCCGGCGCGTGATCGATTTCCTCACGGCCGTGTTTGACGAACCCGAACGAATCGGCGACTGGTGAACTGCGCAGTCCGGCGATCGTCAGGAAACAGTTTACAAATTGAAGCCTGAAGCGCGAGCGAAGGTTGGTTGCCAAGCATCCTTTGCTCGCGCTTCAGGCTTCGATCAGCGGTACGATAACTCTTGCCGCTCGCCTCACAACCGGCCGCTGCGGAAGATGCCGAAGATCAGCCAGACGGCCAGCAGACTCGACAGGACGTACATCGGGACGCTGATCCAGACCGAACTGACTTTGCCGGCGAGGATCAGGGCCGAGGCCACGATCAGCGCGGCGACGACCATGCCGACCACGAGCCGGTTGCTCGACCGTTCGAGCTCCAGGATGAAGTGGTCGAGGTTGCGGTGTTCGAGCTGAATCCGCAGGTCGTCTTCGCTGAGCTTTCTCAGGGTCCGGTTGATGTGGCGGGGAATGTCGTGCGCGAACTCGAGCATCTGCTTCGACTCGTGCCACATCCGCTCGGCCAGTCGCGACGGATGGTAACGGGCGCGGACCAGTTTCTCGACGAACGGCTGCAGATGCGACGCCAGATTGAACGCGGGATCGAGGCTGCGACCGACCCCTTCCAGCGTCACGAGGGCCCGGATCAACAGCATCAAACTGCCGGGGCAACGAATGCCGTGATTCGCCAGGATGCCGACAAAGTCGGACAGCATCCTCCCGACGTTCAACCGCTCCAGTTCGATGCCGTAGTAATTGACGACGAAGTCCCGCACATCGACCTGCAACAGCGGACGATCGATCTCTCCGTGCGATTCGCCCAGTTGCAGGACCAGCTTCACGGCGGCATCGACCTTTTGCTGACTGACCGCCAGCAGCAGGTCGATCAGTTGTTCGCGAATCCGCTCGTCCAGCATCCCGACCATACCGTAGTCAAGCAGGCAGATCGTGCCGTCGCGGCGGACGCGGATGTTGCCGGGATGCGGGTCGCCGTGAAAGACGCCAAACTCGAACGCCTGCTTCATGAAGATGCGGGCTCCGTTGGCGGCGACGTCTCCGGGGACAAAGCAGGTCGATTCCTGTTGAACGACTTCGTCGACGCGCAGGGCGTCGATGAACTCCATCGTCAGCACGGCCTCGGTCGTCAACTCCCAGAAGACGACCGGAACGTACAGCGTGGCGTCCTGCCGGAAGAGCCGACGGAACTCGTCCATCGTGCGGCCTTCGCGGGCGAAGTTCAGTTCGCGGCGAATCGTCCGTGTGAAGTGGTTCACCAACCCCACCGGATCGAAGATGCGCGCCTCGGCGACGTGCCGCTCGATCAGCACGGCGATCTCGTGCATCAACGACAGGTCTCGTTCGACGCTGCGCACCGCGCCCGGTCGCCGAATCTTCACGGCCAGCGGCGTGCCGTCGAAGTTCACCGCGCGGTGAACCTGCCCCAGCGAACCGGCCGCCAGCGGAGTTCGATCGAAACTGGCAAACAACTCGGCGAGAGGCCGACCCAGTTCATGCTCGACCCGCTCGACCGCTTCCTCGGACGAGAACGGCGGCACGTTCTCCTGCAGTCGCTTGAGTTCATTGAGCATCTCGTGGGGGACGAGATCCGGCCGGGTGCTCATCACCTGGCCGAATTTGATGTACGTCGGGCCGAGGCTTTCCAGCGTCAATCGCACCCGCTCGACCAGTTTCAGATGCCGCAACGGCTCGGAAGGCTTGCGCGAGAACCACCGCCGCCAGCGATACCAAAAATTCCTCAGTCCGATCCGATCGACGAGATCACCGAAACCGTGGTTGAGCAGCACGGTCACGATCTCGCTGGTCCGGCCGAGATTTCTGAGCAATCGAAACGGATGACTGTCCAAGGGGAACTCCGCGCGGAAGGGCGATCAGGGGCAGTCCGATTGTAAGCGCGGAACGGGGAGCGCGGAACCCGGAGCGAGAAACAAGATGACAATCCCCGGTTGATTCACAACCGTTCCGCGCTCCGCGCTCCGAGTTCCGCGTTTTTCACTCGCCGGGCCACGATCGCGCGGGCCTTGCCGTCGCAGCGCGCGAAGATCAGCACGCCCGGCTGATCTCCGGGCAGGGGCAGGCGACGACGAAGGACATCTGCCTGAATCGGAATGTGTCGGCATTTGATTTCGAGCTGGCCGAAGTCGGACGTGCGCAGCCACGCGCGCAGTTCGCTTTCGTTGTTGGGCAGGTCCGCGAGGACTTCAAACGGCTCGACAAACGCCGAGGCCGCGAGGTTGTCTCCCGTGAGATACTCCTCGGCTCCGTCCAGCCGGTTCAGACCGAAGCGTTCCGCGACGAGGTCGATCATCCCGGCCCGCACGACAGCAGGATCGGGATCGTAGAGATAACGACCGAGCGGCGCGAGCGAGGCCGATGCGTCGAGCGGATGTCCGGCGATGGTCTCACCGGTTGGCAACGCCGTCGCACGGAACGGGGCCTTCCCCGCCAGCTCACCGAACCAGATCGTCGCCTCCTTGCACTCGCCCGCCAGGCTGACGAGTTCGATCTCGACGCCGTCGAACTTGCCGCCAAAGTTGCTCGCCGGTCCGACCTTGATCGCACCGCCACGGCAGCGCGTCATCAACTCGTGCAGGAATGGCAGCCCCGGTTCGTAGTCTTCGACGCGCGACACGCGGCCTCCCGATCCCGCCCGTCGATCGGGATCGACATGCACCAACCCCGCGAGTTCGGTCAGGCTCGCCACATCCGCACACAGCGTCGTCACGCGCGAGCCGACGTCGTAAACCGCGGCATTCCATTCCGTGCGCAGACACGAGGCGGGGTTGAGATCGACCGCCGTCACCTCACACCGTTCGGCCAGCGCCACCGCATCGCCGCCGATTCCGCAGCACAAGTCCCAGGCCGGCCCCTCGAATCGCAGCGCCTTGTGCCGCGCGACCGTCTCCGACGTCGACTGCTCCAGCCCGACCCGGTCCAGCCACATCGAGTCGCCTCGCGTGAACTTCCCCTTCGCCCTGCGACGCAGTTCGTGCAGCGAGAGAGCCGCCCGCACGAGGTCGTTCGGATACTGACGCCTGAGCATCGCTTGCAGTCCGAGTTCCGCGTCGGTCCAGTCCGCAATGAGTTCGAGGATCTCGGGCGTCTGACGCAGCGCGTGCAGCACCCGGCATTCGTCCGACGGCAGAGCGAGCGTCTCGACGGTCACAGGTTCGTGGCGTTGTCTCGACATGCGGTCCTACAGAATCCACCAGTTGATGTAGCCGTTCACGAGATAGCTCAACCAGCCACAGTGATCGCACAGCCACAACAGCGGCGCGTAGAACTTGGCGATCCAGATCGGGCCATCCACGTGAACCGCCTCAAACCAGTACCAGAACATCGGTCCAATGGTCAGGGTGGCAATGACGACATAGGCCGCCAGGTAGATCAACACCCGAACCGCCAACTGTTTCAGGTAGCGTTTGATTCGAATCGACAAGGGCGGCTGCTCGTCCATACGGGCAGGATAGCGTCGCGCGAGACGTCTCGAAATCGAGCTGGCAAACAGGCACGACGGGTGTGACTCAACGCAGGGCCTGCTGTTCGTCGTCAGCTCATGCGAGTACACTCTCCCCCCGAATCATTCCTGAGATCGCCGATCCGTTGATAGTCGTGTTCACGCTGGAAAGTTGCTGAGATTATGCCGTTGTTGCCCATCATCGGTTCCGTGGAACCGAGCCCGTCCCCAGCACTCTCGCCCCCCGCGGTCGAGGGCTTCTGCAAGGGAACCTACGCCTTTGTGACGCTCGGGTGCCCGAAGAATCTCGTCGACAGCGAGAAGATGCTCGGTGTGCTGGCTTTGGATGGGTACGCGCTCGTCTCCGAAGCGGACGGAGCGGATTTTGTGATCGTCAACACGTGCGGCTTCATCGAGAGTTCGCGGGCCGAATCGAAGGCCGTCATCCACGAGATGCTCGATTTGAAGAGGGCGGGCAAGACGAAGGGGGTTATCGTCGCGGGGTGCCTGCCGCAGCGACTCGGCCCGGCATTGCAGGACGAACTCCCCGAGATCGATCACATCGTCGGTGTCTTCGGCCGCGACGAGATCAACCGCGTGGCCGATCATCTGCTCGGCGGATCGCGCGAGCAGCGGCAATTGTTCCGCCCCGCGCCGATCAAGGCGCTCGATGACCGCGCCCGCATGAGGCTGACGCCCGACCACTTTGCCTACCTCAAGATCAGCGAAGGATGCGACCGGACCTGCACGTTTTGTTCGATCCCGAAAATGCGGGGCAAGCACATCACCAAGCCGATCGAAATGGTGATCGCCGAGGCGCAGGAACTGGCGAAGGACGGCGTCCGCGAACTGAACCTCGTCGCGCAGGACACGACGTACTACGGCCTCGACCTGTACGGCGAAGTCCGTCTCGTCCAATTGCTCCGGGAGTTGGAGCAGGTCGAGGGACTCGACTGGATTCGGCTGATGTACCTCTATCCCGTGAACTTCACCGATGAATTGATCGACACCATCGCCGGGTCGGACAAGATCATCCCGTACCTCGACATGCCGCTGCAGCACATCAACGACACGATGCTGCGCCGGATGCAGCGCCGTGTGAATCGGTCTCAAACCGAAGAACTCGTCCGCAAGCTGCGCGATCGGGTCGACAACCTCGTCATGCGAACGACCTTCGTCGTCGGCTTCCCTGGTGAGACCGACGAGCAGTTCGAGGAACTGAAGCAGTTTGTCGAGGAGGCGCAGTTCGAACGGATGGGCGTCTTCCCGTACTCCCTCGAACCCGACACGCCCGCCGCCAGGTTGGAGGGACATCTGCCCGAAGAGTTGAAACTCGCCCGACGCGACGAGTTGATGGCCCTGCAACAACAGATTGCTTTCGAATACGGAGACTCACTCGTCGGCAACGAGATCGACGTGCTGATCGACGAACCGGTCGAAGAGGGCCTGTGGCGCGGCCGCGGCTACATGGACGCCCCCGAAATCGACGGCGAAGTCCTCGTCAGTGGCGAAGATTTGCAGCCAGGCATGTTCGTTCCGGTTGAGATCGTCGAACGCCGTGACTACGACTTGGTTGGAATCGCGGTCGATGAGACCGCAACCCAAAGCTGATTCTTTCCCACCGGAGAAACATCCAATGATGACATTCCGCAAAGTGGTCGAGTACGTTTCGGCCGAGCCATTCCGCCCGTTTCGTCTGAAGATGGCCAGTGGCCAATCGTTCGACATTCGTCATCCCGAAATGATCCTGATTGGTAAGTCGTCAGTCAGGGTGTATACCGCCAAGCCCGATTCAACGAGCGAACACTGGCAGGATGTCTCTCTGATGCTCATGGAGTCCATCGAACCCATTGAGTCAACTCCGGCAACGAGTGCGACCTAGTCCGCCGTTCGTGGCAACCCCTACGCAATGACAACCTCCGAACGCTCGCTGAATTTGCCGAACGCGATCACGTTTTCGCGGTTCGTACTGTCGTTGCTGCTGTTTGCCTTGATGCAGGCGGGTGACTACTGGCTGTGGGCGGCCGGGTTGTTCGTGTTCGCCGTGGCGACCGATGTCCTCGATGGCTGGATCGCGCGGAAATACAAACTCATCACGCAGCTCGGCCGGATCATGGACCCGTTTGTGGACAAGTTCATCACGAGCGGGACGTTTCTGTTTCTGTTGCCGGTCACGAAGGAATCGGGCGTCACGCCGTGGATGGTCGTCATCGTGCTGGGCCGCGAGATGCTGGTGACCAGCCTGCGCGGGTTCCTCGAACAGCGTGGGGGCGATTTTTCCGCGTCGTTCAGCGGGAAGCTCAAGATGTTCCTGCAATGCGTCGCGCTGACGATGGCACTCCTCTCGATGGACTCCCACTTCGCGACATGGAGGATTGGCGGGTTCAACGTGACAGCAGTCGGCGCGGGTCAAGTCTCGTCATGGACCACCGACGGAGTCCCCTTCACCGCCGTGCGCGATGTCCTGCTTTGGGTGATGGTCGCCGTCACGGTCTGGAGCGGCTGGGACTACGTGCAGCGGGCGATTCAGATCCTGCGTGGTCTGGAAACGAAGCCATGAACCGCGACAACCCGCCCCCGCCGCAAGAGCCTCCCACACCGGAATCGCCGACGAAGGAACCAACTCGCTCATTGACCTCACTGCCCGTGTGTCCGGTCTGCGGCGGCACGTTGATCGAGATTCGTCACAAGCTGACATGCAGCCGCTGTCACACGATCTGCGAGACGTGCTGCGAGGGTGGGCGAGGGTAATTCTTTACTAGCCCGACGCGCGAGCGAGGGCTTCGCGTTGAACAGCGGTCAGCCCTCGCTCGCGCGTCGGGCTGGTAATCTGGTGATTGATCCGATGGAACTCCGCTCATTCGCCGAACGTGTTCTGTTGTCCGAGTCGCTCGACGCGAAGCTCGAACGGGTTCGTGACGACTTCACGGATGAGCAGCCCGGCGCGGCGCGGCGACTGCTCGAACCGGCGCGATCGGATGATCTGAAGTTTGCGGCGCGACGGGCCGCACCGGCGATGCCTCACCCCGACACGTTCGTCGATCCCACGAAGCGGGCCGTCGCACATCACATCATGGCGAACCACGAATTGCAGGCACTGGAAGTCATGGCGTGGGTGCTGCTCGCGTTTCCCGAGGCTCCGCGCGAGTTTCGTCTCGGTCTGGCGAAGATCATGGAGGACGAACAACGTCACACGCGGATGCACGTCGAGCGAACCGCCGCGCTGGGGCTGCGGTTCGGCGACCTGCCGGTCAACGGCTACATCTGGAAGAAGGCGCAGGAGTTTCAATCGGTGCTCGACTATCTCGCCGGAATGCCGCTGACGTTCGAGGGTCGGAACCTGGACCACACGCTGGAGTTCGACGGCTACTTCACCACGGCCAACGATCCGAAGAGCGCGGCGATGATGCAGGCCATCCACCGCGATGAGATTCAGCACGTCGCCTTCGGGCTGGAGTGGCTGCGCAAACTGAAGCCCGCCGGGATGTCCGACTGGGACGCCTACGTGCAGCATCTCCACTTCCCGCTGCGTCCGGACAAGTCTGTCGGAGACATTTTTCATCCCGGACCAAGGCTTGCCGCCGGAATGTCGGCCGAGTTCGTCGAACGGCTGCGCGGCGGTTAGCCCGAGTTATTCATAGTCGCATTGAAGCCCGACGCGCAAGCGAAGGTTCTGCTGTGACATCCCTTCGCTTGCGCGTCAGGCTTCAATGCCACGCTCTGTCGACGACAATACCCGAGGCGTGAATAATCCGAGTTAGTCCGCAATGGCACTTACTTTAGAAAGTAGTAGGCACATTCCATGTGCCGTGACCTGCATTTTGCGGACGGCACATGGAATGTG
>JANODP010000339.1:0-11028 GCA_031412755.1 Schlesneria sp. | reverse complement strand
GCCCCCCTCACCCTAACCCTCTCCCCCACAAAGCTGGGGGCGAGGGGACCGGAGAAAGAAAGACCCGAATCGAGGGGACCGGTGTAACCGTCCAGGCCCTGCTGCAACAGATACAGCGGCGAACCGGATACCTGCGACAGTTTGAATCGACCGATGAGGACGACATCCAGCGACTCGGCAACATCGACGAACTGGTCAGCGCGGCGCGGCAGTACGACGAGCAGGCGCCCGACGACGGTGAATCGCCGTCGCTGGCCGGCTTCCTGGAAACGGCGAGCCTCGCGCAGGACATCGATTCGTTGGATGAATCGACCGGCGCGGTGACGCTGATGACGCTGCACGCGGCCAAGGGACTGGAATTTCCCGTCGTCTACCTGATCGCCGTCGAGCAGAACCTGATCCCGCACGAACGGTCGCTGCGCGAGCACGATGCCCGGCAACTCGAAGAGGAGCGGCGGCTGCTGTTCGTGGGGATCACCCGCGCGGAGGAGAAGCTCGTGCTGACTCACACCCAGCGCCGCGAGATTCACGGCCGCAGCCTGAGCACGATTCCGAGCGACTTCCTCGAAGAACTGGACGTCGAGCCGCGCGACTGCACCGGCGCGGAGGACTTTCAATTTGGAGACTTCAACGACGGCGACTTCGGCGCGGAGTTCGACGACTCACACGAGACAGAACTCGACGACGATGCCAGGTTTTATCGACAGGCGTTCCTCGACGACCGCCGCGCGAACGCCGAACGGAAGCGCGGACGGAAGAGTCTCGATCCACCAGGCCGCTCGACGCGGAGCGGCCTGCGTCTCACCACGGGTGCGGGGCTGGAGGCGGGAACGAATCATGGGGTCGATGTGCCGCTGGGATTTGCCGTCGGGATGCAGGTTCGGCACCCGCGTTACGGCTTGGGAACGGTCATCGAAACCAGTGGCCTCGCCAAGAACCGGACGGTCACGGTGGAGTTCGTCTCCGAGTCTCGCCGCGAAAGTTTTGTGGTGTCGAAGTGCCCGTTGCAGCCGATCGGCTTGAGATAGCCTGCGCGTTTTGATCCGACCCCAAAACGAAAACCTCCGAAACAGCGTGGCGCTTCGGAGGCTTGATCGTGTCGGCGCGTTCGCCAGCTCGCGGCAGTCTACTTCTTGTTGTTTTTGCGTTCGTCGTGGGCCTTCTTCGCGGCGGCTCGTTCCTGGTCATTGAGCTTGCCGTCGCCGTCCTTGTCGAACCGCTTGAGGATCTCTTCGCGCAGTTTGCCGTCACCAACACCGCCGGGCTGACCCGGTTTGCCGGGCGCTCCGCCTCGTTCCTCACGAGCCTTCCTCGCCGCGGCGCGTTCGGTGTCGTTCAACTTGCCGTCGCCATCCTTGTCGAACCGCTTGAGGATCTCAGCCGGAATCTCTCGACCCTGCCCCGGGCGTTGTGGTCGAGCCCCCTTGGCTCTGTCTTGACCGGGGGCCGCATCGGCCACCGCACCGAGCCACATCGTCAATGCCACCACCACCACTGCAAAACGCGCGGATCGGACCATGATCTCTTCCTTTTTCCAACGGACAGATGAGCCCCGAACGGTTGCGGGACTGCCCGGCATCAGAATCGCGCCGGCGGGAGATCAAACACCGCCGGAGCGGGAAAGTTTCGCGAGGACGGGCGACACGCCGCCGACACCTGCCGAAGGAGTCGATCAAGCGAACAGTCGCAGCCTGCATGTAGCTGAGTTCGCAAGAACTCAGCCCAACTCACGATGAGGAGCTGAGTTCTTGCGAACTCAGCTACGAGGGCGTGAATCATCCGGGCTGGGCCATCGGCAGACTCACACGCCGGTGGTTGGGGTCTCGGCCGGTCGCAGACGAGTCGGTGCCATGTGTTCGCGGCAGGTGGCGATGAGTTGCTCCTTCTGGATCGGCTTGGTGGCAAAGCCATCGAAGCCGGAGTCGAGACACCGCTGGCGATCGTCTTCGGTGGCGTGAGCGGTCAGCGCGACGATGCGACCGCCGTAGCCCGCCTCACGCAACGCCGAAGTCGCGGAGTAGCCGTCCATCACGGGCATCTGGATGTCCATCAGGATCAGATCGAACGGAGTCCCCGCCTGTTGTGCCGCGAGAGCCCGATCGACGGCGAGCCTGCCGTTCTCGACGACCTCCACTTCGGCACCGTTCTTTTGCAGCAGGAACGAGATCAGCTTCTGGTTCGCCGGGACGTCCTCCGCCAGCAGAATCCGCCCGGACAGGCTGGGCTTCGCGACGGGCGCAGAGACCACCGGCCGTTCGGAGACCACCGTGGCCTCCTTCGTCAACAGCACGGTGTCTGGATAAAGCTCGGCGGCAATCACCAGGGCGAATGTGCTGCCGGTGCCCGGTTGGCTTTCGACGCGAATGTTGCCCCCGAGCATCTGGGCCAGCCGCATCGAGATCGACAGTCCCAGACCGGTTCCCCCGAAACGGCGCGACATCGACGTGTCGGCCTGCGAGAACGGCGTAAACAGTCGTTCGACCTGTTCGCGAGCCATCCCAATCCCCGTGTCGGTGACGGAAAACCACAGGCTGCCCGCCGCGAGATCGTAGCCCACCGTCACCGTCACGCCGCCCCGTTCCGTGAATTTGACGGCGTTGCCCACCAGGTTGACGAGCACCTGCCGCACGCGCAGCGCGTCGGTCGCGATCTTGTCGGGCAGCGGGTACAGGATCTCACACCTCAGCGTGAGCCCCTTCTCACCTGCCCGCAGTTGCATCAGCCGCAACACGTCCTCCGTGAGTTTGACGGGCGAGACCTGCAGTTTTTCGAGCGTCATGCGGCCCGCTTCGATCTTGGACAGGTCGAGGATGTCGTCGATCAACTCCTGCAGGTGACGACCGTTGCTCCGGATCACGTCGATCGTTTCGCGGGTGTTCAGCAGTTCCCGCGACAGATCCCCTTCGTCATAGAGCAGGTCGGCATAACCCAGGATGGCGGTGAGTGGCGTGCGCAGCTCGTGGCTCATGTTGGCCAGGAACTCGCTCTTGGCCCGCGTCGCGGCTTCGGCCGCATTCTTCGCGCGGGCGAGTTCCTCGGACTGTCGGACCAGTTCCACGGACTGTTCGGCAATCCGATCGCGCGATTCCTCCACCTGCTGCAGGTATTGGCGTCGCTCCTCCTCGGCCTGTTTGCGCTCAATGGCAATGCCCGCCACCTTGGAGGCAACTTCGATCACCCGAATGTCGGCTTCGCTCGGACGACCCACCTTATTGTCATAGGTGACAAAGGTCCCGATCACCCCGCCGGTCTCGCTATAAACCGGCTGTGCCCAGCAGGACGCCAGTCCCGCGCGGGCGGCCAGCTCTTTGTACTGGATGCTGCAAGAGGGATGCTGCTGAATGTCTTCGACAATAATGCGTTCCCGCAGGTGGACAGAGGTCGCGCAAGGGCCGAAGCCAGACCCGACCTCAATCCCGTTGACCGCGGCGGTGAAAAACTCCGGCAACCTGGAAGCAACTCCGTTCAGCAGTCGTCTGCCAGCGCGATCCAGCAGCAGAATGCAAATGGCTCGTGTCGGGCTCTCCTCTTCCAGTCCGTGAGCCAGGACGTTCAGAATGTCGGCGAGCGGAGCACCTGTCGTCAGCGCCTCCATCACGGAGTTGCGAATGCGTTCGTAGGATTCGATGACGCGACGCTCGTTGATGTCGCTGATCGACCCAGCCATGCGCACGGCATTGCCGTCCTCATCCCACACGGCCTGGCCCCGTTCGAGGAACCACCGGTACTCGCCACTCCTGGTTCGCAGCCGGTGTTCGATGTGGTAGGGGACGCGCTCGTGCAGATGCCGTTCGACGGAGGTCCACGTGTCGTCGAAGTCGTCGGGATGGAGCACGTCGGCCATCGCCGACAGCCACACCCCAAACTCCTCGTCCCCGTATCCCAGCAGTTCCTTGAACCGCGGCGAATAGAAGACGTGATCGGTCTGCAGATCCCAGTCCCAGATGCCGTCGTTGGTCCCGCGCAGGGCGAGCGCAAAGCGTGCTTCACTGACGCGCAGCGACTCTTCGGCCTCGGACGCCCGCGCCGCCTCTGCGTTCGCCACCGCCCATTCCTCGCGCAGCCGAACGGTCAGCCGGCCGAAGTCGCCGATCATGTGACCGAGTTCGTCCTGAGCCTCGATGGAAACGGCCTCGTTTCCCTGCCAGTCGTTGACCAGCGCGCGCTCGGTCACCTCGCGCATGCGATCGACGGTGCGAAAGACGGACAGGCAAAACCCGGTTCCCAAATAGACGGCGAGCAAGACCGGCAGCAGGGCCGTCAACATCAGATACAGGCGGCGGAACCGGGCGGCTTCACAGCGCTCACCGACCAGAATGTCGAAGGCGTCCAGGCACTCCACCTGCAACGCGAACAGGTGCCGGATCACCGCCGCCCGCAAGTTCTCGATTTCGGACCGGGAATGAGCCGCCTCGGGCGCGTTCCGGCTCTCGACCATGACCCGTTGCGACGTGTCCAAGGACTCCCGCAGCCGGGCCAGCGGTTGTTTCAGACGCAGCGCCAGATTCGGATCCCGCTGTGTCGCGTGCCGCAGTCGCTGGTGAACCCGCTTGAATTCCATCCGCAAGCCGGCAATCGCCTCGATGGCCTCCGTATCGATGCGAAGCACCGGTTGTTTGTGGACCGACCCGCCCGCCCACATGTTCTCCCTCAACCGATCCTCGGCCTCGACCAACTCGGGCAGCAACTGCGTCGTGACAAACGCCAGACTCTGGCTGTCCAATTGTGTGTCCGTCGACAGATTCGACACGTCGGCGACTTGCCCGATGACCGTCGTCAAGTCGCGGATCAACTCGGTCAGGAGCGAGCGTTCGGACAAAACGGGATGGCCCTCACGGAACTGTTTGAGCAGGTTTTCCACCTTGGGCCGAAACGACGCCCACCGCGCCGAGCAGGCCAACAGGTGCAGACAGTCGTCGTCCGCATCCGCCACCGCGTTCAGACGGAATTCCAGTTTTTCGCGAAATCGACGATCCGCCTCAATCAGCGCCTCACCCCGGGGAACGCCGGCCTGCGTCACCAGCGCCCGGTGCTCGCACAGGAGACGCCACAGCGGCACGATCAATCGCACCGCGCGACTCCCCTTCAATTCCCGTTGGGAAATCTCCACGCGCTCGTTCAGCATGGCGATGTACTGACTCGTCACGAAGACCAGCGGCAGCGCAAACAGCATCCCCGCCGCCGCGAACTTTCGCGGGTACGACAGGCGGTTCATCAACCGGACCGCCGGATCGAACAGGCCACGCAGAGCGATCTTCACGCAACACTCCGAGACGTACCGCCACCGCTGCGCGCCCCTTCCCGGGCCGGAACAAGGCGACCGCCCGAGACCGATCTCCACCGGGCGCTCACTCCGTACCACGCGGCTCTCAAACCCAGTCACCGGCGCGAACGAAACGCCGTTCGACCGGCTCCAACCCGTCGTCGCTGAGCATCGGCCGCCCGAGATCACTTCGTCCACCAAACAGACGCTCAAAATGACAATCCGGCGAAGCTGCGCACGACCCTCCCAATTGAGCCGCTTGTGACAATGCCACCGGTTCCACCGTCCGTCGCGAGACCCCGTTGCCCGACAAAGCCGGGGTCAGATTTCGGATTTGAGATTTGGAGCTGCTCATTACCAGCGTTCGACCGGTCCGTTGGGAACCTTGATGAGGGCCGTGGCAACCGGCGTCCGGCGTTCGCCGTGGCGAGCGCGAATCTCGGCGACGATGGCGTCGAATTCGGAGAGGCTCTCGAACAGACGCAGCCGCTGTTCGAGGTCTTCCGGGATGCCGAGCTTGGCGCCGTACCACGCGGCAAACTTGCGGAACAACCGGCAGCTTCGTTCGGCGTGCTGCTCGGTCATCAGGGCGAAGTGACGGGCGAGGAAGTCGACCTGCTCATCCGGTGTGGGGTCGCGCGGTTCGCGACCGGCTGCGACGTCACCCAGCTTTCGGAACAGCCACGGGTCGAGCATCGCACCGCGACCAATGGCGACGGCCGCACAGCCTGTGATACGCCGCATGCGTTGAGCCTCTTCGACGGTTCTCACGTCTCCGTTGCCAATGACCGGGATGCGATCGACCGCCGCGACCGTGGCCGTGATGCCGTCGAGATCGACCGTCCCCTGAAAGCCCTGGGCCCGCGTGCGGCCGTGAATCGTGATGGCCGCCACGCCGACCCCTTCAAACCGGCGGGCCAGCAGCGGCGACGCGATGTGGTCGCGATCCCAGCCGAGGCGCATCTTCACCGTCACCGGGATGCCCACCGCCGTAACCACCCGTTCGACCAGCCGACTCGCTCCCTCGGTATCGCACAGCAGCCGCGCGCCCCCCCCCTGCCCGTTCACCTTCGCCATCGGGCAGCCCATGTTGATGTCGATCCCGGCGTAGCCGTGAGCCTCCAGCCAGCGGGCCGCCTGCACAAGCTGCTCCGCGTGACCGCTGAAGATCTGGACGGACAGCGGCCGGTCGTCGGGATGCGTCTCGATCAGTTCGAGCGAATGCCGGCTCCCCGACACGAGCTGCGTGGCCTGCACGAGATCGGTTGTTGCCAGGCCCAGTCCGCCCAACTCCCGCAACGCGCGACGAAAGGCCAGATGCGTGTACCCGGCCAGCGGCGCGAGGCAGTACCGCGACGGCAGGACTCGCGCGCCGATGGCGAAGGGCGAATCGAGAGCGATCGCTGATGAAGCAGTGGGCAGTGGGCAGTGGGCAGTGGGTGGTAGACGCCCGACATCCGTCATCTCTCGTCCCTCATCTCTCGTCACTCGCCACTCGCCACTCGTCCATCACCTTACGCGGGAAGCAGCACGGTGAAAGTCGTTCCCTGACCAACGTGGCTCTCGACCGTGATGGTCCCCTTGTGCGCCTGGACGATCGACTGGCAGATGCTCAGACCGAGTCCGTTGCCGCGCGTTTCATCGCCGCGCTGCCGCGCCTTTTCCACCTGATAGAAGCGATCGAACACGCGGGGGATCGATTCGGGAGGGATGCCGATGCCGGTGTCGGCGACGGTGAGGGCGAGAAATTGGGGATCGGTGGCACGCCTCCAGCCGATCGACACAGAACCGCCGGTCGGTGTGAACTTGATGGCGTTGTCGACGAGGTTCGTCAGGAGCTGCCGCAGTTGGCTCGGGTTGCCGGACACCGTCCACGATTCGACCCCTTCGGCCCGCAGCGTCACTCCGCCGTCCTCGGCGACGGGTCCGAACATTTCGATGGTCTTGTCGATCAGTTCCCGCAGCGGCACGGACTCGCGCCGCAGATCGGCGCCTCCCGCCTCGCTTTGCGCCAGTTGCAGCAGTTGATTGACGAGCTGTCCAAGATGCCGGCATTGGTCGTTGAGTTGAAACAGCGTCTCTTCGTACTCGCCCGCCGTGCGGGGCCTTTCGAGCGTGACATCGACCGAGCTTTGAATGGCGGCCAGCGGCGACCGCAATTCGTGCGCGGCGTTCGCCACGAATTCGCGGTTCTTTTCCAGGTGGTCGGCGATCTGATCGAGAAACGTGTTGATCTTGGTGGCGAGCTGATCGAGCTCGTCGCCGACGCCGCGCACCTGGAGTCGCTCGTCGAGGTGGCTCGGTCGCAGTCGATCGGTCGTGCGGATGATTTGTTGAAGCGGCTCGACCGCGCGTCCGGCCATGATCAATCCCCCGAGCGGTGCCAGGAGAAAAATGGCCAGGCCCACCGGGGCGAGAATGCGCGTCAGTCGTTCGACGTCCTCACTGATGAACTTGATCGGCGTCCCCACGCGGATGAAATAGCGCGGCAGGCCGGGCTTGTCCAACTGGCGTTCGATCGACCGATACTCGTCCGAACCCCAGACGTGGTGGCCGCCACTCGAACCGATCAGCAGTTGCAGCGGCTGCTGCGGCGCCAGGGAACTGGCCCAGATGGTCCGGCTCCGCCCCTCGTCCAGCCAGCGAATGTGCCAGCCCCGCTCGCGATGGCCCTCGGCCTTCCGCTCCATCTCGGCCACGATCTGATCGCGATCCGGATGAAACGCCTCGATGGCCAGCAGCAACTCACGGACTTCGGCATCCAGCGTCGTGTCGGTTTCGAGCACCAGATAAAACCGCAGCCCCTCCCGCACCCCCACCAGCGCGATGACCACGGCGATCAACACGATCAACGTGTTCCAAACCGTCAGACGGAACCGCAGCGAACGAAAGAAACTGAACAGGCGTTTGGCAGTGGTGACGGGCATGGCGGGCGAAAGAATGGCAGGACGAGAGCAACGATGTCCAGTGCTGGAGGGCCGAGTGTACCGAGGGAACACTTGTGTACCGAGGGAACACTTGTTGATGCACCGAAGCTGAGAACCTGTCCAAGAACACGGTTGCGGTTTTTGAATGGTTTGCTCTTCAGCCTGACGGTTTGCTCTTCAACTCGGTAGTTTGCTCTTCAGCCCTTCGGGCTGAAGAACTGTTCTCAACCACCAAGTGATCAACCAGCCAGAGATCAACCGGTCAGTGGAAACTGAATCCAACCCCAGAATCTTCATCCACGTCGGTTTGTGAGTGTGATCGATCGACTCGGTGGAAGGCCCTCGGTGGAGTTCCGACCGACTTCGACGGACCCCGATTATTCGGGAATTCTTCCGGGAATCCTTTTCATGTCGCATGCACTTTGCCTGATGATCCAGTAGTTTTCGCCCACATGAATTGTCCAAATTTGCGGCAAGCTACAGGGATCGCCATTCAAATCTGTCGCGACAGTCACATCTGCCGTATCGGAACCGCCGGCATCGGTGACTCAAAGTCGTCGGCCCCTGCGCAGTGCCGCAGTTCCAAACCGTTCGTCCGCTGGCAGACGGCGTTGCCGGGGACACGGATCTTCACGGCTTATCAGGCAGGGAAGCTGCCTCTGTTCGGATGGCACCGGCCACAGTCGTCGCTGCGGATGCGACACTTCAGCCCGCCGATGGGACTGGACGTTGGTCCGGTCGAGCCGGCGCTGTTCACCCGGCATGAAATCAATCGCCCCCTCACTAACGTCCATTCTTGACACTCGCTGATTCACTCAGCCCGACGCTCATCAGAAGGGTTTGTCCATGTGGTTCCCCCGAAGTCGCCGGTCGATTTTCCAACGAGTTGTGGCCGCCCTGGGTCAGTACTGGGTGCAGTCTCGCCGTGAGCGTCGGCTCGCACAGGTTCGGCAGCGGCGAACGCGGCGGTCGTTCGACCATCGCGGTCAACTGGTGCATGTGATTGAACGCCTGGAACCCCGGACCCTGTTGTCGGCCATCTCCTGGGACGGTGGTGCGGGAAACCTCAATTGGAACAGCGCGCTGAATTGGAGTGGCGACGTCCTGCCGACGGTGGTCGATGACGTGAGCATTAATACGGCTGGGATCACCGTGACGCTCGTCGGCGCGGCCTCGGTCCACAGTCTGCAAAGCAACGCCAACCTCACCGTCAGCAGCGGCGCACTCACGGTGGGGGCGAGTTCCGCCGTGAACGGCAATCTCTCGTTGACCAGTTCCTCCGTGACCGTCGACGGTGCGTCCGCGCAGCTTTTCGCCAACGGCACGACAACGGTGAATTCCTCGAACCTGTTCGCTTTGAATGGAGGGCAATTGAGTCTGCTCGGCCCCGCCAGCCACAACGCTTTTTCGGTCGCCACCACGATCAGGGCGAGCGGTGCCGGCAGCAACATCAACCTTTCGGGGATGACCAGCTTCAACGGTTCCCTCAGCAGCACGGGTGCGGGGACAAATTACACGTCCATTCAATCGCTGGCGGGCGGGCACGTGCAGTTTGGAAACACGCAGACGTTGACCGGCCAGACCAGCATTTCCGCGGATGGAGTGGGGAGCCTCGTCGACCTGTCAGGCGTGTTGACGTTGGACGGCGGTACCGGCACCACGTTCAATCGAATGGACCCGTTCAAAGTGACCGTGCAGAACAGCGGCACGATCCAGACACCGAACTTGCAGTCACTCAAAAGCGTGGCGTTGTACGCCTTCAATGGACTGACGCTCGATCTGCACACCGTGACCAGCTACACGGGAGTGGGTGCCGATGGCCTGGGACGATTTGTGACGATCCAGGCCAGCGGGGCCGGCAGCCGAGTTGACCTGACAGGGGTCACTTCGTTCGTCGGCTCGTTTGAAGCATCGACGGCTCTGGGGACACACTACGTCTCCCTGCAGGCGGTGGCGGGTGGGACCGTCGATCTGTCGAGTGTGGCGACCCTGACCGGTCAGACCAACATCTCGGCGGATGGGGCGGGGAGCACCGTCAATCTCGCCGCGGCACAGACGCTGGACGGAGGGGTTGGTACCAGGTTCGACAGGTCCGACCCGTTCAAAGTGACCGTGCGGAACAACGGTACGATCCAGACGCCCAACTTGCAGACTCTCAAGAGCGTGTCGCTGTTCGCCTTCAACGGACTGACACTGGATCTGCACCTGGTCACCACCTACACCGCGCTGGGTGCAGATGGACTGGGACGTCATGTGACGATCCAGGCGAATGGGGCCGGCAGCCGGGTTGACCTCAGCGGTCTGACTTCTTTCCGTGGCTCGTATGAAGCGTCAACGGCTCTGGGTACACACTATGTCTTGATGCAGGCGATTGCGGGTGGGGTCGTCGATCTGTCGGGAGTGGCGACCCTGACCGGTCAGAACAATATTTCGGCGGATGGAGCCGGGAGCATCGTTAATCTCACCGCGGCTCAGACGCTGGATGGAGGGACCGGAACCAGGTTCGACAGGGCCGACCCGCTCGGATTGACCGTGCGAAACGGTGGTGCGATCCAAACGCCCAATGTGCAGACGCTCAAAAGCGTGTCACTTTACTCTTTCAATGGACTGACGCTCGACCTGCACTCTGCCACCAGCTACACGGGGGTGGGGGCGGATGGCTTGGGACGTGTTGTGACAATTCAGGCGAGCGGTGCTGGCAGTCTCGTCGATCTGACCGGAGTCACGTCGTTCGTCGGCTCGTTTGAAGCATCAACGGCGCTGGGCACGCACTATGCATTCGTAAAGGCACTTGCTGGCGGGACGGTCAATCTCTCTGCTGTGCCGACCCTGACCGGT
>JANODP010000338.1:0-25427 GCA_031412755.1 Schlesneria sp. | reverse complement strand
TCAAGCCGTCGCTCGCACAAGAGGCCCAACGGGCCGGCAATTCTCCTGTTCTTCCGGCAACGTCGAGTTGGATTCGAGAAGTTCCTGCGGAAGGTGGTGATGAACTGTCGGCCCGTTGGGCCTCAAATCTTCCCGCGACACATTTCCCAGGGCCGATGGCCCTGGCTGGGCGAATGGATGGCCCTTCGGGCCGAAAACCAAGGACCACCAAATAACGACTGCACCCTCAGGCGATTCAGGAAATCTGGTCGCATGCTTGTCGGATGATTCTAGGTTATCATGCCGCCTGTCCGTGTAGGTTCCGTCTGGAGTGGGTTCGATCTGGCGTCTCGTCTGTTTTGGCAAGGGTGTTGATCATGCCTGTCCGTCGTTCGTCATTTCTCATGCTGGTTGGAGGGATGGCCGCTCTGACCGTCGTTCACGTTTGGTTCCTGTCCGAGTTTGGCCCCTCGCCCGTGTTGGCTCAGCAGAACAAGAACGCCAAGACGAAAAAGAAGCCCGAGCCGCCGCCGCCGGTTCCCGAGCGCAAGGTCAAGTCGACGCTGATCGACAGCAGCACTCGCACCAAGGCGGTCGCCTCCGCCGCGAAGATCGACGCGCTGATCGAGGCCAACTACGTGAAGCACAAGGTCACTCCCAACCCGGTCGCCACCGACGAACAGTTCATTCGGCGGGTCTATCTGGACATCAGCGGCACGATCCCGTCGTACAAGCAGGTGCGGGCGTTCGCCGGGAACAGCGATCCCGAGAAACGGTCGAAGACCATCGACATGCTGCTCGGCCAGTCGGGCTACGCCAGCAACTTCTACAACTACTGGACCGACATTCTGCGGCTGAAGGACGGGCAACTGACGAACAACGTCCCCGGCCGACCCTACTGCGAATGGGTCAAGGAATCGCTGGAGACCAACAAGCCGTACGACAAGTTCGTCTACGAGATGCTGACCGCCGAGGGAAAGATCTGGGACAACCCGGCCGCCGGTTACATCCTGCGAGACTCGGGCATGCCGCTCGACGCGATGAACAACACGGTCCGGATCTTCCTCGGCACGCAGATCGGCTGTGCCCAATGCCACGATCATCCGTTCGACCGCTGGACGCAGAAAGAGTTCTACGAGATGGCGGCCTTCACGTTCGGCACGTCCACGCGCCGCGGGGCCAACGACAAGATGTTCGGCGGCGGCAACGTCATCAGCAAGCTGCGCGATGACATGAAAAAGGTCGACGAGAAGTTCGACGGCGGCGGCAAGTACAACCGCTTCCTGCAGGGGAATCTGGCCGAGGTCTACGACAACAATGCGAAGCTCGCGCTGCCGCACGACTATCGGTACGACAACGGCAAGCCGAAGCAGGTCGTCCCGCCGAAGACGCTGTTTGGACCGCCGGCCACGATCGAGAAGGGGGAGACGCCGCGCGTCACCTTCGCCAAGTGGCTGACCTCACCGCAGAACCCGCGCTTCGCGAAGACGATTGCGAACCGCCTTTGGAAAAAGTCGTTCGGCGTCGGCCTGATCGAGCCGATCGACGACATCAAGGACGACAGCAAACCCGAAAACCCCGAACTGCTCGATTACCTCACGTCCGAAATGGTGCGGCTGAAGTTCGACGTGAAGGAGTACCTGCGGATCATCTGCAACACGAAGGCCTATCAGCGCGAGGCGACGCATGCCGAGGTCAACCTGGCGGACGAATACCACTTCCCCGGTCCGGTCCTCCGCCGCATGACGGCCGAGCAGGTATGGGACAGCTTCGTCACGCTGGCCGTCTTCAAACCGGACGAGTACCAGATGGAACCGGCGCGGGTGGAGGCGAAGATTCTCAATGTGAATCTGGCCAAGGCAACGGCCGAAGAGATTTACAAACGCGATCAGGAACGGACCAGCGACGAGTTGAAGAAGTCTCGCGCGGCACGCGACAAGGACTACAGATACAAGGGTCAGCTTCTGGTCCGCGCGTCCGAGCTCCCTTCGCCGCAGCCGCCGGGTCACTTCCTGCGTCAGTTCGGACAGTCGGATCGCGAGGCGATCGAAGTCTCGTCCGAAGACGGCTCGGTCCCGCAGGTGCTGCAAATGTTCAACGGCCCGATCACGCACATGCTGCTCGAACCCGAGTCGCTGATGTACAAGAACGTCACGTCCGAGAAGACGCCCGAGGCGCGGATCGACGTGATCTTCCAAAGCATCCTCGCCCGCAGGGCCGCTCCCGACGAACGACAGGCCGCACTGGCCGAGATCAAGACTCACGGCGACGCCGGCTATGGCAACGTCATCTGGGCCCTGGTCAACACCCGCGAGTTCCTGTTCGTGCAATAGCCTCGCGACATCACAAACAACTTGGGGTCGGGCGTTCAAATTTCAAAATTGGCCGTGGAATCGGTGCGACATTGGACCCGTTTGAAGGCCAATTTTGAAATTTGAACGCCCGACCCCAGACGCTGAACGCACTTCCCAATCAACGCAAAGGCCGTGTCATGCTGACTGAACTGAACGCACTCGATTTCCCCTCCCGCCGGATGTTTCTGGAGTATGCCGCCAGGACGATGCTCGGCGTCACCGTCGTTCCGGGCCTGATGGGTCTGCGCGGCGCGGCGGCCTGCGCGGCCGATGACAGCAAACCGAAGGACAAGGGAGCGAAGAAGCCCGCCTCGGCCAGGCACGTCATCTTTCTGTACATGAACGGAGCGATGACGCACCTCGACACGTTCGATCTCAAACCCGGCCGCGAGACTCAGGGGGAGACCAAGGGGATCAACACCAACGTCAGCGGCATGATGTTTGGCGAGCGGCTTCCGGAACTGGCGAAGCTCGCCAACCACCTCGCCGTCATCCGCTCGATGCACACCGAGACGGGCGATCACGAGGGGGGCCGCTATCTGCTCCGCACGAGCTACAAAGAGATCGCGTCGATCCGGCATCCGGGGATGGGGGCGTGGGCACTCAAGGTTCTGGGCCGCCAGAACAAGACGCTGCCCGACAACGTTCTGGTCGGTGGCGAGGCACGGCATCCCGGTGCGGGCTTCCTCGAACCGGCCTACACGCCGGTCCCCGTGGGCGATCCCAACGCCGGCCTGCAGAACACGACGACTCCCAAGTACCTGACGGGCGAGTCGTTCGAGAAGCGGATGCAGCTCATCGACAAGTTCGATGCGGGCTTCCGGAAGAAGTTTCCCCAGAAGCAGGTCGAGGCCTACGGCGAGTTCTATCGTCAGGCGGATCAACTGATGCACAGCGAGGAACTCAAGGCGTTCGATCTGAATCAGGAGAAGGCCGACGTCCGCGACAAGTACGGCCGCGATCAGTTCGGACAGGGCTGCCTGCTGGCGCGACGCCTCGTCGAACACAACGTCCGGTACGTCGAGGTCAGTCTCGGTGGCTGGGACATGCACACGAACATCTACGATCCGAACGGCCTTCCCGCCCGGGCGGCCGCGCTCGACCGAGCCGCTTCGGTTCTGATCGCCGATCTCGCCGCGAAGGGGCTGCTCTCGAAGACGCTGGTCGTGCTGGGGACCGAGTTCGGACGAACCCCCAAGATCAACCAGAACGCGGGGCGAGACCATCATCCCGGGGCCTACTCGGGATTTATGGCGGGTGGCGGCATCAAGGGGGGCCGGTTCTACGGCACCTCCGACAAGGACGGCCACAGCGTGGATCAGGACGGTGTCACGCCCGCCGACTTCAACGCCACGATTGCCCAAGCGCTCGGCCTGCCGCTCGAACAGGAGTTCTTCTCGAAATCGGGCCGCCCGTTCAAGGTTGCGCATGACGGCAAGGTCTTGCAGAAGCTATTCAGCTAGCCAGCCTCTGCCAGCGACGCATTCGGTGTGCTTCGCGTCGGCCCGAAAAAAGGAGCCGCCGTGCTCTCCAGCGAGACACGGCGGCTCCAAATCCGCAATCGTTCGCAGACGTCGCATGAAATCATGGACTGCGCGGACTGTGATGCTGATGGCTGTCAATGAAGTCGGCGATCACGACGCCGAGGATGCCGACGCTCAAAAGAACCAGGATCGTCCCTGTGTTCCCGTCGAACAGTCCCGCCTGGCCTCGTGCGCCGTTCTGGCCCAGAACCAGCAGAGCCTGACCCTTGGCGGACGGCGGAGCCGTCTTCTCGGACCAGACGCGGTAGGTTCCTTCCGTCGCACCGGACGAGATCGTGTAGACCCCACCCTTCAGGTTGGGGGCGACAAACGACCCCTGCTTGTCGGTGATCGTGCGGGCGACTTCCGTCTTGCCCTGCTTGATCACAACTTCGGCACCTTCCAGAGCGGCACCCGTATGATCCACAACCCGACCAGGAAACGCCCCGTCCTTTGTCAGACTAACGTCCAACACGGTGTTCGCCGCGACCGTGCGGACCTTCGCAGCGGCCTTTGGTCCCGCAGCGACAGCTTGCAACTGCGGGAAGACAACTCCCACAGCAGCCAGGGCCACAATGGCCCCTCGAAGAAACTTCAAACTTGTCATACCTGTGATCTCCTGTTATTTCGATCCGTCCCTAGTCATCCGTCCCCTTGGTCTCGTACCGCCGGAGCACCTGCACCACCGGAGACGGACCGAACTTTCGGCCAAGTCCTTGAGGCCAGCACCCACGCCACAGAGCCTGCGATCCGCCCCAACGGCCACTTCTCATTAGTTCGGATCGTTCCACCCGCCAACTTCAGAAGGAACGGACGCACCCGTTAAACTCAATGCCAGATCACCCAGTCGGCAGAATCAAACGGCAGAAAGTGCCGGTTCCGCGTGCCTCACGGACAACAGGAGTCTGATCTCAGCCGATCAGGGCAGGGAACGCACCGATTCCAGAATCACCAGCGCGTCGGATCGGATGACGCCGACTGGACCGATCCCGAGGAAGTGCCGCAGAGTCCCGCCGACGAAACCGTCTTGGAGCGAGAGTGGTACTTTGAGCGAGAGCGGCAACTGCCGTTCATCGACCCCAGGATTTCCGCTGCAACGGCTCGACGGACGTGGCGGCATCGCGGGCGGATTCATCACGCCCATGTCGGACGACGCACGGTCCGCGCTCCGTGTGCAACCGGGCCTGCATGTAGCTGAGTTCTTGCGAACTCAGCTACGTGGATGTGGAAGCGGTGCGAACCGCATCGCGGTGACGGACCTTGGTCGCTGCGGCATCATCCGCAGCTAATAGGCCCATTCGACACCCAGGCTGAGTGTGCCATTCGTGAAGGTCGAGCGGTCGGTCTTCAAGTTGGGTCCGCGGTGGGTGTCATCGACGTAGGCCTGCCAGTCAATCTGCCGTACCGGCCGGGCGACTTGTCCGATCACCATGAGGGTATATCCCGCCTGGAATTCGGCCTGATTCAGGAATCGAGCCTTGTTCAGCACCGGAATATGTTCGAGCAAATGAGACTTGAAGAAGATGGACTGCTCGAACATCGGTGACAGCCAGACGGACGAATCCTCACGGTAGAAGGACGTCGCGGCCTGATCGTTGCGCGGCATCACGGTGGTCGTGCGACCGTTCGCGACATAGTAGGCGTCGCCAATGTTGAATCCCTGCAGCGTGCGGTGCGTGTGGTTCGCCAGCAATCCGAGCTTGCTTTGTGTCCAGATCTTGAACCGGTCTCCGCCGATGTCGAATCTCAAGCCGGCCTCGGGCCCCGCGATCAGCGATCGAGATTGCGAAGACAGATGAGAATCCATGACGTCGGGGAGTGAGAACTCTCCCTCAAACGTGAGCGGGCTGCCAACCGCCTGACCGAGCACGGCGCCGCCGCCACCGCCCGCCTGGAGTCTTGCACCCTGGATCGTATAACCGAGGCCACTGTCGGAACCGTCGAAGGTGAACCGTTCGTGAAGCTGCACCAGACGCGCACCGCCGACGGGACGAATCATGACGCTCGATTTTTCGTAAATCGACGACCAGTACCAGTCCACATTCGCTCCCGCCAATTGCGATTCAAATCGCAACCTGTAGAAGATGTCAAACGGCATCACAAATCCGGGCCGCAGATCGCCGTCCGAGTCCGCTCCCTGAAGGGGCAGGCCGGTCAGGGCTCGCAGGCGGTTCTCGTTGTAATCCGTGTAGAACGCGGCATCCGTCTCGTCGTAGGGGAGTCCCGTTCCCTGGAAGTAGCTCGATCCCGAGTTTTTCAGCCCAAAGGCCGACACCTGAAAACCGGACTGATCGGGGTTGAACCAACCCCAGGTGCCACGCACTCCGGGAGCCTGAGCCGGATCCTTCAAATGGTGGGAGGTTCGTTCGGTGAAGACGGGGAGATCGCCGGTGCCGGCACCGCCACCGCCGCCGCCGCCGGTGGCCGTCACGATTCGATTGGGCATGTTGTCGACGGCGGCCACGGTCTCGAGGAACAGTTGATTGTGATCGACGATAAAAACCCCCGGAGTGGCCGGGATCTCGTTCACCCCATACGCACCGATGCGGATGTTCGACCCCCGCTGCGTCTTGCCGATCAGCGCTTCGGTGGAGAAGTAGTACTTGCGATTTCCGAAGAGCTGCCGGTTGAACCAGTTCCCGTTCTCGTACGTGGTCTGATCGACGGCCGGCCCCATGTAGGGCGAGACGTTGGGCCACGCATTGGCTCCCGGCGGATAGCCCGCCTGCTCCATCCCCGTGTACGACTGCGGAACGAGTCCGTAGTTCGTGTTGTAGGGCGGCGGCAGCATTCCCACCGCGTCCGTGTTACCGGGTCCGTACTGCGAAAACGGAGGAGCCTGGGCGTACGCCGACAGTCCTCCAGCTACAGCCAGACACCCGCTCAGTAAACTCGCCAACCATTGCCTGGTCCGCATCAGTCGTTCCCTGATTTGAACGTCATGAAGCTGGAACTGCATGAGCCGGGATGGCTCAGCATGGGCGCGACAATCCGCGCTTACCGTCTGTATCGGACTGACGACTTGGCAATCTGTATCGAATGTTCGGAAGTTGCCGAGAATCACGGTCGTCCGGGCTGTAGCGGTCGTGCCGCGTGCCGTTCCGGCCGATCTTGCCGATGTCGGCTGAGCCGCGTTTCATGGGAAGTATGGGACCAATGTGACGAATGGGACTTGCGAACTGCGGGAGATTCATCAGTCCCAGAAGTCCCCTACGTCCCATCAGCCGAGAGTGGCCAGCGTGGCGCGGGCCAGACTGGTCAGATCGTGTTCGCGCCGCACACCTTCCTGGCCGCGTTCGGCCAGTTCGACGCGAAGACCCTGATTGGTGAGAACGCGTCCGAGGGCCTCCGCCAGAGCCTGTGGATTTCCCGGCTCGACGAGCAACCCGCCCGCCGTCGAGGCCACGAGTTCCGGGAACGCTCCGTGGCGGGGCAACACGACCGGCAGTCCGTTCGCCCACGCTTCCAACACGTACAGGCCCTTCGGCTCGCGATACGCCGTCGGGACGCTGAACACGTCGAGCGACTTCAGGAACTCGATCTTTTCGGTCTTGGTCTCGGGGCTGCCGACGTACTCGAAGGCCTCGCCGAGCGGAGCCGCCTGTCGGCAGACGTCGTCGAAGTACGCCCGGTGCTGCGCTCCGAGATAACCTCCCGCGCGCAGACGAACATTCGGCAGTTGCCGCCGCAACAACAGCACGGCCTCGACAAGACGATCCAATCCCTTTTCGGGACAGATGCGTGCGAAGGAGCCGACCGTCGGCGGATCACCCAAACTCAACTTCGGCCGTCCGTCGTGAGTCGAGCAGTCGATGGCCAGCGGCAACAGGTGGAACTTGCCAACCGGCTGGTGCAGGTATTCGGCCATGTAATCGCGGTAGTAGACGCTGTGAGTCAGAAAGCCGTCGAAGTCGGCGGCCCGTTCGCGCAACAGCGTCAGCACCTGCGAGCGATAGGGTTCGATCAAACCGTCCAGAAAAATGTCGTCCCCCTGCAACACGCAGTAGGTCCGTCCGGTGAACGTCTGCTTGAGAGTCCGCAGCGTCGAACAGAGCATCGAGTTGCTGAAGCAGACCACGTCCGGCCGAAGCTGCCGGACGCAGGCGACCAGTTCTTCACAGGCGCGGCGATGCGGTCCCTCTTCCCCTCGCAGCATCGAGACCGTCATCGAACCGAGCAACTTCGCATCGTTGCTCACGGCTCCCTTTGTCGCACGACGGATGATTCCCGGCGAATCGAGCCAGCGCGTCAGAATCCTCGGCACACGCTGCCACCAACTGAAGCGGTCGTTGAGATAGCAATTGAGGCCGCCGAAAAAGACGGATGTCGAAGTTTGATCCTCTTCATCGACGCGGATCGGGGTGTACATCGGCAGCAGGCTGACCTCGGCCCCCGCCGCGCGCAGGCCCTTCGCCCACGAGTTGTCGTGCATGCACGATCCGCAAAACATGCCGGCCCCGCCGGCGGTGATGATGGCGATGTGCATCCGAGGGAAGCTCCAAATCTCAAGCACCAAAGACCAAACGAATTTCAAATCTCAAAGGGGGAAATTCCAAACGGAGGTCCGACCCCCGTCAGCCCGGATGATTCACGGTGCTGTAGCTGAGTTCTTGCGAACTCAGCTACAGCACCGGCTGCGATTGCTTCACGAGGGACCATGAATCATCCGGGTTAACTTACCGATCGGGCTGTTTGAAATTTGTCTGCCTTGGTATTTGAGATTCGTTTGGTGTTTGGTTCCTGGAGTTTGAGATTTGCCGCCCGACTTCAGTTCTTCGCCTCCAGGCGCTGACGATAGTACTTGAAGCCCGGCACGAAGAAACTTCCCGCGAGGACGCATCCCAGCAGGATCAGGCCGAAGTCGGAGACGCCCAACGCGCTCAGGAACGCCATGACGAACGACGTCAGATAGAGGGCCACCGCCTGGATGTAAAACTTGCCCGACAAGATGCCGGCCTTCGCCAGAAAAACGTTACCGGCAATCAGCGGCAACACGGGTGAGAGCGACAGCACGGGCAGGCGAAGCAATCCTTCCAGACCGAACAGCAGCATGGAGGAGAACGTGCTTCCCGCCCAGACGTGAGCGATCTGCCGTTCGACGAACGTGATCGGTCCCGAGCGTCGTCTCAGCTCCCAGAAGATCATTGCCCACGTTCCGACACCGACCGACCAGAGGGCCGCATACGGCCAGCGACTCTCGACTCCCTGCCAGTGCATGCCGCTCGTGATGAGGCACAGGAGAAACACCGCCAGGCTGTGCCACATCCAGAGCAGGCCCCAGTTTTCCAGCACGGCCGCGTGGTGTGTCTCGCGAAACGCCAGCGAGATCATCTGCGACAGGTGAGTCGATCGCGCCGAGATCGGTTCGTTCGCCAGATACGCTTCCAGATCGTCGGCCAGCGCGTCGGCCGTCGCGTACCTCAGGTCGGGGGGTTTCTGAAGGGACTTGAGCGCGATCATCTCCAGATCGGCATCGACCTTGGGGTTGAGCATCCTCGGCGGCAGCGGGTCTTGTTCCAGCAGCATCAGCACCGTATCGACGGCCGTCGCCGCCTGAAACGGCGGCCGCGCGGTCAGCATCGCGTAGAGAATCGCCCCCAATGAATAGATGTCCGACGCGGGACTCACCTCACCGCGTCGACCGGCCGCCTGCTCGGGAGCCATGTAGCCGGGCGTTCCCAGAATTGCTCCTGTCTGGGTCAGACTGTGTGATCCCGCGGGTCCGTCGACCGACGAGGCTTCGGTCTTCAGGCGCTTCGCCAATCCAAAATCGGTGACGTAGGTGCGGCCCTCGGCATCGATCAGGATGTTTGACGGCTTGAGGTCGCGGTGCAGCACGCCGCGCCGATGCGCGTCGGCGATGGCCCGGCAGATGGGAGCCAGCAGTTCGGCGGCCTCGCGCGAGGGAAGCGGCCCGTTGGTGAGGCGCTTCGCCAGCGTGGTCCCTTCGATCAGCTTCATGCTGAAGTACGGACGGCCTTCAATCTCGCCGACCTCATACAGCGGCACGATGTGCGGGTGATGCAGTTGTGCCGCCGCTTCGACCTCGGCCCGGAACCGGGCGAGATCCATCGACGAGGCCAGATCGCCGCGCAGCACCATCTTCAAGGCGACAATCCGACCGAGGCCCTTGTGCCGCGCCTTGTACACGACACCCATGCCGCCGCGCCCGAGTTCCGCCAGCAATTCGTAGTCGCCGCAGTTGCGAGGCAGCACGCCCGCCGAGCCGCTCGGTTCGGCGTCGGCCGGCCACTCCGACGTGTTCTCGTCGAACAAGTCGGCGAAGCTGCCAAAATCCTCGGCGATCTGAACGGTCGCCCACAACTCGCGCAGTTCCCGTTCGAGTCCGGGATGTTTGGCGATGACGTCCTCAATCGATTCCGCCCGCCCCGCGCGAGCCTGCCCGACCAGATCATCGAGCAGTGTGGCGAGGACTTCGTCGCTGTCACTCATGATGCCGATTCTCCCAATGTGGGGGCAGGTTTCTTACCTGCCCGAAGCGTGGTGGGCACGGGCAGGTAAAAAACCTGCCCCCACGTGAAAGCGAGTTACGTTCCGTTCAGCGAGGGCCGTTCGCCGAGAATGGCCCTCAGTTTGCGCAGGGCGCGCAGGTGTCTCATGCCGGCCGCGGCGGGAGACATGCCGAGCGCCGTCGCCGCCTCGCTGTTGCCGAGTTGTTCGAAGTGCCGCATCAGCAGGATCTCGCGGTCGTCTTCGTCCAGTTGTTCGATGGCGACCAGAAACCGCGACTGAAGCTCCTTGCGAATCATCGCGGCGGCCGGCGTCAGTTCGCTCGCCGCGAGTTGGCTCGCCAGATCGAACGACGACTGGTCGCCGAACTGGGGCGAGGCGAGCGACCGCTCGCGATCAATGCTGCGTCGCTGCGCACCGCGATGCCGCCGGTGCATGTCGATGATCCGGTCCTGCGCCAGATGCCTCAGCCAGAGATGAAACGGCATCTTGGGATCGGCGAGGTATTCGCGCAGCCGCCCGTTCGCTTCGAGCAGCACATCCTGCACGATGTCACTCGCATCGACCCGCCGCGCCACCTGCCGGTCGAGCCGCAGTTGAATCAGCTTTCGGAGCGAAACCCGATGCCGCTCGAACAACCGGTTGACGGCATCGCCCTCGCCGCGCCCGACCTCGGCCAGCAGTTCCTGCGTCACGGTATGTTCGGGCCAGAGCATGCAGTTGACTCAACTAGCCCGCCGCGCGAGCGAGCGAGGGCTTGGCGTTTATTGGTCACGAAGCCCTCGCTCGCGCGTCGGGCTGGTTTCAGTCAGATGGAATTCGCGGCGTCTTCCCTGTCGAGCGGGTACGCGCTGATCGGCAGCCCCAGTCCGCGCACCTCCTGCAACCGCCGCCAGCCGCGCGTGGTCCAAGCCTCGCGCCGGGCGACCTCGTCGGCATCGAGCAACCGTTTGTCGAACGGACCCTCGACGACCACCGGCTCGAACTCGGGGTCGATGATGAACTGAGCGACCACCGGATTGCAGCACAGATGCCGCTCGGGAGCCGTCATCAGGTGGCGGGCCTCGACCTCGCCCAGGACATACCGCAGATAGAGGTCGCTGACGGTGATGTCCTCGACCTCTTCACCGCAGACCTCGCACATGTAACCCTGATCGCAACGAGCCATCCGCATTTCACCCCTAGACGATTGACACCCGACAGCAACACCGACGGCATCATACGGTCGGGCGACGCCGGTTGCATTCGGACGACGCTTGCGGGCCGAATCGACGAGTGGTCTAGTGGTCCCGCGAACAGTGACAGGTTTTCCAAATCTGGGGAGGGCTCACGTCCATGACAAACGCGACCATCGAAAGCGAACTGCACGAACAACTGAATCAACTGCCGCTGGAGCGGCAGCGACAGGTGCTGGATTTCGCGTGTGCGTTGGTTGCCGCGCGTCCGCGCGGTGTTGCCGGACAGCGACTGCTGGCCTTTGCCGGTGCCATTCCGGCAAATGACCTGGCGGAAATGTTGCATGCCATTGGTGAGGGTTGCGGAAGGATCGATGATCGTGACTGGTGAGTATCTGCTTGACACCAACATTGTGATTGCGCTCTTCGCGGCGGACGAGCCGGTGAGCCGGCGTCTCGGTCAGGCGACAGAAGTCTTCGTCCCCGCCATCGTGCTTGGCGAGTTGCATTTCGGCGCGTGGAAGTCGGCCCGTGCAGCAGCCAATATCCAAAAGATCGACGAGTTCTCTGCCAGTAACTCTGTTCTGGCCTGTGATGGTGATACGGCGCGGCACTATGGCGAGATCAAACTCACCCTCAAGACGCAGGGAACGCCACTGCCAGAAAACGACATCTGGATCGCAGCCGTCGCCAAACAACACGGACTGACTTTGGTTTCGCGCGATGCTCATTTTCAGCAAATCGAGGGCTTGTTGGTCGAGGCTTGGTAATGCATCCGCTACTCCGACCGCTGATCTACCTCTGGGTCTTCCCCGGATCGCTCGTCGGGTTGTTGCTGACACCGCTGGCTTTGGTGAGTGGAGGCAGCGCTCGCGTGGTCGAAGGTGTGTTGGAGGTTCACGGCGGCTGGATCACGAAGCTGTTGCAACGTGGCAACCGCTGGATGAAGGGGCCGATCGCGGCGATCACGCTCGGGCACGTGGTGCTCGGCTGCGACGAGCCGACGCTCGCACGGACCCGCCGTCACGAGCGGGTCCACGTTCGCCAGTACGAACGCTGGGGGCCGTTCTTCATCCCGGCGTATCTGCTCGCCAGTGCGTGGCTGATGCTGCGCGGCTACAACGCCTACCTCGACAACCCGTTCGAGGTCGAAGCCTATGCGGTCGATGACCCGAGACATCAATCGGACTGACCCCGATGAACGGGCTGGATCATGGCACGGTCGGCGCGGGATCAATCAGCTTCGCGGACCGCGTTCGCTGGCGGGCCAGTTCGTCGGCGAGCGTGCGTGTGACCGGGGCGCTGACGGAGGCTCCGTCGTAGAGGACGTCGAGGTTGGTCAGCGCGATGCGGTCGCCCGATTCGAGGCCGCTTTCGATCAGGGCCAGTCCGTGCAGCAGGCGGCTCACGACGACACTTCGCTGTTCAATCTTGCCGTCGCGTTCGACGAAGGCTTTGCCGTCCAGCACCGCGTCTCGCGGCACGGCTCGGACTTGTTTGAGGATCGGCCCATCGACTCGCGCGTGAACGAAGGTGCCGGGCAGCAGCGGCGTGACCTGCGCGGTGTTGTCGACACGAATGAAGACGGTCGCCGTGCGGGTCTGCTCGTCGGCCTTGGGGGAGACGCGCACGACGTGTCCCGTCCAGCGCGGCTGCGCGGTTTCGTTCTCGGCCAGTTCGACGGCGGGGTACTGGCGTTCGAGGACGTTGGGCAGCAGCTTCGCGTAGTCGTCGAGCGTCACCGAGAGCGGGATTTCGACTTCCGCCATCGCCGTGATCGTGAGCAGCGGTTCGCCGACCCGGACGTACTGACCGCGCTCGACGTGGACCGTGCTGAGCACGCCATCGAACGGCGGACGGACGAACGTTCGCGCCAGATCGAGTTCGCTCAGCTTGAGGTCCGTCGTGTGGCTCTCGATCCGCCGTTCGGTCTGCTCGCGCCGCAGCGGCAGCAGGTCGCGTTCGTTGTTGCTCGTGAGCTTGGCCTTCTCGTGCTGGCGGAGATCCATCTGCGCCCGCAACAGATCGCTGTCGGTGTTGATCCCCTGTTCCCGCAGTTTGGCGGTCTTCTGATACTCGCGTTGGGAGTCCTCCCAGTCGGCGACGATCGTCTTGTAGATGCGGGCGAGGTTGGTCTCCTCCTGCTCGATGCGCCTCAGTTCCGACTGATCCTCGGCCAGACGATGGCGCGCCGCGGCCACCCGTTCCTCGTACGAACTGGGGTCAATCCGCACGAGCAGGTCGCCCGCGTAGCGTTGGGTCTCGTCGTTCGCGGCGGGGTCGGCGCGATGCGACTTCACGGCCAGGCCGACATCCAGTTGCGGATGAGTGTCAGAGATCTCACCCGCGACCTGGGCCGACAGCACGACCTCCTTTTCCGGCCGTGCCGTGCCGAACGCGTGGATGATCTCCCGCAAATTGACCGGCTGAACCGCGTAGACTTCGACGTTGTACCTGCGGGCCGTTGGCGCTTTGAGTTCGGGCGGCTTGCGGAGCAGAGACAGCCCGTAACTGGCGGCCGCTCCCACGGTCAGGACCAGCACCGAGAGCAGCAGCGACATGAGCACTCTGCGGCGGGCCGGCGGTGTACGGGTCGTCACGATGGGGTCTCGAACCTGGATGAGTGTTTGGAAGGACTATAGTTCCGGCGGCGAGTTGAAGAAAGCAGGAGGGGAAGTCATTGGTCATTAGTCACTGGTCATTAGTCAAGACAGCACACTAATGACTAATGACCAGTGACTGATGACCCCCTCACGCTTCCAGGACCGCGCGGACATCGGCTTCCGGGATGTCCGCAAACGTCCTCACCTCGCCGAGTCGTGTTGGCAGGACAAACCGCAGGTTGCCGGAGACGGTTTTCTTGTCGAGTTTCATCCGGGCGAGAACGTCTTCGGTGGCGAAGTTCGCTGACGCGGGGAGGGCGGTGGGAAGTTGAAGGTCGCCGAGGAGCGAGCGCTGTCGCGCGGTGATGTCACCGCCGATCAGACCGCGTCGTTCGGCAAGGCGGCTGGCGTAGAGCATGCCGATCGAGACCGCTTCTCCGTGCAGCAACTGGCCGTAGCCGCTGAGCGCTTCAAAGGCGTGGCCGAACGTGTGGCCATAGTTCAGCACCGCGCGCAGACCGGTGGCCTCGAACTCATCCCGTTCGACCACGTCCGCCTTCAGGCGGCAGCTTCGCGCGATGAGATGCCTCAGCACGTCGGGCCGCCGCGCGTGGATCGCCTCGACGTGGTGTTCGAGATACGCGAAGAATTCGGCGTCGAGGATCACACCGTACTTCACGACTTCGGCCAGTCCCGCGCGGTACTCGCGGTCGGGCAGCGTCTCCAGCACGGCGGTGTCGATCAGCACGCCGATCGGTTGGTAGAAGGCTCCGATCATGTTTTTGGCGAGCGGATGATTGACCCCCGTCTTGCCTCCGACCGAACTGTCGACGGCCGCCAGCAGGGAAGTCGGGATCTGCACGAACGGCAGTCCGCGCGTGTAGGTCGCCGCGATGAAGCCCGCCGCGTCGCCGACAACTCCTCCGCCCACCGCGACGATCAGCGTGCGACGATCGGCGTTCATCGCGATCAGCCGGTCATAGACCTTCGTCACGACGTCGAGCGATTTGGAGGGCTCACCGGCGGGCAGGACTTCGGTTTCGCAGCGCCAGCCTTGCGCGAGCAGACTGTCTCGCACCGTGGCTCCGTGTGTCGAGGCGAGATGCGCATCGGTGACAATCAGCGCGGTGCCGGCGGCAGGATGCTTCTTCTCAGCGAGCCAGACGCTGCCTGTGGGAGGGGGTTGCTTGCAGGTCATCGACGACATGCCGTCGCGTTCAATCCACCAATGCGTCAGCAACTCGGCACACTGCGACAGCTTGTGGCTGACAATCGGAATCTGATAGCTGCGCGGGCCGAGATTGACGTGGACGATGATTTCTTCAGAGGCAGGCACGGAGGAACTCTCATAACGAGACACGGGAGCACGACCGTGTGGATTGTGGCGGGAGAGGCAATGGTCTCACAAGGGAGCCCATTTTCCACGCGGATTGATGGAGATGTTGCCGCCGCAACGCTAACCCGGATGATTCATGGCCTCGTAGCCGAGTTCGCAAGAACTCCGCCCAACGTACTGTCTGTAGCTGAGTTCGCAAGAACTCAGTTCGTGACCGCGCGTGGGGCCGAGTTCTTGCGAACTCGGCTACAGCCGCGAAACCACTGGCCGAAATCGCGGGTCAAAAGCCGACGCCCCGGTTGCCCGAGGGCAACCGAGGCGTGGAGGCTCTGTCGCAGCTTCGACCTTGAATCGTCGCGCGGTCTTACGGGACCGAGGCGAATGTGCGGGGTGCGGCGCGGAAGGTGGCCAGGTTATCGGTGGAGCTGAACAGGTGCAGGCGATGTCGATACCAGACGGCAAAGTCGAGCGAGCCGTTGGCCACCGCGGCCCCCTGTCGTACGGCGACGACATCCAGGCCACCCGCGACCGGGGCGTACAACTCCGGGTTCGCCTGGAATTTTTCCAAGGCTTCGGCCGTACTGAAGCGGTAGGTCTGCGCCTGGTGTTCGCACGAGAACTCATCGAGGGCGAGGACCAGTCGTCGTTCGTCGCGAATGGCCACCGGACAGAAGCCCTTCAGCCCATCGGCAAATTCCGCGAAGCCGGTCTCGGGTTGGGCGGTTGTCGATGCGGCGAGGGCGGCCTGTTGTTCTTCAGCCCACTCCAAACCAGTCAACTCTTCGGTCTCGGCCAATTGTGTTTCGGGGCGGTTGTCGTCGTCCTCGAAGACCCGGGCGAGTTCGTCGATCTCCTCTTCTTCGATCAAGGGATGCGGAGGGGCCGGCTGGGCGGCGGAGACCAGTTCGGAATCCCACGTGGTCTCAACGACCTCGCGCGGTCCCGCCGTTCTGGAAGCAGCGGTCTCTGGAATTGCCGGCATGGTGACGGAGCCGGTCTGACTCACGGATGCCGTTGGTGGGACGAACGGTTCTTCGGGGACAATCAGCGGCCGTTCAAAGTCCGCAGGCCCGGTCGAGGTCCGTTGAGCAGCCACTCCCGTGGGGCGGGCCGGCGGTTCACCGTCCTCGAAGAACGGCAGTTCGTCCTCATCCGTCAGACGATCGCGCGGTCGGGCGGCGGTGGCCTTGGGGAACGATTGTGAGTCCGCGACCTGTTGCACCAGCGGCGATTCAAACTCGGACGCGGGACGCGGGACGGGTTCGACTGCGGCGGAGCGGTCGAGCTGCGCGGGTTCTGAAACGGTCGCGGCAACAGACGACGCGACTGACTGAGGAACCGGCGTGTCGAGTTGAGCCAGCGCGGTCTCGGCCGCCTTGTTGTTCGAATCGAGTGCGACGGCGCGGCGGTAACAATCGATCGCCTGTTCCCGTTCATTGCGTTGGGTGTGAATGTAGGCCAGGTTGGCGAGCGACTGACTTTCGCTGTTGATCTTGCGGAACGTGGCGAGGCTCTCGTCAAAGCGGCCCTGATAACCGATGGCCAGCGCCAGGTTGTTGACCGCCCGCGAATTCTCGGGCCGCAACTTGACGGCCGCGTCGAGCAAACCCTCCGCCCGCGCATAGTCCTTCTGCACGATGGCCGCATAACCCATGTCGGTCAGCAGCGCGGCATTGCCCGGTTCGAGCTGCCGCGCATGATCGAAATACTTGCTCGCAGTGGCGTGGTCACCCAACTGAGTGCAGACCACGCCCATGCGGTGAGCATAGGCGGCGACCTGTGGCGAATGCTGCTGGAGGGCGGCGTATAGGTCTCTCGCCCGGGCGTAGTCTTGCTGCTGCTCGGCCTGCAGGGCGGCGCGATATTGGTCGGCGGCGGACCGCTGCCGGGCGACCATCGGGAGCGCGGACAGCTTGGGTGACAAACTGGCGCAACCAGCTCCCGTCAGCGGAACGCACGCCAGCAACAAGCCGATTCCGGCCTTTTGTACAAAGCGCATGAAAGTCATCCCCCCTCAACCACGACCGGCTCAAACCGCGCGGGTTCCTCGTTCCGCGTCCGTCTGGCGCGGCGAACCCGAGGCGTGCTGACGGCCGATCTCCGTCGCTGGCGCGTCTGGTCTCCTCTGTTGTATCGGTTGTGTCGACTTTGCGGTTTCAGTCAAAGTCACGCAATCTGAGAAACGACCGGTGATCGGTGACAGTTTGTGGAAACCGCTCGAAGTGATCCGCCGGTGCCCGGCAACCTGTCGTTTTGGCGGCGCCGGCACTTCGGAATCCCCCCGTCCTTCAATGGCGTGGCGAGAGTCCTTTGCGCCGGGGCTGGTTGACGAATCCGCGCCCGACGAACCCCACTCTCGAAGTTGACGCGGCATCGGCAACGCGGTTGAACGCATCAATCTCGTCCGGTGACGACATCGATGATTCCCATCGACAGGAATGCCACCCGTGTGGCTGACACGGAAATCGCGGTGCGATCCAGCCGAGTTGACAACCACCATTGTTGCGGCAATTATCTCAAACGATCTTTCTGCAAGAACTCGGTGAATTGTTGACGAACTTTTCGCGCGCCCGTCAGGTGATTGCTCGACGTTGCCCGTCTGGAAATTGTGGTTCCCTTCTTGTCTTCCGAGACTATTCCAACAAGGTTCGCTTGATGACTGGCTCTTTCCACCGCTTGAGATGGCTTGCGTGCGTGCTGTTGTTCCTGATGGTGGCTGATGTGATGGAGGTGAGGTGGGCGGCCCCTTCCGTCGCCTGGGCACAAGACGAGCCCGAGAAGAAGGCCGCCGAGCCGGCCCACGAAGGTGAAAAGAACTTCGTCTGGTGGGTGATCAAGACCTCGGGCCCGATTGGATTGGTGATCTTCGGCCTGTCGGTCTATTTCGTGGCCTTGTCCAGCAGGCTGTTTCTGGAACTGCGTCCCACGGTGGCGATGCCTCCCGAGTTGATGCAGGATATTCAACAGAAGATGGAGAAACGGGACTACAAGGGAATCTACGCGAGCATCAAGGAGCATGACTGCCTGTTCACAAAAATTACGGCCGCGGGCATGGGTGAGTTGTCGTCCGGGTTGGACGAGGCTCGCGATGCGATGGAGCGTGTGGCCGACGTTCAGGTTGTGGAGATGGAGAAGAAAATCAGCATGCTGGCGGTTCTCGGCACGCTCGGTCCGATGATTGGGCTGCTGGGAACGTTGCAAGGGATGATCAAGAGCTTCAGCGTCATCGCCATGTCTGACACGCAGCTAAAGGCCAGTGAGGTGGCGGAGGGTATTTCGGAAGCCTTGCTGCTGACGTTTGAAGGTGTTGCCCTGTCGGTGCCCGCGATTTATTTCTTCGCGGTTTTCAAGAACCGGGTGATGGCCATTACCGCCAACACGATGCTCCAAGCCGATGATTTCATGAAGAAGTTGGCCCAGGCGGCAAAGGCGGCCGCGAAAGCCCCGCAAGTACCAGCAGCAGCAGCTCCAAAGGAGCAGCCAAAGGTGTAGGCCAAGTTGATTGAGGCTGACAGCGCTGTCGGGTCTTGGGCTGGTGGCCGATTCCAGTGATTGTTTGCCTTGATGGTTCGAGTCGGCATTTTCCGACACTCACAAGTTGACATCGACCCGGCGACTTAGTGCCGACGAGGTAGCCATGTCTGGCTCGATGAATACCGCAGCCAACGCCGAGCCAAATCTGACGCCCATGCTCGACTTGGTGTTTCAGTTGATCACATTTTTCATGCTGGTGGGCAACTTCAAAGCGGCGTCGCTGGACCTGAGTCTGAAGTTGCCGGTCGTCGGATCCGCTCGGCCCGTCGATACCGAGGGGACGGAAGAACTGTTGGTGCTGAATATCGACAAAGAAGGTCGGCTCCTCCTCTACGGTTACCCGCGCGAGGTCGAGCCGTACATTGCATCCGAGGCCAAAGTCAGCCGGGACGCCGCCAGGCAGAAGAACCCCAAATTCAAAGCGGATGACGATTTGCCTGGCACAATTGTCCTGAGGGCCGACAAGGAAACGTCGTTCAAACAGCTCAACAAGGTCATCACGACCTGCCAGAAAAATGGCTTTCGAAAGTTCGCCCTCAAATTGATGAACAAAGAGTAAGGAATCGGGCTTCGGCAGAATTGATGATTCAGTCCAGAGACGCTGCGGCTCGCGGAATTGGCCGCTGGGAAGTTTGATGTCGGGTCGAATCTCAGAGAATTGAATGCGGTCACCATGCGTCGCAAGAAGAAAAAAAGAGGGGGCCATGAAAACGTCGAACTCAATCTGGCCGCCATGCTCGACATGGCGTTCCAGTTGCTGGCGTTTTTCATCCTGACATTCAAGCCCGCCCCCATCGAAGGGCAGATCAACCTGAAGCTGCCACCGCCGCAACCGGTCACGAACGTGAATTCCGGTCAGCAGGCGGGTGCCGATGAGCAGAACAACAGCGCTGTCAAAGGGCTGAATTCGCTGGTCATTTCGGTCTTTTCCACGGCGGGGGGCAAGATTTCGACGATGGCTATCGGTGAGGGGACCGTGTCGGGCCTGACCGCCCTGGAGAATCGCCTCAAGGTCGTGCTTGGCCCGGAGTCGGGAGCGTCGTTCGATCAGGTCGTCATTCAAGTCGGTTCCCGACTCAAGTACGACGAGCTCATGAAGATTGTCGATGTCTGTACCAGGCAGACCTTGTCCACCGGCGAAAAACTGTCGAAGCTCAGCTTTGTCGAATTGCCCGAGGACGGGTAGCGACAGTACCGTCGTCACCGCACTTTAAATCGGTGAGGCTTGGTGGACTGGTTGGCTCCATGCCCATTTCGGAAGAATTCACGAATTGGCCTGTGGCCGGGAGTTTGCCTGGAGCGACGGGCTGACGTGGTTCTCGTTGGCAACACCGTCCGCGTTGCTGAAGAAATTGGTCTGGTTGATTTTCTTGTGGTGTTCGTCGCGCCATGCGATTCCGTTCCATGACTCCGTCGCAGCCGCTGTTTTCTCGCCGCGATTCGTTGCGGTTCCTGAGCATGCTGACGTTGTTGATCTTGATCGGCATGACGATCTATCAAACCCGGCAGGAGAAACGAGCCGACGATGCTCCGCTGGCCACAAAGTCAGACGTGGAGTTTGTCGAGACCGCCGTTCCCGGACCGAACGACCTGCAGGCGCTGGAGGAAACGCAGGCGAAAGACCTCTTCCAGGCGGTGACCGACAAGTCTGCCCTGGCTGCCGAAGAGATGCCCGCCTATTGGCGGTTGATGCGCTGGAGCATGACGGAAAGTTTTGACGACCTGTGGGAGCGGGCCCACAAGGATCGCTACTTCACCCACCTGGCTCAGGCTCCGGAACAACATCGCGGCGAGTTGGTGGGGCTGAAACTCAGCGTGAGACGGACGGCTTCGTTCCCGGCCCCTCGGAATTCGGCGGGAGCCAAGACGGTTTACGAGGCGTGGGGTGTGACCGACGAGTCTCGCGGCAATTTTTATTGCCTCGTGTTCTATGACAAGCCGCCAGAGTTGCCGATTCATCCCGATGTCCACGAGGAAGTCCAGTTCGTGGGCTATTTCCACAAGCTGCTGACGTATCAGGACCCGCTGGACAAGACTCGTTGGGCGCCGCTGCTGATCGGACGGTTGAGGTGGCGCGAGAATCCGGCACGCGTGGCCTTGCAGCAAACAAGGCATGTTTGGTCGTACTGGCTTTGTGGTGCCCTGGCTGTGATCGCGGTGGTGGTGGTTTGGACGAATCGTTACCTTGAACGGGGACGTGCCATGTTGACGCCGCCGCAGGAAGTGGACCATTCGACCATTGAGGGGTGGTTGGACACCGCTATGATGGGGGACACGTCGCCAACGGACGGGACGAGTTCTCGATGGGATGACGCTGGGGACAACGTGGCGGATTCCGGCGAAATGCCGCGACCGGAAATGCCCTCCATTTTCGATTCGCACCCGACTTCGGCCGAGGGCCGCAAGGGTTCAGAATAATCTAGAGTAATCTGTTGAGTTCAATTCTTGCGGTGCTCAACGTCAGCAACATTTTTTCCAGATGAGGTCAGCCATGAGTCTTCAAGAACTGCTGCGTGCAGTCATTCCAACTCCCGCAGAATTCCAGCAGAACGTCACGAACTGGGTCAAGGCGAACGCCAGTTTTTGGGGCGCGAGCTTTGGCATGCATCTGGTGATCTTCATGATTCTCGGTGTCGCCATTGGCGCTCCGCACGCTGGTAAGCTGCTGGAAGAGGTGATCTTTATCGACTCGGAGGTGGACACCGCAGACGAACAGGCAGCCATCGAACATTTCGAGGTCGGTGAGACGCCGTTGGAGCCGACGGTCCTCAACACCGAATCGCTGACCGAACCACCGGCGACGATCGAGCAGGACGCACAATACAACGACGCCTCCGCCGAATTCGTGGAGGCGGGAGGTGGCGTGTCCAGCGGGACCTCGGCAGTGGGCGGTCTGGGAGTGAGCCTCTCGTCGCTGGGTGACGGACCGGCCCTCATGGGTGCGGTCGGTTTGGAAGTCGGCAAGGGCGACGGATCGAAGGGGGGATCTGGTGGTGCGGGAGAAGGCTTCGGTGGTCGCGGTTCCGGCAGCCGTGAGAAGATGCTCGCCAGCGGTGGTGGCACGGCGGACACGGAGCGGGCCGTGGGCGGCGGGTTGAACTGGTTGGCGCGGCACCAAAATCCGGACGGCAGTTGGGGCTGTGGTCTCAAGGGATTTGCCAAACACTGCAAGGATCCCAGTTGTACGAAGTATCTGCCCAAGGATCTGAAGGATGCCCCCGCCGAATACCCGACAGCGGCGACCGCTTTCGGCTTGTTGCCCTACTTCGCCGCCGGACAGACGCATGAATCGGCGGGTCCGTACAAGGGAGTCATCAACCGGGGTCTGACCTGGATGACACGTAATCAGAACCAGAAGACCGGCCAGATGGGGACCGGCAGCATGTACGAGCATGGACTGGCGACGATCGCAATTTGCGAAGCCTACGGCCTCAGCAAGGACCGGCGGCTGCAGCCCCACGCTCAGGCGGCGATCGCGTTTATTGAGGACGCTCAAAATGACACGACGGGTGGCTGGCATTACGTCGCCAATCCGACGACGGCCGGGGATACGTCGGTGGTGGGATGGCAGTTGATGGCGCTCAAGAGCGGTGAGATGGCCGGACTTCGCGTCAATCCCCAGACCCTGATCAAAGCCAAGACTTATCTCAAGTCCGTGGCCAAAGGGAAATCGGGAGGCCAGTTCTCGTACATGGCGGAATCGGGTGCGACGCCGACCATGTCGGCTGTCGGTTTGCTCTGCAACCAGTACGGTGGCATGAAGCGCACCGACCCCGCAATGGTCGAGGGCCAAGCCTACGTGATGGCCAATCTGCCGGGGGCGGAAGGCAACCCGTACTTCTTCTATTACGCCACGCAGGTCATGCACAACCTGCCCGGCCCGGAATGGGACACCTGGAATCGCCACGCCCGACGATTCCTGATCAAGTCTCAGATCAAAGAAGGCTGTGCGGCGGGGAGCTGGAGTTCCGAGAACAAACCGCATGTCATGGGGCCGGTCATGATGACCAGCATTTGCGCATTGACCCTGGAGGTTTACTACCGGTATCTGCCGCTGTACCAGATTGAGGGCAAGGGCAAGGCCATGGAGGGCAAGGACAAGATGGTGGAAGGCAAGGACAAGACGCCGGAAAGCAAGTGACCCGTGGGAGAGGCCGACGGCTTCAACTCAGCCCGCCCGTTTTCCGGTGGGCTGATTTTGTTTCGCGGCTTGCAGTTTTGCGGCGGGCTTGATGAACTGCTTCGTGATCGCTTTGGTTCGGTTCGGCCAAATTGTCGTCGGTCACCACCGGCGACCAACTTGCTCAAGGGCTGCCAGTATGTTTGGGCGTCTATCGCGACTCGGTTGTTTGGCAGGTCTGGTTCTGGGACTGCTCGTCGGCAACAGCAGCGCCGAGGAACAATTCCTCGATTTCCTGCATGGATTGCACGACGAGGGATACGGCGAGATGTCCATCCTCTATCTGGAGCAGATCAAGAATCGCCCCGATCTGCCGGAGGAGTTGAAGACCACCTGGGATTTGGAGATGGCGGCGAGCCTGCGGGTCGCGGGCGAAGAAACGCCGAACGCCGAAATGAAGCAAAAATACCTCGTGGACGCTCAGGGGTTGCTCGACAAGTTTCTGAAGGAGCATGCCAACCACGAGGAGGCGGCGAAGGCTCAACTCACTTCGGGTGACATCTCCCTGTACCGCGCCCAGAACACGCTGAACCAGGCGCTGCGCGACAAGACGAAACGCGACACTCTGTTGCCGGAGACACGCAAACTGCTCACGGACGCCCGGCCCAAGTTTGAGCAGGCCGAGACCCTGTTCAAGTCGCAAGTGGATGAATTGGTGGCTGGCAAGAAGAAGATCGTTGGCAAGGTGGCCGAACGCAGGGCCTCCGAATTGGTCAACCGGTGGCTGACGGCGCGGCTCAAGGTCGCGACCGTCGACTTCAATCTGGGTCTGACATTTCCCGAGCTGAAGGATCCGAAGCGCAAAGAGGCGTTCACCAAGGCGGCCAAGGGATTCGATGGCATCTTTCAGGAGAATCGCGAGGGCCGGGTCGGCGTTTATGCGCACATGTGGGAGGGCAAGGCGCGCGAGGAAATGGAGGATTTCGTCACCGCGCTCGACATCTACGACGAGGTGATGTCGGCTGAACCAGAAAAGGCCAGCGCGAACATGGCCCAGTGGGTGGCGATGTTCCAAGAGGTCAATCGTTACCGCCTGATGCTGCTCGGTCGCACCAAGAATTATGAGAAACTGATCAACGATGCGACGATCTGGATGGCCGAAAACCAGTCTCAGAAGCGCTCGAACGGTTATCAGGGGATCGCGCTGGAGTTGGCCAAGGCCCATCTCGAACAGGCCAAGACACTACAGGGAGCCGCTGCCGCCAAATCGACGACGGAGGCGAAACGGCTGCTGGCGAACATCGTCGAAATTCGGAGCGAATTTCAGAAGGAAGCCATTCTGATCAAGCGGTTGAGCAGCGGTGGAGAAGAGGCTCCGCTGAACACGTTTGACGAGGCCATCGCCATCGGTGACGCCGCCACCAAGGCAGCCAGTGAAGCGGAGACTCCCGCAGACGCGAAGACCAACTGGTTGCAGGCCGAGTCGGCGTTCACCCGGGCGATTGAACTCAGTGCCGACGTCAAAGATAAGAACCGGGTTCTCGCCGCCCGATTCACGCTGGCCTTTACCCAGTTGATGACGGCCAAACCGGCTGCCAGTTACGAAACGGCGTTCGCGCTCGCGAAAGAGCCGGGGTACGCGAAGGCGCCCGCTGCCGCCGCGCTGGCGGTCAACTCGGCGATGTTGCTCTACGGACAAACCAAGGACAAGGCCGCACTCGACAAGATCAACGAAGCGACCGAATTCCTGCTCAAACAGTTTCCGAAGCATGCCGAGGCTGACGATGCGCGGATCGCGCGGGGCAAGTTGAAGCTGATCCAGGGGGATGCCAACGGCGCGATCGAAATCTTCAACAGTGTGAACCCGGTGTCGGACCGGTATCCCGTCGCATTGCAACTGGCCGGTGCCACGCGCTGGTCGCTGTACGTGGACGGAAAGCGCAGGGGTGACACGACCACGGTGTCTCACCGCAAGATGGCGGTGGAGTTGTTGCAGCAGAGCCTCGCCGAGTTCCGAAAGAACACGGGGGCGGGGCAGGGTCCGGCCCTGCAGGAAACCCAGTTGCTGCTGGCCGAGATGCATCTGGAACAAGACGAGACGGCGGCGGCGCTGCCGCTGCTGCAACCGCTGGTCGACAACCTCAAGAGCAAGCCGCTGACCTCGCTGGACCGGTCGTCATTGCGCATTCTGGTTTCCGCGCTGCGCACCTATGCCGCTCTGAACCAGTCGGCGCAGGCGGTGGAGGTCGGCCAGCTCCTGTTGGCAGCCGGTGACGATTCGCCGATGGTCAACGGCGTGTTGATCGAATTCACCAGGATCGTCCGCGCGGAT
>JANODP010000337.1:0-22102 GCA_031412755.1 Schlesneria sp. | reverse complement strand
CAATTCCAACGTCTCTCGACCGCCTGGCCCCCTCACCCTAACCCTCTCCCCCGAAGACGGGCGGGAGAGGGGACAAGAAACAGCGACCACCACTTGGCGACTTCGACACTCACGTTGGCGACTTCGACACTCACGGCTTTCCGCCGGTTCGCAGTACGGCCTCGGCGAGTTCCAGGACGTCGGGCGCCAGTCCCGCGTCGCGCAGGCCGCGCACGGTGGCATCGATGTCGTACTCCACCCGCTTCAACTCGATGCGACCGTTGTCGATGATCGCATACGCGGCGCGCGGGTCGCCATCGCGCGGCTGGCCGACGCTGCCGGGATTGAGGAGCTGCTGCGGACCCAGATCGAGATGAAACTGAATGTGCGTATGCCCGACACAGACGATGTCCGCCTCGATCCCGGCCAGTCGCGCCCGCCACAGTTCCGGTTCGTTGGCCAGGTATTCATCCATCGGATCGCGCGGCGTGGCATGGACGAGATGAAACCGCAATCCGTCCAGGGTCACCGTTTGCGTCACGGGCAATCGCGACAGGTACTTGAGATGTGACGCAGACAACACGCTCCAGTGCTGCTCCCGGGTTGCTCCCGCCAGTTTGCGAAATCCCGATCCGGCGGGAGGAGTCACCCGCTGAGCGACCGAATGATCGTGATTGCCCCGAATGGCGAACGTGGCGTGGGCGCGCACCCACTCGATGCACGGAATCGGTTCGACCCCATACTCGACGAGATCGCCGAGAAACAGGCACGCATCGAACGACTCGCGGATCGCGCTGAGTGCGGGCCAGTTGGCATGAATGTCGGCCAGCACCAGGATTCTCATGCCGTTTGCACCCAGGGGGGAAGTGGGATGAGGGATGAGGGACGAGGGATGAGGGACGAGGAACGAGGGATGACTTCGCTTTTCTGACCCTCGACCCTCGCCCCTCAACCCTCGCCCCTTCCCCCCTTGCGTCTTGACGCTGTTTGCCGTTGGACGATCTAATATGTCTCAACCCGTCTCCGCCCGTTCTGGATGGCACGTCCCATGGCTCGATCACTGAATCTCGATCAGCTCACCCTGCGCGACAAGATTCGCGAGGCCGCCCGGAGGTCTCACGACTTGATCGAGCACTTGGAGCATGCTTTTGTACCCAAAGCTCACGATCTGCGGAAGGTGGCGCGACCGCACGATCCCAAGTCTGAGGCCCCCCCGATTGCCGACGTGACGATTCGTCATCATGCGGCGATGGTCATGGAATCCGATCAATACACCGAGGGCCTCAACGAAGAGGCCGAAGCATTGTTCGAGGCGATCGCCGTCGAGGTCGACAAGCTGGCCACTCGCGGACAACCCCGCTGATTCTGCTCGTTCCTGCCGGAGGGGCGGGTCGAATCAAACGGAACGGGTTGTCGGGATTGTGACGGTTGGTCCACGCAGGAAGGTCGGGAGCCGAAGGTTCCATCGGGAGATCGGCACTCGTTGTCGAGAGCAGTTTTCGGATGGCCGCAGAAAGTTCCAGATGGTGAACTTTTTCGGCGGGTTGGTCGTCTACAATGCCTCCGCCAAGGGAACGCCGACCGATAACAAATCAAGAAACGAATGAGGCCGACAGCAGCCCGTGCGAACGGTCCTGTGTTTGTCGCCCCGAGTCACCCAGAGCTTGAGATCCCATGGCGAGCAGCCAACTCAAATCTGACAGCCAGTTGCCCCCCGACAGCCAGCCCGGCTCGGGACAGGGTTCGGCGTTTCCATTTGCCTGGCGCGGCCCGGTCATTCCCCGATCTGAAACGGTCATTACGACTCCTCATTCGCCGGCCCCCATTGTTCCCACTGAACCGGTTTCCCACGCCGGACCCGATCAAAGTCGGCGCTTGTTTCCGGCCGCCGCGGAGTCCGATGACGTGGTGGGCGTGCGCATCGGTCACTTCACGATTCAACGGCGCATCGGCACCGGCGGCATGGGCTCTGTCTTTCTGGCGACGGACGAGCGGCTGCGGCGCAACATCGCGCTCAAGATTCTCGCCCCGTCGTTGTCGGTGGACCCGTCGTCGGTGCAGCGTTTCCAAAACGAAGCCCGCGCCGCCGCCCGACTCGATCACGACAACATCGCGCGCGTCTTCTTCTACGGCGACGATGCGGGGCTGCACTACATCGCCTACGAATACATCGCCGGGTCGAATCTGCGCGACGTGATTCGTCTGAGGGGGAAGCTCGAGCCGGCCGAAGCGGTGAACTACACGGTGCAGTTGGCCGCCGCGCTCAGCCATACATCGGCGGCCGGAGTCGTGCATCGGGACATCAAGCCGTCAAACATCCTCATCACGCCCCAGCGTCGCGCCAAGCTGGTCGATCTCGGACTGGCGAGACGCGAAAGTCACGAAGCCTCGGCCGAGTTGACCGTCGCGGGAACGACGCTCGGCACGTTCGATTACATCTCACCCGAGCAGGCCAAAGACCCGCGCAACGTCGATGTGCGCAGCGACATCTACTCGCTCGGCTGCACGCTGTACCACATGTTGACCGGTGAGCCCCCGTACCCCGAGGGGACCGTGCTGCAAAAGCTGCTCGATCATCAGGGGAAGGACGTTCCCGATCCGGCTCGCAAGAACCGCCGCGTGTCGCCCGCGCTGTCCGCGGTCGTGCGCCGCATGATGGCCAGCGATCCGCGCCGGCGGTATGCGAATCCCGGTGAGTTGCTGCGGGACCTGCTGATCGTGGCGAGGTCTCTCGGTTCGGGGGCGGTTCCGATCGACGGTCAGGTCTGGTTGACCGCGACTCGATTCCAGCCGCCAGCCTGGCAGCGCAACATCGGCTGGGTCGCGACGGCCGCCGCGCTGGTCCTGTTCGTCGTCGGGATGCAGCGCTACCCGTCGCTGGTTCCGCGATTCGATGATCATCGCACCGCGCCTGTCGCTGCGGCTCAATCGCCCAAGGGTGAGGTGCCAAACTCCAGGAACCCGACCTCGCCGGTTGACTCCGCGTCCGGTTCTGTCGGCGGCGAGGCGCAGCCGCTCGCACCGACAGTGGCAGAAACAACCCCAAAGACGACGATCACCAGAGATCCCATCCCGGGGGTCACACAGGGTCCGCCTTTGTCCGATGACGTCGATGTCGTTGGGCAGAGCGGCCGAGTTCTCAACCCCATCCCGCTCGACCCGAAGCTGGCGGGCGGAATGTTTGAGGCAAAGGAGTTGGTGGTTCTCAGCGGTGCTGCGAGTCCGCGAACGACTGGCAACGACGCGGCTCCGATTCCCAAGCCAAACTCCACCGTTCCCAAGCCGAATTCCACTGTCTCGGTCCCTGGCAAGGAGGAGCTTCCGCCGGTGGCGACGATCACCAAGCCGGCGCCAGGCGCCGCGGAACCCGTTCCTCCACCAGCCGTCCCGACAGACGCGGGCCGGGTGGTTTCGATCCTCGACGGGAAAATCTATGGCAGCCTGGAGGCGGCCTGCGCCGAAGCCAAAGACGGCAGCATCATCGAACTGCGTTACAACGGCAGTCGCGGTGAGACCGAGCGTCCCATTCGGTTGTCGAACAAGAAGAACATCATCGTACGCGGCGGAAGCGGCTTCCGTCCGTTGATCGCATTCGCGCCGACCGAACCGCCGACCGATGCGACTCAATCGCGAATGATCACCGTCACCGGCGGTTCGTTGGAACTGTTCAACGTCGATCTCAGCCTCGTGATCCCCGAGCGGATCGCGGCCGACCGTTGGGCTCTGTTTTCCCTCGAACGGCCTGAAAAGTTGCAACTCCACGGTGTGACGATCACCGTCGCGAATCCGAACGCGCAACCGGCGTGTGTGATCGAGCAGGTGGCCGCTGCCGGACAGGGTCTCGGCAACGTCGGCATGATGAAGAACGGCATGCCCGCCGAACCGCCCAAGGTCTCGATCTCCGAATGTCTCGTGCGCGGTGAGTGCGATCTGATTCTGCTGCGAGACGCCGTGCCCGTCCGCTTCCAGATCAAGGACGTGCTCGTCGCGCTGCAGGGATCGTTGTTCCACGGCATGTGCCAGACCGAACCCTCCAACGTCGAGTCCGATCGCGTGACGCTGGAACTCGATCATACGACCTGCTGCCTGTCCGAGGGACTGATCGTGACGGAGGGGATCGACAACCTCACCGATCGCACCCCCCCCGTGCTGGTCATCGCCCGCAACAACATTCTGTCGTGCGGACCAAATCGGCCGCTGATCGTGATGAAAGACGCCGGAGACCTGACGGACATGCAGCGCCTCTTCTTCTGGAATGGCGACCGCAACTACTACGATTCGGTCTCCGTCTTTTGGCAGTTGGGAGGACGACAGTCGGCGGCGACGGCGCGGCAACTCAACTTCGATGAGTGGCGAAACTACTGGGGAAACAACGAGGGAACCGGCTCGACAAATGCCGCCGTGGTTTGGCGCACCAAGCCCTCCGACTATCCCTGGACCAAGATGACCGCCGACGCCGTCGAACTCAACACGATGGCGACCTCGAACCCGGCGGTGAACGGTGCCAGCGACGGGACCAACGCGGGTGTCACGCTGAACAAGCTGCCGTCGCCCGCCGCCAACGACCGAACCGTCGTTCCCGATGAGTCGCCCGATGATGAACCATGAGCCGGTCGCGTTGATTCCGGCTCTGTCATCGGCCCCGTGGACTCACCCCTGATGCGTTTCCTGTCGCTGGCTGCCGAAATGCTGCCGTTCATGGCGACGATCTCCCCGCTGATCGGAGCCGCATCCGTCGCGTTCGTATCGCGCCTCAACCCGCTGCTTGCGCGACCGACGGCCCTCTCCAACGCCTTGCTGACGATTCTGCTGCTGGGTGCCGCCGTCTGGCAGTATGAACCGCATCGAATCGATCGGCGCGGTCGCGCCGATGTCTCGCCGATGCCGGTGAGTTTTGGTTGGCTGGCCGAATCGCAGGCAACAGGGGAGGTCGATACGCACCGGACCCAACGCGGCGTCGGCGTGCGGCTGTCGTTCGCGCTCGACGGACTGACGCTCTGGCCGGCTGTCTGGCTCGCATTGGCCGTGTGGGCGGCGGTGTTGATCCCCGGCCAGTCCGTTGGCGAATCGTCGCCCGCCTATTACATCGCGCTGTTTCTCGGTGAAGCAGGTTTGTTGGCATCATTGACCAGCCGTGACGCGGTGGCTTCCGTGATCTCATTGGAAATGTCGCTCCCCGCGCTCTTCTTCCTGATCGGCCGCTGGGGTGGGCAAGAACGTCGAACGGCAGCAGGACGATTGCTGATCTGCCAGCTTGTCGGTTGCGGACTGACGCTGCTCGGAACGACGCTCATCGCCGTGTCGTGGCCGTGGGTGCGCAGCGATTTCGAAGTGCGGCGCAGTCCGCTCGCGTTTGATTCGTTCGGCTTGGTGGAGGGCCTCCAGGCGATGGTGGCCCGCAATGAAGTGGCGGTTCAGCTCTGGAGCGACCTTGCGCCGTGGGGTTGTGTGTTGCTGGTCCTCGGCCTCGCGATTCGATTGCCGGCGGTCCCGTTTCATGGATGGTACGTGACGACGCTGGCGGAGGCTCCCGTCGGAGTCGCCGGCCTGGTGGCGATCGCGCTTCCCCAGGTGGTGTTCTGCGGCTGGGTCCGCTTCGCGATGCCGTTGTTGGTGGAGCCGGCTCTCGAACTGTCGTGGCTGCTTGGCGTCGTGGCCTCGCTGGGAGCGTTGCATGCCGGATTCAGGGCCGTCTCACAACGCGACCTCAGGCAACTCGCGGCGGCATTGTCGATGGGTTGGCTGGCGGTGGCGCTGCTCGCGATGAGGCTACCCTCGCGCGAGGGACTGGCTGGCGCGTGGCTGCTCGTTCAGTCGCAGGGAATGGCGACGGCCGGGCTGTTCTGTGTTGTCGGCCTGTTGCAATCGAGGTCCGGCAATCGAGACTCTGAGGTGATGGAAGGTCTGGCAATTCAGCGACCCAGGCTGGCCGCGATGCTGATCTCGCTGCTGGTCGGCTTGGGAGCGATGGGCTGCGGTTGTGCCACGGGGTCGTTCCTGGCGCTGTCGTTGTTGACCTGGGAGAGCGCGCCGTTCGCGGCCTGTGGAATCGCGGCCACTCTGCTTCTGACGTGGGCAGTGACTTCTGCCATCCAGCGAGTCCTGTTTGGACGAGACCCGTCAGAGAACGATGCTGCGCGACTGACTCAGCCTCACCGACCGACGCAGCGATCGCCGATGGCACGAATTTCGTCCGCTGCAGTCGACGGACCGGCCAGCTCGACCGAGCTGGAGAGTCAAGGTGATCTGACGCTCCAGGAGTTTGCCGCTCTGGCACCGTTTGTGACGTTGCTGGTCTGGCTCACGCTGGCTCCGGCATTTGTTCTTGAACGTGGCGAACCGACGCTGTCACATCTCTTGGAACGTACCGAACGGCATCCGGAATCGACGACTCCGTCGGTACCCGACTCCCGCTGACGATGCTGGGAGGAGCGGCGTGAGTCCCCCCAGAATTGTGCACTGCTGCCGGTCTGAGGCCTGACCATCAGAGAGCGACTAAAAAACAAAGCCTGACCGAGAGTTCTCGGTCAGGCCGCGGAGTGGTTCTCCAACCGTGTCGTCTTTCGACTACGGGCTCGGAATTGGCGGCAGAGGTGACTCGCCCAACATCGCCTGGGGAACCATGTCGAAATCGAGCGGGTTGGCGGCGGCACCGTCGCCGCGCACAATCAGAATGTCGGCGTCCGTTGCTCCGGCCAATGCGATGTTGGGCAGCGCGAACCGGACACCAAGGTCGTACCAGCCGTGAATCTCGGCCTGAAGTTGCAGGCCGTTGATCGACACGATGACCTGACCGGGCTCCGGCCCCAGCCCTTCACCGGCCACGTTGATCACCGTACCGGGTGCGCCGGCCGACACGTCCGAAGAGAAGGCCGCCGGATCGACGGGCAGGATGTCGTTGCGAGCCACCACCGCTCCGTTGTTCGATTCGTCTGGTTCGACCAACTCGCGATGGCTGTCGACGAGGACATGCAGGTATCCAAACGGAATCCGCTGCCCCTCGGGTGTGACGGCCAGGCGGTTGGCAGCCAGCGGCAAACGGATGTCCACCGATTGAATCTCGCCCGCCGCGATGCCATTCACGACGGCACCCGCCTGCGGCAGATCGGCCTGGGGCACGGGTTCGTTGGCCGCAATCAACATCACGTTGAACGGAGTCGTTGTCGACAAGGGGCCGTTGTTTCGCACCCAGACGCGGTATCTAGGACCGAGATTTTGATCGGGATGGCCGTTGTCCACGAAACGCGTGGCCAGCAGTTGCAGGTCCGTTCCCGAATCGACAACCACCGGCGGCACATCGACCCACGTGCCGCAGGTCGCCACCACAGGCAGCGGCTGCCACACCGGGTACTCGTAGACCACCCACGTTGGGCAGGGATTGTAAACGATCGGTCGGCAATAGACCGGACGCGGATCGTAGATGGGCAGGCAGGTGTCCCACCAGCACCAGTCAACCCACGGCGTCCAGCGTGGAGTCCAGCAGTAGCGTGGATAGTAACCGCCCCCCGCGTACCAGACGCTGAACGAGGATTGAGTGAACGTCGGGACCACCCGGCCGTGGTGTCGGTGTTGCCAGCCTCCCGCCTGAACCAGGTTCGGCCCGAGGTTCAATTGGCGCGAGAGGTCTCCGTGGCGATGCAGTTGGAACTGCCGGTCGAGATTCAATCGACGACCGACATCCGAGTTGTGCAGGCGATCGAAATCATGCCGCTCAATTCGGTGCTGGTACACACCGCTTACCCGATCCAGTTTCAGGCCGGCCAGGTGCGCGTTTGACTTCGCGTCGGGCAGGGCCTTCAACTCGTGGAGGTGCCGCTCAAACTCCTTGTGGTCCCGCGTCTGCCGCAACTGGTCAATCCGTTGGCTGACTTCGGGCTTCAAGTGGGCGACTTCGGGCCGGGCGTCCAGTTTCGGAGCATGACCGTTCTTCTCGATCCGGATGGGAGTCGTCCGGTGACGAATGTCGTCCTTGCCAATGATCGTTGTGTTCGCGGAACCGTGTCGATTGACGTCCCCTCGGACGACGCCCGTCCCAGAGGCGTTACCGGGATTGAGATGCGGTCGGCTCGGTTCGTTCTTGGGGACCTCCAGCTTGGGCAGGCCGATTTTGTCGCGAGGATCGCGGTTCCTGTCGTTGTCGCCGTGACGATCAAGGAAATTGTTTGTGCCAGTTCCGCCAAGAGTTGGGCTCGATGGCAATCTCCCTCCTGGGTTTCCCGCTTTTGCGTCGCTACCGGAATTTAGACTCGGTCGCCCCGGTTCACTCCGCGGAATCTCCAGCTTGGGAAGACTGTTCTTATCGCCACCCACATGGTTCTTGTCGTTGTCATCACGGCGTTCGCGAGCCCTGTTACCGTCTGCTCCTCTGAGCGCGGGACCAGTCGGCAATGTCACGCCCGGATTTCCTGATCCGCCAACTCTGGGGATTGGATTGCCACCGGGCTTGCCATTCTCACGCGGATTTGGACCGCCGAGCGCTGGGTTGCCACCGGGGATGGTTCTCGGTTGCGGATTGACGTTGACCTGCGGATTTTGTTCGCGCCGATCAACTCGCACGTCGGGCTGGACCTTGGGTGTTGAATTGACTTGTCCCCGATCAGGACGCGAATTCTGTGACGAACGAGGATCGACTCCTTGTCCACCACCAATGGCTTGGGCGGGACTCCGGTCGTTGTTGCCTCGATTGTCACGCGGCACCTCGACTCGCTTCGACGGTACATTGCCCGGATTCACTTGCGGCAACGACCTGCCGACCGCGGGGGGCGTGTTGTCGTTGCGACGCTCGATTCGCGGTGCCGGCTCGACACGTTTCGGTGCCGGCTCGACACGCGGCAACGACCTGCTGGCTGCGGGAGGATTGTTGTCGTTGCGACGCTCGATCCGCGGCGCCGGCTCGACACGTCGCGGTGCCGGCTCGACACGCGGGCGCGGTGCTTCTTTCGGAGCGGAGCTAGCCGCTCGATTCGCATTCGATTCCGCACGGGCAGCGGCAGCGGGTTTTGCGGCCCGAGCCGCTGGTTCACGAGTGGGTTTATCCTTCTCCTTCGCAAAAGCCGCGAAGCCCGCGGGTATCAGGCTTGTCAGAAGGCAACCCGCCACAAGCAGGCGGTGGTTCCAAATGTTCATGATCCGCTCCTTCTTCTCGTCGAGGATATTCCCGTTGAAGCTGTTCAACCCCAGTCATCTTGCGGATTGCATGCCCAATCGATCCACGAGCGGCCAGCTTTGCAATTAGCGATCGCAATTTCAAGCTGATACGTAAGTTATGTAACTACTCCAATGCTATCGCCAATGTGGATCTTGACTGACACCATGACCGAACGCGAATCTGTCGTCATGCGGAGCTCACATGCTGTCGTCACAATGTTCTGTTTTTTCCGGCCAAGAATTGAGACCCGCGACACGGTCGACATTTCGTAAAAAATGATTGCGGCGACTTTTTCGATTGAAGAGACCCTGTCGTCTCTGCCGAATAAGAAAGCGATTCGGGCTGTTGGTGGCCGTGTGCCCATCATGCGAGTGTGTTCAAGGAGTCGGTGATATGACGCGTGTCCTTTGGGGATGTCTCTTGTACGCCGGGTTGGGCGGATTGTTTCCCGAGACCTGTCAGGCTCAACTCTTCAGACGCCCGTTTCACGAATGCTGCGAAACCTGCGAGATGCCTCACGCGCAGTGCAGTTGCACTCAAACTCGGCCGGTCGTCCAGACTCAGCTTCATGCTCAGCAGGTCACGACCTACCGCGACGTCATCGAGACGCAAATCCGCAACGAAACCGTGGTGGAGAATGTTCCCAGCACGACGTTTCGCAGCGTGACCGTCGATGAGGGCAACTATCAGATGGTGTGGGTTCCCAAGCCGGTGACCAAGCAGGTCGCGCAAACTGTCATTCAGCAGCAGGTGAAGACGCGGGCCGTTCCCTACCAGGTGACTCGTCGCGTGCCGCAAATCTCGACTCAGTTCGTGCCCGTGCAGACGGTCCAGCACATCACCGAGACGGTTCCCTTCTCGATGCCGATGATGGCGATGCCAGCACCCATGGCGTTTCCAACAACCGCAGCGTCGTGCAATTCTTGCCGACATCAATCGACGGCATTCGGCCAGCCATTCGTGTCGAGCCAAATCGGGTACGCGCCGTCGTTCGTTCAACCGGCACCGATGACCGCTTCCATCCCCACCATGCCCGCGATTACCGTTCCACTTCCTCAAACGGCGTTTGGTCCCACACCGATTGCTGCGGAACCGTCCGCCGAGCAATGGCAGACGATTCCAGCCCGGGGCTCGTCAGAAAGTCGCTCACGCAGTTACGAATCGCCGTCGTCGCGATCCGTCCCTGCTCCGATGGACGAGGCCAGCCACAGCCCCCGTCGTTCGTCCAAGTTCGTGCCGGCCCCGTCCGCCGCCACCGTTTGGAACAGTCGTCGCGAGACGTCGCTCCGATAAGTCGGTTTCGGCGACTGACGTTGCGAGCCGACATCGCAGATCGTTGCGGCCTCATGCTGCCACCCGCGGCATGAGGCCGATGCAATTGACAGGGCGCGAATGCAGCAGATTGACTCGACGCCGAATCGCCCGTGACTTGGTGTGCGGTGGCCGGTCAGGTCGCGGTGAACGGCGTTTGAAGCTGCGAGAAGAAGTCGGTCAGGCGGCGGTCGTACTCGGCTCCCGCCGTGGCGCGCGCCTGGTTGTGCTTCGCCTGGGGGACGTGCCAGATCGTGGCCGAGGGCGACTTGATTCGTCGCTGGAGTTCGCGGGTCACATCCGAATGCACGTAATTGTCCCGCTCACCCGCAACCAGCAGCACGGGCCGATCCTTGAGTTTTGGCAGCCACTTTTCCAACACGACATAGCGCCGTCGGCGAAGAATGCTGCTCGTCCACCGGACCAATTTGGATGTGATTCGGTAATGCCAGCGGGGCACGAGACTCAGCGCCCATGCCGGAACGTAGAGCGTCGCCCAGCGCATCATGAAGTACAGCATGAGCGAATCGGTCGAGTAGGCTCCCTCGCAACAAACGGCCCCGACGTTCGGGCATTCCGCAGCGCCAATGAGCGCCGGTGCCGAACCGCGACTGATGCCCATCACGCCCAGCGGCAACACCCGCAAATCGTCGCGGGTCTGGATGAAGTCGAGCGCGGCGCGAACGTCTTCGATTTCAAACATCGTCGGCCAATGGTTGGGAATGTAGTCGGGTTGCGAATCGCTCTCACCCTGCCCCCGAAAATCGAAGGACATCACATCGAAGCCGCTGTCGATCAGGCCACTGCAATACGACATCGCCGACCAGTGGCTGCAATCCATCTCCGGGCAAAACAAGATCAAACCGCGAGACGTTCGCTCCGGGTGACGGTACAGGCTGCCTCGCAACTTGAGCCCGTTTCGAGTCGGAAACTCAATCATCTCTGCCATGGGATGGGGCGGCAACGTGGGCGCGCTAAACGGCGGTTTCGCCTCGAAAATCCGGAGGACCAGTCGCACGTAGATCACTCGCAGGATCAGGTCGACGAGCAGCAAGACGGCGATCGTACCGAGAAGCCAATTCAAGTTTCTTCTCCACGGACAAGACCGCTGAGAAACCCAACCGGATCGGCGAAGCACCCCCAGCCGAATCTTCCGCAACGGAAAATCAACTGTGGCGGGGTCATCTCAACACCGGATGCAACTCAGCCTGCGCAGGCTGTCATTTCATCAGCCGACGAACTCCGAAAAGATCAACGACACGTTCTGTCCCCCGAAACCGAAGCTGTTGGAGAGGGCACGTCGCACGGGAGTCTCGCGGGCTTCATTTGGAACGTAATCGAGGTCGCAGTCGGGATCCGGCGTGCGGTAGTTGATCGTTGGCGGCAACACGCCGTCGCGGATGGTCAACAGGCACGTGATGGCCTCGACGCTTCCCGCCGCCGCAATCAGGTGTCCCATCATGCTCTTGATGCTCGACACGGGGGTCTTGTAGGCGGCGCTGCCGAATGTCTGGCGGATGGCCGAGGTCTCGACCTTGTCGTTGACTTCGGTGCTCGTCCCGTGGGCATTGATGTATTGAATGTCTTCGGGATTCAGGCCCGCGTCGCGCAGAGCCATGCGGATGCACGCTACCGCACCGCGTCCTTCCGGATGAATATCCGTGATCCGGTACGCGTCGGCCGTCGATCCATAGCCGACGACTTCGCCGTAAATTCGAGCCCCGCGCTGACGGGCATGTTCGAGTTCTTCGAGCACCACCATCCCGGCCCCTTCACCGAGCACGAAACCGTCGCGATTGCGATCAAACGGGCGGGATGCTCCCTGCGGGTCGTCGTTGTGTGTCGAGAGTGCCGTGAGCAGATTGAAGCCGGTGACTCCGAAGGGATGAATCATGCTGTGAGCACCGCCGGACAGCATCGCATCGGCGTCGCCACGACGGATGAGTTCGGTGGCTTCTCCAATCGCCTGACTGGAAGCCGCGCAGGCTGTCAGGCAGTTGAGATTCGGACCCTGCGCATCAAACAGACCTGCCAAATGGCCGGCGGGCATGTTCGGTTCCTGCTCCAACTCGGTTTCCGCGTGCAGCTTTTTCAGTCCGGATCGCGTGAAAATCTCCAGATCGACCTCACCGTTTCTCTGAGACTCAGCCACGAGCCCCATCACGGTATGAAAGTCTTGCTGCCCCTCGCCGGCCCCCAAATAAACACCAAACCGCGCGGGGTCGAGTTTTCCCTCGAGCAAGCCCGAGTCGTCGATGGCCTGCCTGGCCGCGCCGGCTGCAAACCGGATGTTTCGGCCCGAGAATTCGAATCGCCCGGGGTCATCCACGTACTGGCGAAAATCGTATCCCTTGACCTCCGCGGCGAACTTAGTCGGAAAATGCGAGGCATCGAAATGCGTGATGGCACCGATGCCACTTCTGGCTTCGCGTAGAGATTCCCACATCGTCTCGACCGAATTCCCAATCGGGGTCACCGCACCAATGCCCGTCACGACGACTCGTCGTCTCATGTCAAATCCCTCCTCGCAGCCCGTGACATCGACGACTCGCAGTCTCTGCAAAGCCGGCGGCGGATTGTGTCCTTGCCAACCAACCGATACGAGTCGCCTGCAATTCCGGTTACGATCAGCCGGTGCTCGATCCATCGCCCGCTTTGCCGACTTCCAGAACGCCCCGCAGCAGTTTAAACACACAATTCATCTGGTCAACATTTCCGGCACCGGCTGTTCCGAGATCGACGTGTGCAAAGACAATTTCACCCTCGGCAACGAGGCGGTCTCCCACGTGGGCGCTCGCCTCCACCATTCCACCTTCGTCCCGTGAATCCACGAGTTTTACAGAATAGGTGAGCGTATCACCCGGACAGGCCCACCCATGAAACGTCATGCGCGGTACTTTTGCCAGGACGACCAGGCGAGAAAAATTCCGCTGTTCACCCAGCAACAGACCTCCCGTTTGGGCCAACCCCTCCAGAATCAATGAGGCCGGCATCACGGGGAAGTCAGGTTGATGGTCGTGCAAATGCTCCTCGGACAAGGAGACATTCTTGATGGCCTTGGCGTGTGAACCGCTCTCGAACTCAACAAATCGATCGACCCAAAACCAGCGCATGCGATGCCCCTCGACGGCGACACCACTGGCGACGGGCCATTGGAACGCCACTCTCTCGTTCTCAATTCACCGGATCACGAACCGAGCTTCGCCACCAGAAAATTCACGACCATACTGACCGTGAACAGGTCTTCCACGTTTTCGACCTGCGGATTCTGCGCCAGTTTATCGATCGTTTCCTTGTCGGCGTGTGGCAGGCGAGTTCTCAGTTCCGCCAAGCCCTTTTCGGTAACACGGCCATTTTCCGCAAAGCCGGCGTCGGCTGTGAAAAGGCTCTCCGGAAACAGTTCGTTCCGGGGGATCTTGATGCTGAAGTTCTTTTCGAGACGGAAGACGATGTCCAGGAAGTCGATCGACTCGGCTCCCAAATCCGCCTTGAGACGTGCCGAGGGAGTAACCTCATCGTCGTCGAGTCCAAGGGCATCGACCAGGGTTTCTTTGACTTTCTCGAAGATTTCGTCGCGTGAAGGCATCCAAGTTTCTCCTGCGGAGGCAACCCGTCGAGCCCTGATGCTCGACGAACTGCGACTCCACTCTGTTCGTCCCCTCAATTGACGGTTGACCGCCGGGGTAATGTACCGGCCAACCGAATTCCACTCTGATTGCAAAGCCGCAACTCGACTCACCGTCGCAGGGTCAATATCTCGCCTTGCTTCGCAGCCCGTCCGGAAATTCCGACCGAGCCTCTCCGACGGAATGCCGGAACTTGTCGAGTCCATCACTGTTGTCGACTAACCAGTTGTCGACTAACCCATTCCACCCAGCGTCAATCCACCATCGACCTTCAAGACCTGTCCCGTGACATAGCTGGCCTCTTCCGAGGCAAAGAACAAGACCGCATTGGAAATGTCTTCTGGTTTGCCCAGTCGTTTGACCGGGATTGCATTCTTGATTTTGTCGCCCGCGAGGCTGACCACCGCGACCGTCATGTCTGTTTCGATAAAGCCTGGCGCGACGCAATTGACCGTGATCCCGCGTTTGGCATACTCGACCGCCATGCAGCGTGAGAAGCCTTCGATGCCCGCCTTGCTCGCCGCGTAGTTGGCCTGGCCGGGGTTCGAGAAGTCGGCCGAAACGCTCGACATGTTGATGATGCGTCCGTATCGAGCCGACATCATCGGGCGAACGACCGCCTGACAGAAGTTAAAGACGCTGGTCAGATTGGTGTCGATGACCTGCTGCCACTCTTCGATCGACATGGCGAGGATCGGCTTGTCGCGGATGATGCCCGCGTTGTTCACGAGGATGTCGATCTTGGACCACTTCGCCAGCACTTGCTCCACGACCGCATCGACTTCGGGTTTCTTACTCACGTCCGCCTGCAAGGCCCACACTTCACGACCCTCGGCCGTTTGCTCCTCGGCGAGTTTCTCGGCGGCTTCACGGTTGGATTGATAGACAAACGCCACTTTCGCCCCGGCAGCGGCCAACTGGCGAACAATCGCCTTGCCGATGCCGCGACTGCCTCCCGTCACCAACGCAATACGTCCCGAAAGATTCATCGAGCAATCGTCCTTATGCCTTTTTCCATTTGCCAGACTGGCACCGGGTCAGTCCCCGGCCCTCTCCAACGCTGGAAGCCGTCCCGGAATACCGGGTGCCTGCCAGTCTCACTTCCCGAAAAACACAGCCACGCCCACCGCGATTCAAGCATGGTTGACTCAAGTCGAAGGCTTCCAGATTTGTTGGAACAGGCCGCGGTACACATTTCTTCGATGTGCATCGGACGCTTCCAGCTTGGAATTTCGGTCCGACAGATTGAACGCTTCCAATGACAACTTTGCGGACACCGCCGAATTTCCGTTGACCGTCCCGCTGCCGTTGAAGTCCCAAACCGCGCCGTGTCGCTTTCTCACCGACATTTGCACTTGAAGCGTGTTTCCTGGAGCGACAAAGCTGTTGTATCGGACCGCTCGAACCTCTTTCAGCAGAATGGTGCTCTGAGCGAAGTCTTCGGAATGCCTGATGAGCCATCCGCCCGCCTGCACCAGCGTTTCCAACATCAGTACACCGGGCATGACCGGAAAACCGGGGAAATGATCGGCCAGGTACTCTTCAGCCAGTGACAGGTTTTTGATTGCGGAGACCGACTGGTGTGGCACAAGTTCAGTGATCCGGTCAATGAGCAGAAAACGCATCGCGTTGGTCCAAATCCATCTTCACGAATCAAAATCACCCGGTCACACCCTTGAAAATGCTTTGGCATTCTATTGGTCGCGGGAATGCCCCACAACCGTCAAACTCCCCGTGCGCAGTTGCCGAATCAAATGTCTCCGATGGCAGACGTCCCTCAAAGAACGAAATCAGCCGAGGGAAACGATCCCTCGGGCTGACGGGAAATCAATCTTCGATCACTCTTCGTCGGTGGGCAGCGGAACGAGTCCGCTGTCGCTGGAAGCTCCACCCGACGCCGTGTTGATCGGTTGGGGGCGGGAATTCAGGGAGTTCTTCGTGACGCGCGTCGCAGTGCGACCATCCAGGATCAGACGGGCCGCTTGACGAAGTTCATCGTCGCTCAAGTGCCGCAGATTCCCGAGCTCCACCAGCGGCTTCATCATTTGCGAGACGCGTGAGACCGTGGTTTCCATCAGGCTGATTTCCAACAAATTGCGGCGCATCTCACCCAGAACTTGGATTTGCGAGACAAATTCGTCCTGGAAGCCTCCGAGCAACTCCAGTGTCTGGACCGCATCGGCCATCGACTTCGACTGCCCCGCCAGCGTCCTTTGCAACTTGAGCATCTCGGCGACGTTCTGCTGCGACGCCACCAGATCGAGGTCGTTGCCATTCAATTGGTTGTTGAGAGCGATCAGGCTGGCCGCCCGTTCCGTGGCCAGTTCGGCTTGCTGGCCCCCGTCCGCCAGACGAAATTCCAGGGCGATCAACTGGTCGGACACCGACTGGGCCACTTCCAGATTCTCGGCGGCTTTCGTGAGACCCGTCTTCAAGCTGGCCAGGCCCTTCAGTCCGGTGGCCGCTTGTGCCAGACCGTCATGCTCCCCTCGCAGTTCCTGTCCAATCGCAACCAATTGGTTGAGAGCCCCCTTCGCCAGTTCGACATCGGGTGCCTGACTGCGAACAGTGTTCTTGATCGCGACCATGTCGTCGAGCGTCTTCGCGGCCGACTCGTTCGTTTCCCGTTGAGCCACCAGACGGTTCTCGACCTCCGTCATTTTTTCCAACGCGCTGTCCGCTGCTTCGACGACGGGTCGCTGCTCGATCAGACGCGACTGAAGCTGCGCCACCAGTTCCAAAGACTTCGTGGCCTCACCGTTGTGAGCAGCCTCTTCGACCAGATTGCCACGCAATTCGCGGATTGACTGCAACGCCACACGTGCTTCCTCGGTCTGTCCCTGCTGTGCCTTCAAGCTCGACAGCAGGCTGTTTGTTTCCCAAACCTCGTCGCGAGCCCCGACCAGATCCTGCATCCGCTGTTCGACCAGCGTCAAATCGTGCTGCATTCGCTCCATCTCGCGGGCCATCGGCCGGGCCATCAGGAAATGCAGCCCGACAAATCCCAACGTGATGCCCACCACCAACATCGCCCACGACTGCTTTTGCTGATCCGCCAATTGAGACTCGATGGACCGCAGCTTGTTGCTCTCAGATGTGTACACGGTTGCTCCTTCCGATCCCTGTTGCGGGATGATGTTTGGGAACGAGGTCATCCGGGACCGAAACCGACGTCCTGTGCATCGAACCGGCCTGCCGACGGTCTTCGCCGGGCCATGCCCTGCGTTCGATGATGTGCGGCTCTCGCGGAGCCGAAAGGGGAATGGCGCTGGATCCCCGTTACAGTCTTCTTACACGAAACATTATCGCCACTTTGCCGCGGCAAGTTTCGCCGATTGGCGTCCCTGACGAGCATTCGTCAGACTGAGACGGTCGGGTTGGACAACCCGTAACGAATGCGACACCGGGACAACCAACGTCGATGAGGAACTGAACAATGTCACGCGATGAGAGCCTTCCGACTCAAGACAACAGCCTCACGACTCCAGCAGACTGGGAAATCCGACCCGCCCGGTTCGACGACTGGTCGGTCATCGCCGACTTCAACACGCGATTGGCCGCCGAGACGGAAGGAAAGCGGCTGGACCCCGACACGATCGCGGAGGGGGTTCGCACCCTGTTGTCCCGGCCGCAGCACGGCCGTTACTTCGTCGCGTGCTCCGACGGGCGAGTCGTCGGCCAGATCATGCACACGCGCGAATGGAGCGACTGGCGCAACGGCGAAATCTGGTGGCTGCAGAGCGTCTACGTCCTGAGCGAGTTCCGTCAGCGGGGCGTCTTCCGCGCGCTGTTCGCCCACCTGCAAGACCTCACCCAAGCCGCGCCCGAGGTGATCGGCCTGCGACTCTACGTCGAGGAACACAACACCCGCGCTCAAGGGGCCTACCTGACGCTCGGGCTCAAGCGGGCCGGCTACACGGTCATGGAGCACATCTTCCGGAACGAGGTCTGACGCGCTTCGGTTCCGCGTCTCGCAGCAACTCGATGGAGACACGCCAAGTCGTTGTCGGCCATCGAAGGCAACCCCAATGTGAGCCGACGTCACTCACTCGCCCACGTCGTCGAAGTTGAAGGGTCGTGTCTGTTCTGTTGACGGTGGCTTGGGAGTCGGCTTGGCTCGCTTCGAGCGGGTTTGCCTGGCACGCTCTTTCGGTGGGGCGTCATCCGCAATTGACTCGCCCTCGGCCTTCGGCTCGTCGGTCGTCTTCTGGGCGTTCTTCGACTTGCGTTGTTTGGGGACCGTAGGCGTTGCGGGGGCGCTGACCTTCGGTTCGGGGGCGCCGTCCAAGTTGTCACCCGGTTCGATTTTACTCAGGCGGTCCAATCCTCGCGTGATGTATTCGTCGCTGATGTCGAAGGCGAGGAAGTTGCGGCCGAGTTTCTTGGCGACGGAGACGGTGGTCGCACTGCCGCTGAATGGATCGAGAACCAGTTCACCGGGGTTCGAGCAGACTTTGATGATGCGGCCCAGCAGTTGTTCGGGCATCTGGCAGCCGTGGAAGCCTTCGCGCTCCTTAAACGTCCCGGCGACGCGCGGGAAGTACCAGGTGTCTTCGTCGGGGTTCAGGCCATCGGTCAGGTCTTGTGGTCGCAGAATCCACGTGTCGTCGGGCAGGCGGCCATCCTTGGCGGCTCGCGTGTCGGCGTAGACCGTCTGTCGGGCCGAGGGAACCGCGATCGCCGGACCGTTGAACGTGAACTTCCTGGCGTCCTTCACGAAATGAAAGATGTGTGTGTGTGAGCGGCTGAACTTGTACTTGCAGTTCACGCCGAACGTGTAGTACCAGATGACCCAGCTTCGGCAGTGGAAGCCGATCTCCTGGCTGAGCAGCTTCAATTCGGCGGCGTAATCGTCGCCGATGGCCAGCCAGAATGTGCCGGTCGGCTTGAGGACGCGGTGGACTCCCTCAATCCACTGGCGCGACCAGTCGAGGTACTGCTGCGGAGCCTTCCGGTCCTTGTAGACATCGTACTTGTAGCCGATGTTGAACGGCGGATCGGCGAAGGCGAGATCGACGCAGCCCTCATCCAGTTGCTGCATGGCCTCGATGCAATCGAGCCGGTGAATCGTGTTGAGTTCGAGCATCAAGTGGCTTCCGTGCGCGGGAGGAGTGGATCGACTGGCGGATGAACCGTGACACAATCCGATCCGGACGGGAATCGTATCGGCCCGCGCGCGCGGTCTCAACCAAGGCCGTTTGTGCTCGGAAGACGCAGGGTAACGCCGTATCGCAAACGAATTTCGGCACCCGCGAAACACTTCATCCATGCCCTCGACTACAGGCTGCTCAAGTACGCGATGAGATCGCTCACCTCTCGCGGCGACAGTTCGGCTTCGAGCTGGTGGCGGAACTTGGTGAAGACGTCGTCCAGCGTGGCGGCTCGGCCGTCGTGGAAGTAGGGGCCGTTCTGGCTGATGCCGCGCAGCGACGGCGGGTTGTATTTCGACAGACCGAGTTCATCCTTGAGCTTCACATCGGCGAGTCGCGGCGAGGTGAATGCCGGTCGCGCGTGGCACCGCGCACAATCGAGCCGCTCGAACAGCGCGGCACCCCGGTCGATCGCGGTCCGATCGGGCGAGCCAATCGGGGGCGCGGGAGGGAGCGTGCGTAGATACGCCTCCATGTCGCCGGTCTGTTCGTCGGAGAGGGCCTCGCCCTGCATCGTCGATTGGATCGAGTGTTTGATCTGATCGGCCAGCGACTCGAACCGGCCGCTCCAGGCATACGGAGCCGTGTCGGCCACGCCGCGCAGGGAGAGAACCCGCTTGGCCGTGCCGAACGTGCCATCCGTGAAGTTGTCGTTGAGCAGCCCGTTCGTGTGTCCCTCGACGTGACAGCTCGCGCAACTGAACCAGCTGTCGTGCGAGAGCCGTGCGCTGTGAAACAACCGCTCGCCCCGATCGGCCGCCGTCGGCTCAGGACTTGGTCCAAGCGAGATCGTGCCGACGATGTCTCGCCGCACGAGATGGACCACGGTCACCGAGTCGCTCAGCGTGTTGACCACGAACGCGTGCAGGCCATCCGGACTGAGTGCGACCGCCGTCGGACGCTCCTCCATCTTCAACCGCTTCGCAAACAGATGATTGCCGTCGTCGAGGACCAGTTCGTTCGTGCCACTGAGCGCGACGGCGATCACGCCATCGGGCCGCATCACGAACCCGGCCGGATCCCCCGCACCCCGTTCCGGCCCGCCGAGGTATTCCAGATCGCTCCCCTTGAGCGGGTCGCGCTGCGGATCGAGCACGTCGGCCAGCGGCAGCGACCGCAGGCAGTTGACCATCAGGCCACCCCAATGGACGTCGTCGAACGTCGTGTGGGCCATCCGACTAAGCATCTGATGCGTCAGCACCAGCCGGGGCTTCGTCGGATGGAGCCGCAATTGCCGAATGCCGTGCGCCGGCAGATCGCGCACGGAAACGACGGCTTCGTCGCGAACATTCGTCTTCCTGTGGGATGGGGTTCCAGCCCGTCCGCCGTTCGTCTTAGATTCTCGCTCTGATGTCGAAGGTCCGGACGGGCTGGAAGCCCATCCTACGAGATCGACCACCGCCAATTTGGTTCCAAACGCATCGGCCACGATCAGCTTGTTGGCGGCGTCGATGAAAAGCATCTCGCGCGGAGCGAACGGCAGCCGGATTGCTCGTGAGGTCGGTTTTTCCGTTTCGGCCACATCATCCAGCCACGCCGACAATTCGACGACGGTGATCGTCCTCGACCAGAGCGACCCCACGAACGCGCGAGTGCCATCCGCCGAGACTCGCACCGTGACGGGGTACGGACTGACGTCCAGTCGCTTGCGAACCGTCGCCGTGTCACCGGAGACGTGCATCGCAATCAGTTCGTGTGCCTCTTCGTCCGTGACCAGCAGCAGCGAGCGATCCGTCGGAGAGACGGTCACGTCCGACAACTGTTTGCCGACCGGAACCTCGCGCACAAACTTCAACGCGTGGGGATCGAGCAATGAAATGGAGCCGCTCCGCTGATTGGCCGTCACGAGCCGACGCCCCTCATCGACGACAACCAACGCCACGGGTCGCCGCCAGCGCGGCGCTGTGGTCTCTTGCGCTGCCGCTCCCGCAACAGACAGCAGGAGTGTCGCGAGCACGAATCCAAGCTGACGGGCCATTGATTTCTCCCAGTGGAACTTCGAGTGAATCGCAGTCCTGCCGTCGGAACCTCACCAGCCACAGTCTAGCCCGGATGGTTCAGGGTCGAAATGACATGCCGCTGGTGGCTGTTCACCCGATACGGGTTGGCCTTCCCTGGCGGACGACGATCTCGGAGCCTTCGGCCACGAAGGCGGAGCTTGGCTGACCCGCGAGGACTTGGGCGAACTCAGCGCCGTACAGCGTGGCGATGTTCCCTTCGAAGCGGCTCTCGTCCGCGCGCCAGACGCGCCACGAGGGATGTTCCACCGCGTATTCGAGTGTCGAACCATCGCGCTGCGCCGTATAGCCCCAGTAGTGCTCGGTGATGAATTCTTCCTCGGATCCGGGGACGAGCGGGCTCGGTTCGCCGTGCATCGTCGCCGACAACCGGCTCCACCCACCGGCCCACTTCCACGAGTAGTCGATCGCGCCGCGCCGGTCGTTCTGGGGCGACGGCAACTCGACCGAGTGTCTCATCGGCAGCGTGACGTACTGTTCGTTGTAGACCCACCGCGCGACGAGCGTCACGGCGGGGCGAGGGACGATCTCCTTGAGGAACACGACGCCGCGATGCCAGCCGTCGGCCGCGAGGTGCCGCACGTAGAACCGCAGGTTCACCTCGGGAAAGTTCCGATGAAACGGGATCCCGATGCCCAGCAGCCGCGTGTCGAGGAACTCAAAGCCGACGAGGCTGACAAATGTCCTGCCGTTCCAGATGTCGATCTCGGTCCCCTGCGGTACCCGGTCGCGCAGCAACTTTGGATCGATCTCGTAATTCAGCAGCACCAGATTCCGCCACTGTGCGGTGAGAAAAGAGGAAGCAGCGGCCATCAACGGATTCTCCTGTCGTCCGGTACTCCCTCGGAGCGGGGTGGCGTGAGCCCCCTG
>JANODP010000336.1:0-60868 GCA_031412755.1 Schlesneria sp. | reverse complement strand
GAAGGCAACGATTGACTGAGCGGCACGGCGCTAGCCGCCGGTGAATCGTGCTGTTGATCCCCGTTGCGACCGGCGGCTAGCGCCGTGCCGCTCACAGGCGAGGCCAGTGCGCTGACATTTCCCGCGATTTCAGATGCCGCCGCTGCTCCGGCGCGTTGCCCATCTGTCGCGGCGTCACGCGGATCGTGCAGAGCGTTCACCGCCCCAGCCGAATACATCGCTGGCGAGTGCCGAGTCACGACGGCCTGATCGACCGCCGCGTCGTACGCCAGCTTGCAGCCGTTCTGGTACAGCAACGAATTCGCGGGTGTAAAACCGACTGCCTGCACGATCCAGCGGCACGAGATCGTCTGCCTCGGATGTCCCATGAGCGGTGCGATGACCGCGCCATTCACATGCCGCGAACCGTTTGCCGAGATGATGGTGTGACCGCGAAACGTGCGGATACCGTCGAGCGTCTCCGGCGGATTGTCGCGCACATCGACAATCGCGGTGATTCGTGTGCCCGCGGCTTTGAGCTGTCGTGCGACGCGATAGCCCTGAGCGTTATCGGTGACGACCACCGCTTCTCCGGGGAACTGGCAATGATCGAGACACAACAACCGCTGCACGCCGCTCGCCAGCATCACTCCCGGCAAGTCGTTGTTCTCGAAGACCAGCGGTCGTTCCCAACAGCCGGTCGCGACGATGACTTGGACGGCTCGCAGCCGGATCATCCGCTTGTCTTGCTGGATGCCGAGGTAGTTTCCCTCGTAGCAGCCGAAGACAACCGCGGAGGAAATCACGGTGATCGCGGGATGCTCGGAGACTTTGCGGATCAAGTCGGCGAGGTTCTCGACACTAGCCCGACGCGCAAGCGAGGGGTGGGGGGCACCAGCAGTCTCCGAGCCCTCGCTCGCGCTTCGGGCTAGTATGTCGGCGAGGTCCGGATCGTGCCGCAGGTGTCCGCCGAGTTCCGGTTGTTCGTCGATGAGCGTGACGGTCACTCCCGCTTCGGCCGCCGCGAGCGCCGCGTTCAAACCAGCAAGGCCGCCGCCGATCACGGCGACGTCGGTGAAGAGGTTTTGTTTGTCGTAGACACCATCGGCACCATGCTCGCGGTTGATCGTGCCGAGGCCGGCGATGCGGCGGATGACTTTCTCCCAGACCGGCCACATCCAGCGCGGCTTGTACATTCGCTTGTAATAGAAGCCGACCGGCATGAAGCGATGCAGCTTGTCGAAGACGCGCAGCAGGTCGAACTTCACCGACGGCCACGCATTCTGCGACTTCACCACCATGCCCGGCTTCGCGGCCTGCGTGCAGATGCGGACGTTTGGAGTCCCATCGACCGTGCAGATGCAATTCGGACAACGGCCCGACATGCACAGCAGCCCGCGCGGCCGGTGATACTTGAAGCTCCGCGAAACGATGTGCTCGCCAGCGGCGTGCAACGCGCCGGCAACCGACTGGCCGGTCTCGGCACGCACGCGGTGCCCGTCGAATTCAAACTCGATGGGATCAGTTTCCGATTTCATTGCTCTGTCTTTACCCCAACGGGGTTGAGTCACACAGCCCAGGGTTGCCGCGCATCGCGGCTACCCTGGGTTACGGATGCGAGACTGGTTTGTACCCCAACGGGGTTCCGTCATTTGTCGGTTGAGATGGTCGCAACCCTTTCAGGGTAGATTCGTCTTTCGCGACGCGAACCCAGGGTAGCCGCGAAGCGCGGCAACCCTGGGCTATGTGACGAAACTCCTTCGGAGTAAACGCAAGATGCCGGGTTTCACTCTTCGTCATTCTTCTGCCCGCTTGGTTTCCAGCACTTGGTTCGTCCGAGTGTCTCGGCGGACGAGGAACCACAGTTTGCAGGCGGAGCGGTGATACCACCACTCAGTCTGCTCCCCGGCGATGTTCGGCCGGTTGTAGAGATACTCCGCCCATTCCCGCTCGGTTGCCGCGCCCTCCGGCCGCTTCCGCGACGGGCCGCTGTAGTGATACTCCCACACGGGCCGGCATCCGCAGTTGGGGCAGTCGATTTGGAAGGACATGGTTTGATTTTCGATTGGCGATTTTGGATTTTCGATTTGAACTCGATTTGAGGTCGCCGTGGTCGCGTTCCCAAATCGAAAATCGAAAATCAAAAATCGAAAATTAAAGGGACGTCAAATACTGCTCGACTTCCCAAGCCGAAACTTGCTTGTGGTAGCTCTGCCATTCGCGGGATTTCAGGTCGATGAAGTCGTCCGCGATCACTCCCAGCGCCGACTTCACCACGGCGTCGTTGCGGAGTTCTTCGACCGCTTCGTGGAGCGATTGCGGGAGCAGCTTGATGCCGGAATCGTGGATGTCGGCGAGCGTGCGTTGATACAGGTTGCCGAGGTTCGGTTCGCCCGGATCGAGTTTGTTTTCAATGCCGTCCAGTCCGGCGGCCAGGAATGCGGCCAAGGCCAGGTACGGATTGCAGCCGGCGGAGACGGTGCGGTCTTCGCAGTGGCCGGGGCCGGCGACGCGGATCATTTGCGTGCGGTTGTTGTCGCCGTAGCTGGCGAACGCTGGGGTCCAGTTGAAGCCCGATCGGCTGGACATCAAGCCGGCTCCGACTTGCAGCCGCTTGTAGCAGTTGACCGTCGGGCTGGTGATCGCACAGATGGCTCGCGCGTGATGGAGGACTCCGCCGAGGAAGTGATACGCCAGCTTCGACAAGCCGAGGCCGCGCGGGTCGGCGTGATCGAGACAGACATTTTTGCCAGACTCCGCATCGGCCAGATGAAAATGGACGTGCAGGCCGCTGCCGGTGCGGTCGGAGAACGGTTTGGGCATGTGCGTGACGATCGCTCCGTACTTCTTCGCGATCTCGGTGCTCAACATGCGGAAGAAGGTGACCCGGTCGGCGGTGACGAGCGCGTCGGCGTAGTTGAAATTGACTTCGTACTGCCCGTTCGCGTCCTCGTGATCGACCTGGTACGCGCCCCAGCCGAGCTGATTGAGCGCCGTCGTCACGTCTTGCAGATAGCCCATCGCGGCCGACATCGAACGATAGTCGTAGCACGGCTTCGCGAGCGTATCAACTCCCGCCGGATCCCACGGCCGGATCGAACCGTCCGTGCCGCGCGTCACCAGAAAGTGCTCCGGTTCCATGCCGACGTTGAACACAAAACCCTTCGCCCTGGCCTCGTTCAACACGCGCTGCAAATTGGTCCGCGAGCAAAACGGATGCGGCTGATTGTCCACAAACAGATTCGAGGCGAACCGAGCCGTATTCGGCAGCCACGCCAGAGGCGTGCAGGTCGCGGGATCAATCCGAGCCATCACGTCATGCCCATGCGGTCCCTGCCCGATCCCCCACATCGCCGCGCCGGCGAACCCAGCCCCAACATCCAGCGCATCGTCGAGACACGACGCCGGCACCATCTTGCCTTTGGCGGCTCCGTGAACGTCCACGAATTGAACGAGGATGAATTCAATCTTGTCCTGTTCCAGACGCTTGCGCAAGGCATTGCGGTCGTTCATGGTGTGCCTCAATAAATGACGAATGACGAAATACCCAATGACGAAAGAATGACGAAATTCGAATGACGAATTGATGGCGCGACGACTTGTTCGACATTCGTCATTCGAGCTTCTTTCGTCATTGGGTATTTCATCATTCGGAATTTCCCTGTCCCGGAATCCAATTCGTTCCGGCGAGCGGGACTTTCGCCATCGCAGCGGCTTCGAGGGTCAGGGCGACGAGGTCTTCGCGTTCCAGGTGATGCACGTTGGATTTGCCGCAGGCGCGCGCGAGCGTCGTCAGCTCCATCGTCAGCACTTGCAGATAGTTTTTCAGACGCTTGGCTCCCCATTCGGGAGTCATGCGGGCTTCGAGTTCGGGACGCTGCGTGGTGACGCCAACGGGGCAGAGGCCGGTGTGGCAGTGATGGCAATAACCGGGAGCCGTGCCAAGCTTCGCGTAGTCATCGGTCACGTCGATGTGTTCGCCGTCGCGGCAGTACGACGAACTGTTGCAACCGAGCGCCATGAGCACGGATTGGCCGATGGCGACGGCATCGGCTCCCAGGGCGAGCGCTTTGGCCACGTCGGCTCCGGAGCGGATGCCGCCGGAGATGATGAGTTGCACGGTGCCGAAGACATCCATCTCTTCGAGTGCCTGCACGGCGAGCGGCAGCGCGGCGAGCGTCGGAATGCCGGTGTGCTCGATGAAGCATTGCTGCGTCGCGGCCGTGCCCCCCTGCATGCCGTCGATGACGACGACGTCGGCTCCGGCTTTCACGGCGAGCTTCACATCTTCGCGGACTCGAGTCGCCCCCATCTTGATGTAGATCGGGACTTGCCAGTCGGTGATTTCACGGAGTTCGTTGATCTTGATGGTGAGATCGTCCGGACCGGTCCAGTCGGGATGCCGGCAGGCCGAGCGTTGGTCGATCCCCGCCGGAAGCGTTCTCATCCCGGCGACGCGCTCGCTGACTTTCTGTCCGAGCAACATGCCGCCGCCGCCGGGCTTAGCCCCCTGGCCGATGACCAATTCAATCGCGTTGGCTTTGCGAAGGTCATCGGGGTTAAAGCCGTAGCGCGACGGCAGGCATTGATAGACGAGTGTCTTCGACGACTGCCGCTCTTCGGGCGTCATGCCGCCGTCGCCGGTGGTGGTCGAAGTGCCGATCTCTGTCGCGGCCCGGCCGAGCGCCTCTTTGACATTGGCCGAGAGCGCTCCGAAGCTCATGCCGGCAATCGTGACGGGAGTTTCGAGTTCGATCGGCTGCTTGGCGAAGCGCGTGCCGAGCACCGTCTTCGACACACATTTCTCGCGATAGCCTTCCAGCGGATAGCGCGACGCCGAGGCGGTGAGGAACACCAGGTCATCGAACGTCGGCAGCTTCCGTTTGGCTCCCAGGCCGCGGATGTCATACAGCCCGTGCTCCGCCGCGTGCTGGATGTACTCCAGCGTGTGTCGGTTGTACGAGTAACTTTCTTCGCGTTGGATGTGATCGGACATTTCAATACTCTTGTCCTGCGTCGGCGTGCCAATGGTAGAGGGATCGCATCGACGCGACGCGCTTGAACGCAGCGGCATCGCGCTGGATTCCAGCCCGCTCCAGCAGCCCGGCAACTCGCGCGATGTCCGCGGCGGTCATCGGTTCTTCCCGGGCATCGGCACCCAGGCTGTGGATCGTGCCGGCCACGTAGATCGTGGCCTCGTACAACGAGTCGCCGAGGTTCGCACCGGCATCGCCACAGACGACCAATGTTCCGGCTTGAGCCATGAAGGCAGACATGTGTCCGACGCCGCCGCCGACGACGATGTCGCAGCCTTTCATGGAGATGCCGCAGCGCGACGAGGCGTCCCCTTCGATGATCAGCAAGCCGCCGTGGCCGGATGCTCCAGCGCACTCGGAGGCGCAGCCTTTCACGCGAACGGTGCCCGACATGATGTTCTCGGCGACGCTCCAGCCGACGTTGCCGTGGACGGTGATGTTGGCCCGTTTGTTCATTCCGGCGATGAAATAACCGGCGTGCCCCCGGATGTCGATTTCGGCCGGCGCGTCCAATCCGACGGCGATGCTGTGCATTCCGTTGGGGTTGAGAATCTCCACTCGCGCCACGCCGTTGTCGGGGAGTTCGTGGTGCAGGTATTGGTTGAGCTCGCGAACCGTCAGCCGGCCCAAGTCGAACTGGATTACGCGGTCCATGAGTAGATCTGTTCCGGGACGGGTTCGAAGATGCGAGCTTCTTTCACGCCGGGGAGATGCGCCAGCGCACGGTATTCGGAAGAGATGGCGACGTAGTCCTCGGTTTCCGCGACGACCGCCGGTTTGCAGGCGAAGGCATCACGGACGAGGATCAACTTGTCCGCCGTGGCCATCAGCAACGTATAGAAGCCGTCGAGTTCCACGAATCCCTGTTGGAGGGCCTCTTCCAACGTGTTTCCCTCGCTCATCCGCCATTCGAGGAACCGGCACGCGGCCTCGGTGTCGTTGTCGGTCTCGAAGCGAATGCCCCGTTTTTCCAGCTTGCGGCGGACGCTGTAGGGATTCGACAACGAGCCATTGTGGACCAGGCAAAAATCCTCACCCGCCGTGAAGGGGTGGGCATGCGCGGGAGACACCGCCGACTCGGTCGCCATGCGGGTGTGTCCGACACCATGAGTCCCCGTGAGTTGTGCCAGTCGATACCGCCGGGCGATGTCGGCCGGGTGCCCTTCGTCTTTGTAGACGTCCATCACACGGCCGGTCGAAAGCAGATGCAGGTCGGGATAACTCTCGGCCAGCCAGGCTTTGAAGCGGGCCGGCTCCGCGGGCGAAATCAGCACGGCGTGATTTTCGAGGGCACTCAATTCGTGCGGTCCGCCGATTTGCGTACCAAGCTGGTCCTCGAAAGTCGCCCAATCAAACCGGCGGTCGGGTGCGTGCAGATTGAATCGCCGCAACTCCGGCTCCACGGATTCGCCGAAGACAGCCAGACCAGCCGAGTCCGGACCGCGGTCTCCCATGCAGGTCAGCATCGGCACGACAAACTCACCGAGCGAGCTTCTCAGTTCGGTCTTCTTCGCCAGGAATCCGACAATGCCGCACATCGAATTTGACTCCGCGAGTCACGCATCCTCGTTCTGAAAGCGTTTTGGAGTTTAGACCAACCCGGATCGAGATTCCATTCACTTCGAAACGCGATCGCGAGCGGTTCCCAAGGCGATTCTCAGCGGCTTTCTGAGGCGGGATGAGGGAGAAAAATTCGACTCGCGACAATCCGTCGAAGGCTTGTCGCGCCTGCGATCTTGTGCGACCTCCCGTTGACAGCCGCAGTCGTTTCCGTGAGGCTTTCAATTGACTTGATGCGTTGTACTCAGGCCGCAGTCCGGTGACTCTCCCAAATGGCATGAGGTGTTCTTCCGCCGTGGTCAACATTCTGAAAACCAGTGGCCTGCTCTGTAATGGTCTCAACCGCCGTGAGTTTCTACAGATCGGCGCTTTGGGGCTGGGTGGATGGACTTTGCCCGCTATGCGTCGACTGGAGGCCCGCGACGCGAAGGATGTCGCAGCGACTGCGAAGTCCGTCATTATGGTCTGCCTGCCGGGGGGACCCAGCCATATCGACATGTATGACCCCAAGCCGGACGCCCCGGTGGAATTCCGGGGAGAATTCGCCTCGATCCGGACCAAGGTTCCGGGCTTGAACTTCTGCGAGCACCTGCCGCTCCAGGCGCAAATCGCCGACAAGCTCTCCGTCATCCGGGGGATCAAGTTCAAAGGGAGGCACGATCCCTACGAGCTACTTAGCGGTTATCCTTCGGCTCGCACCGGGGAGATTCGGGCCGGTGAGAAATGGCCGGCCTTCGGCTCGGTGGTGAGCCGACTCCGCAGCGAGGAGTCGACCACCATCCCCCCCTACGTCAATCTCAATGACCTGCGGGTGGTTCCGGACACGGACGACCCGGAGGTGCCGCGGTATCTGGGTCCCGAGCATGGGCCGTTCCGGCCGACCGGGCCGGGGCTGGAGAACCTGCGCCTGCCCGCTGGCATCTCTCCCAATCGCCTGGATGAGCGCAAGACCCTGCTGGCTCAATTCGACCAGTCTCGTCGCGAGGCCGAGGCTTCCGTGGGGATGCAGGCGTTGAACGAACTCCAGCAACGAGCGTTTGGAATGGTTACCTCGGGCGCGGTGTATCAGGCGCTGGTCTTGGATCGGGAAGACCCGCGCGTGAGGGACCGATATCAGGGATGCACCGATTTGTTGTTGGCGCGGCGTCTCGTGGAAGCCGGCGTCTCCGTGGTCACCGTCGCACAGGGTGGTGCTCAACGAGGTCCAGGCCTTCCCGTGTTCGGCGTCTGGGATACCCACACGAACAACTTTCCCTCCATGCGCAAACTGCTTCCCGCCTATGATCGGGCGATCTTCACCCTGCTGACCGATCTCTACGAGCGGGGCCTCGATCAACAAGTGGCCGTCGTGATCTGGGGCGAGTTCGGCCGTTCTCCGCGAATCGGTGACGAGACGCGGGCCTTGGGAAGCCGTTACGCCACCGGTCGCGGTCACTGGTGGGACGCCGGTTTCGCGATCGTGGCGGGAGGCGGATTGCGCATGGGTCAGGTCGTCGGAGAGACGGATGCGCTGGCCGAGCGGGCCAAAGGGAAACCCCACACACCGCAGAACGTTCTGGCCACGATCTACCACGTCCTGGGCATCGACCCGGCCAGAGCCTTCCCCGATTACCAGGGCCGGCCCATACACCTTTTGGATGACCGCGAGAAGATCCAGGAATTGATTTGACCGCCATCCACCGCAAAATGCCGGGCCAGCTCGTCCATTGAATGAATCTGGCAATCCTGGCATTTTTCGTCTTTCCAATTCTCAACGGGTCAATGGGATTCCCCGGGAGCGTTGAACATGAGATTCGCCATCTGGGTGCTGGCCCTGCCGTGTCTGTTTGGTGTCGAGCCGGCATCGACCTCTGATGAAATTGATGCCGCCGCGCGCGCCCAATGGCGAAAGGTTTTTGACGGGGTCGCTGCCGATTACAAGCTCACACGTGAACCCGAACACCAAAGTCTGGCACTCGTTGACCGTGCCACCTACACGTGGGCTCGTTCTGGACCGCAGGGAGGCACGTACGGTGCGGTGTATGTCTGGACGAATCGCGGAAATGTGGAATCCGTGGCGTGCTTCTGGCGGAATCCGGGCGCAGCGGGAACGCTGTCCATTGTCCATGAACTGCATTCGCTTTCACCAGTCGTACTCAACTCAGCGGGGAAGGAGTCCGATTCCTGGAAGCCGAAGGCGGGCTTGAAGCGCCATCCCATTGCAGATGCCCCGGTGCCAGCGGCGTCAGCGGTCGGTCGGATGCAGCAGATGCGGGCGCTGTGCCGAGACTTCTCCGCTCACTCGGTGGCCGCGCGCGGTGAGCGGACCGAGTTGCGCCTGTTGCCACAGCCGCTGTATCGCCACCAAAGCACGAATCCAGACGTCGTGGACGGTGGCCTGTTCGTGTTTGTCTGCTCGGTCGGAACCGATCCCGAGGTGTTCTTGCAACTGGAAGCGATCGACACGGCGGAGGGGCCACGTTGGCACTACACAACGGCCCGTTTTTCCCACATGAATCTGTTTGTGAACTACAAGGACCGGGAGGTCTGGCAGGCACTCCGGGATCGCGACAACCCCATCTCACACAATGCGAATCACACCTATTGGGTGTTTCACAAGGCGTTCGACCGTACGAAACTGGACGCGTCCAACAGTCAGTAAATTGGTTCCGTTGGTTCTGTAGACCGAACTCGCGTTCCCAACGCGTCCCTGATTGACCATCGCGGCAGGCGGTGACGCCCTCCGGCCACCCCGGTCCGAATTCAAAAACATCCACACCAACGCCACAACTTCTGCTCCCAAGGAACGACTCCATCACCCCTCAAGAACTTTTGGAAGCAAAAAATGCACCGTGCATAATTGACCTCCCGGTTGGGCGCGTTACTCTCTTCCGCGCACTTCCCGACAGACAATGTGGACGGATCAGTCGATTTGACCCCGTTCCGATGTGTTATCCCAACCAGGCCCTCTCTTCTTGGAAGGATTACCCCATGTTGCTCACCACCTTTCTGCTGCGCCGGTTTTTTGAACGCGTCTTTCCCAAGCTGAGCCGCCGGCAGGGAGGAGTCCGCCGACGTCGTGTGATTGCCCGTCGGCCGGAGTGCGCGATGATACACATGGTCGAGCGACTGGAAGACCGGGCGCTGTTGTCCGCCACGGTCACCATCAGCGGCGCAACCAACGTCAATGAAGGCTCGCCCTACACGCTGAACGTGGGTGCTGTCACCGAACCGGTCAGCAGTTACACGATCCACTGGGGCGATGACACGCCGGACACGACGATCAGCGCCGCAGCCTTGGCTACGGCCATGGGTCAGGTGCCGCACACCTATGCCGATGGTCCGAACAGCCATAACGTCACGGTGGATTTGGTCGACGAGGACGAGGGCACCGTCGAGGATGCCGCCAACCCGCTGAGCGTCACGGTGGACAACGTGGCACCGGCGATTACCGGTTCGGTGATCACGCTGGATGACTGCAACTCGACCATCACCGGGCACATCAACTTCACGGATCCCGGTGTCGATGGGCACCTGGTGACGATCGACTGGGGTGACGGCAGCGATCCGGATGGCGACTTGGTGGTTGGACAAACGATCGCCGTCGATGGGGGTGGCGATACGACCGGCGCGGTTTCGTTCAGCTTGACCGGTTTGCACAACTATGCCGCCTTCGGTACGTACACCGTCACCGCCACGGTGACAGATGCCGACGGTGCCAGTTCCTCCACGGTGACTTCGAGTCCGCTGACGGTCGGAGCCACGGCGTCCGTGATTGTGGATCCCGTCTGGGGCACGACCCTGGACATCTACGGCACGGATCTGGCCGACAACATCTCAGTGAGCCAGAACGGTGGCGGTTCGCAAATCACGGTCACTACGAACTCCGGGCCGAACATGGTCTTCGCGGCCAATGGCATCGCCATGATCCGCCTCCACCTGTGCGACGGCAACGATACGGCCACGATCTCGAACAGCGTGATTCCCGATCTCATCATCTTCGGTGAGGAGGGCAACGACGACATCGATGATGGCAAATCCGGAGCGATCGTCCTCGGCGGCGACGGCGACGATATACTGGGAAGCAAAAACGGCACGACGCTGTTCATCGGTGGCAACGGCGCCGACGAGATTGTGGGCGGCCCCGCCAGCGACCTCCTGATCTCCGGTTACACGTCCTACGACACGGACATCGACGGGAACAACGTCGTCAACGAACAGGCCCTGAAGGCGATCATGGCGGTTTGGAGCTCCAACGCCAGTTACGCCAGCCGGGTGGCGACACTCCAGGACACGAATGCCACATACAACCTGCTCACCAATGACGCGAGCACCGGCACCGGCAATCGGGGGCAGAACGTCTTCTCGGACAACGACGCGGACTCGCTGACAGGCGGTTCCGGTGATGACTGGTTCTTGGCCAATCTCGTCGCGGATGCCGGTGACGAGGCCACGGTGCTGGATACGATCGACTTGCACGGCTCGGAGGTTGCCCTGGACATCGATGCTTTCGTGGACACCGCCGACTCGGTGCTCGCCATCAGCGGGGTCTCGAACGTCGATGAAGCTTCCGTCTTCAGCCTGTCGCTGGACGGGGGGACGAGCGGGGCGACGAGCTACACCATCCACTGGGGCGACGCCAGTTCCACGACGATCAGCGCCATAGACTTGGCAGCGGCCTCCGGTCAGGTGCCACACACGTATGCCGACGGATCCGTCAGCCGCAACATCACTGTCGATTACACGAACGGGAGTGGTACGTTCCTCAACAAGGCCAACGATCTGGAAGTGCAGGTGGACAACGTGGCGCCGACGGTGGTGGCCACCGGTTCCAGCAACGTCGACGAGGGCTCCCCCTACACGCTGACCATTGGCGCAGTGACCGATCCGGGGCCGGACACGGTCATCAGCTACACGATCGACTGGGGTGACGGCAGCGATCCGGACGACGACGAAATCGTTGGGGAAACGATCACCGCTGCGGCCTTGGCCTCAGCCGAGGGTCTGGTGCAGCACGCCTACGCCGACGGCCTCAACACCTATGAAATCAAAGTCGACGTGACCGACGAGGACGGGACGTTCATCGATCGGGCCGACTTCCTGAGCGTGCAGGTGGACAACGTCGCGCCGACGGTGGCGATCACCGGCGCCAGCAATGTCGACGAAGGCTCGCCCTACACTCTGAACGTGGGTGCGGTGACCGATCCGGGCGTCGACACGGTCACCAGCTACACCATCAACTGGGGTGACGGCAGCGATCCGGACTTCGATGATGTGATTGGAGAGACGATCTCCGCCGAGGACTTGGCCGCGGTCGAGGGGCAGGTGCAGCACATCTACGCCGACGGCCTCAACACCTATGCCATCACGGTGGACCTGACCGACGAGGACGGGACGTTCCTGGATCGGGCCAACGCGCTGAGCGTGCAGGTGGACAACGTGGCACCGACGGTGTTGATCGGCGGCAACAGCAACGTCGACGAAGGTTCGGTCTACTTCCTGACGCTGGGCGCGGTGACCGATCCGGGCATCGACACGGTCGTCAGCTACACGATCCACTGGGGCGACGACACGCCGGACACGACGATCAGGTGCGAGGACTTGGCCGCGTCCGAGGGTCAGGTACAGCACACCTATGCCGACGGCCTCAACACCTGTGCCATCACGGTGGACGTGACTGACGAGGACGGGACGTTCCTGGATCGGGCCAACGCGCTGAGCGTGCAGGTGGACAACGTGGCACCGACGGTGTTGATCGGCGGCAACAGCAACGTCGACGAAGGTTCGGTCTACTTCCTGACGGTGGGCGCGATGACCGATCCCGGCATCGACACAGTCAGCAGCTACACGATCCACTGGGGCGACGACACGCCGGACACGACGATCAGCGCCGAGGACCTGCTCGCAGCCGAAAATCAGGTGCAGCACACCTACGCCGATGGCCCCAACACCTATGCCATCACGGTGGACGTGACCGACGAAGACGGAACGTTCCTGGATCGAGCCAATCCCCTGAGCGTGCAGGTAGACAACGTAGCGCCGACGGTGGCGATCAGCGGCGCCAGCAACGTCGATGAAGGTGCGGTCTTCACCCTGACCATGAGCGGACTGACCGATCCGGGGACGGACACGGTGACGAGCTTCATCGTCCACTGGGGTGACGGCTTCAGCGACACCTACTTCGACATCGAGGATGCCATGACGCACGTTTACTCCGACGGAGGCAACGTCTACGCCATCACGGTCGACCTGGTCGATGAGGACGACACGTTCCTGGATCGGGCCAACCCCCTGAGCGTGACGGTCGACGAGGTACTCCTGTAGACGAGCCACTCCTGGGGTGGATCAGTTTCGCACCGAATGCCACTGGCGAGCGCCTTCGCTCGCCAGTGTTTTTTAATTCACTGGCGGCTCAAAGCAGCCGCCAGCGGTACCCGAGCGCTATACTGCTCAGGGAGGCGATTGGGGAGGAGGCATCACCCGCTGGCTGGCCGCCAACGACGGCGAGCATTGTCTCGGCGGACACAGCAATTTCCACTCTGCAACCAGCCCCAGGACGAGATCGCGCAACTTTCGGGGCCTGCTTTACGATGTGGTGAGCGACTCTCGCCGCACCTGATCCGCCGGCTGACCGACGTCCATATCGTTCTCGACCGAACCGTCGACGCGCAACGTACCGCGACCGAGGCTTCGGAGCGACCATCCGCACACAATCGTCTCCTTTGAGTCGCACAAGCAGGGTCGGCAACTGGTCGAACTTCTTTCAACCCGAAAACGTCGGCCGCGGTCAACGGCATGGCACGGTTCGGTCATGCACACTTCCTGTCGCGGCCTGTAAACGTTCATTCGTGTCCCCAAGTTTGGAATCCGCGACCGTGGGATGGTCAAAGAGTCGATGTGCGCAAGCGGCGTGCCGAGCAGTGTTGGACCTTTCCTTTATTGAGTCATCGCCTCTGACAAAGTCGGGTGTCCCGCTTTTAAAGGCATTGGCCTTGCCCTTCACTCGCTTGTATGTGGCGCGGGTCAGGATTAGCATTTGCTGGCGGGTGTTTGGGAGTCTGTACTAACAAAGTGAATGACCTTGGACCCACTGAGGAGGAAGTTTTATGGCGACATCGAAAGTCCGATCTGGTTCCCCCAAACGGGCGGCGAAGAGTGAAACGGCGATTGGACCAGCGGTGAATCCCTTGATGAAGGGTGTCGCCGATCGTCTTGGCAAATCGAAGAACTTGCGCAAAGGGATGATCGTGATCCGTCTGCGCGGGGAGAGTATCGGTGATTTCTGCCTGGACTGCGCGCCTGGAAAGGTTCAACTGCTGGATCGCGCGGCACCCGGTACCACCGCGCCGTTGATCGAAGTGATTGGTGAGTCCGGCGCGATTCAAGAGATTTTGCAAGCCAAGGCCGATCCCGTGGCCCATTTCTTTCGCGGCCGATTTCGCGTGCAGGGCGACCTGCAGTACTTGAGCGATTTGGCCATGGAATTCGGTTTGATAAAGCAACCTCTGTAAATATCCACACACTCGCGGGAGACGAACCGATGGCGACAACCTCTGGCCGTGTTCAACGTTTGATCGTGATCCCGGGATCGGGAGGCACGTCAACGGCGTGTACTTCCATCGGGCCGACATCCTCCAGCGCCGCGCTGTTGTTCATTCAGCGTCTCGCCACCGACCCCGACCAGGTGGGGGCCTTTAAGAATAGCATGGTGGATGCGCTGGCGTCGGCCCTCGTCGGTCGACAGGCCGTGACGGCGACACACGGGAACACGAGCAGCGAAATCACCCAACTGCAAATCGACGCTTCTTAAACGCGATTGAGAGCCGCAGCCGCGTGCGAACGCCACGGCGGTACCGCGAAAGACATTCTCGTTAGCGCGAAGGAATCCGCGATGGCAACGACGGCAGGAGTAGTCCAAGAGATTTCCTGGACGGGAGCAGGTGCCTGCGTGGCCATCGGGCCAGCCCCCGGATTGGCCGAACTGTTCCTCATCCAGTTTCGATCAGCGGATTCCCGCCACGCGCGCGAATTCAAAAGGAGCATGCTTGGTGCTCTGGCAAAGGCTGAGATCGCCGGCTGGCCGGTGGCCGTGGAGCATGGGGACGGCTGCGGGGAAATCACGAGCGTCAGGCTGGAAGCATTGAAAGATCCGGCGGCCCCGGGACCGCTGAGCGTTCAGCAGATCGTGTATGCCGCTCCGGGACTCAATTACGGTGCTCTCAGCCAGTATGTCGTCTTTCAGAGTCCGACCGCCGGGTTTGCGACCCGGCAGATTAATCTGTCTGCTTTCGGGGATCTGGGCTTTGGTACCAATTGGCCTTTCAATGAAACTGCCGTTCCCATCAACGGGATGTTGCGAATACCGCTCGGCAACGGCCCCTTTCCGCTGGTGCTGTTCGCGCATGGGAATCACGATCCAGGAGAGAACTCGACGCCCGGCTACTTGTATTTGTGCGATTTGCTGGCGTCGCACGGCATGATTGCCGCGACAATCGACGTGAACTTTCTCAACGGCAACAACTCCGGTGAAAACGACGCACGGGCGATCGTCCACCTGGAACACGTCAAGCAGTTTCGCATCTGGAACGCGCAGCCCGGCCATGTGTTGTACCGCAAGGTTGATCTGTCGCGGGTGATGATCGTGGGTCACTCGCGTGGCGGCGAAGGTGTCGGCCACGCGAGCCTCTTCAACCCGCTCTCTTCCGTGCAACCGGACCCGTTTGCCCCTGTCGTGCCACTCGATGGATCGCTCGGCTTGGGGCCCTACGGTTTCGGTCTTCGAGCCGTCGCTGCGATCTCCCCGACCGACGGTCAATACGTACCCGTGAGCGGTGCCACGAAAGTGCGCGACAATTACTACCTGATCCACGGCAGCCTGGACGGGGACGTGTTCCAGTTTCCGGGCTACAAGACCTACGATCGTTCGCACGCCGTCGATCTTGCGAATCCCACCCAGTCGCCCATGAAGTTTAAGACGCTGTTGTGGGTCCACGGGGCCAACCACAATTTTTTCAACAGCGTTTGGGCGCCGGAGCCAGGACCGACGGGTATCACCCGGCCGCAGCAGGAACAGATCGCCAAGGTTCAGCTTTCCGCGCTCGCCCAGGCGACGCTTCTGGACGTTCGGGCCTATCTCGACCTTTTTCGGAACCACTCGCTCGGCGCGACCGAGAATTGGCTGCCGACAGGCGTGCCACTCGTTTCTCAGTATCACGACCCGGAACGGCTGTTACTGCAGCACTTCGAGGAACCGGGTTCGGGGATCACGGTCTCCGCGCCAGCCAGTGGCACGGTCAACACGTCGTTGATCGCTGCCACCAAGCTCAGTTTTGACCTTGGTTTCACTGCACATCTGTTTCAGGAAACCCAGGGCCTCCGGTTGGTGTGGAACAGCGCCGGTCGGCAGTACGGCGTGCAGTTCAATCCGGTCACGCTGGCACCCGGCAAGTTCGGCTTTTTGGCGTTTCGCGTCGGGCAGTCGTCCGAGCCCAACAATCCCGCCGGCGCGAATCAGTCTCTGTCGATCCACGTCGGCGACGGTACGAACACGGTGGTCGTGAATTCCACGACCCTGCAGCGGCTGATCTTTCCGGGGCCGAGTGCTGTGGGTGCGTCGCCGAAAACCGTGATGCAAACGTTTCGAATCCCACTCGCGGAACTGAGAGGACGCGGATTGGACATCACCAAGCTGAACTCGTTTCGGCTGGTCTTCGACAAGACGCCGACCGGCACCGTGTATTTCGACGATCTCCAACTGACAGACTGAGGTGATGCCATGTCGGCAATCGAATTTCCGAAAATCGCTGCGGTGGAAGTCATTCCCGCGCAGCCCAAGCTGGCCGATCTGAAGAATATTGAGCACATCGCGGCGACAGAAAGTGTGTCGCTCGATCCAGTGGCCTACGTCGTCAAGATCACGTTGGAAACAATTCCGCCGGTTTCGTCGCACGGGTTCGAGTTGTACCTGGACGATTATCGAATCCGCAAATATTGGGGCTTTCAGAACGGCATCTACTTCAAAGTGTACAACCCGCGCTTCTTCGCCAAGCATGGCGGCAAGCAGGTCCGGTTCTGCCTGGCAGGCGACCAGTTTCAAGACACGGGTTTTCGTCTTCCGCGCGAGAAAGCCCGACCGTCTGCGCGTGCCATACAACCGTTGAGTGCCGCGTCCGCGACACCGGACTTGCTGCCGAGCCAAGAGGAAGTGCTCGCCCACTGAACGCTTGCAGGAGGACGACAGAAAGGGAGACCCGTCTTACCGCCATTCGGTACGGACTGTGATTCGTGTGACACACCCTGACGCCTTGAGAAGGGCATGGGCTTTGGCTGCCGGCGATACTGCCGCGCTGAATGCCACGCCCATGACAAACTCTGGGCGTATCACACGACTGCTCAGACAGGAAGAGCTTGAAAGGAAGACGGCCATGAACCAGGTCGGGATGCTGCTTCGCTTTCTTCTCTCGGTCGTGGGTGTGGTCGCCACCGCGATGATGCTGGGTGGCGTCACACACGTTGGGGCGGCGGACAAATCTGACGCTGCCAAGGCCGATGCCGGGTTGGTCAGGCCGTTCAAGATCGCGGTGGAGGAGGCGGTGCTGCGAGACTTGAACGAGCGGTTGGCTCGCGCGCGGTTTCCGAACGGGATCGACGGCACGGAGTGGGAGTACGGGGTCGATCTCAAGTACATGCAGGAACTGATGGCCTACTGGCGCGAGAAGTATGACTGGCGGACTCACGAACGGCAGTTGAACCAGTTTGAGCAGTTCCAGACGACCATCGACGGTCTTGAGATTCATTTCATCCATGTGCGGTCTAAGGAGAAGGCCGCACGGCCGGTGGTGATCGTCCACGGCTGGCCCGGATCGGTGTACGAGTTTCACAAGATCATCGGTCCGCTCACCGATCCCGTGGCTCACGGAGGCAAGGCGGAGGATGCCTTTCATGTCGTCTGTCCGTCGCTGCCGGGATTCGGGTTCTCGGGCAAGCCGAACGAGAAGGGTTGGAGTTCTCAGCGCATGGCCGAGGTGATCGCGAAGCTGATGGCGCGGCTGGGCTATGAGCGCTACGGTGCTCAGGGAGGCGATTGGGGAGGGGGCATCACCCGCTGGCTGGCCGCCAACGATGGCGAGCATTGCCTCGGCGGGCACAGCAATTTTCCGCCCGGCAACCAGCCTCAGGACGATCCGATGCGTGGCGTCACGATGGCTGAGATGGAGCGGTTTCAGCAGCGCGTCAAAGAACTGAACGATCACAAAGCCTACGGGGCCATTCAGGGCTCGCGACCACTCACACTGGGCTATGCTCTGAACGATTCGCCCGCCGGGTTGGCCAGTTGGATCGTGGACAAGTTCTGGGCGTGGAGCGACCACCGCGGCAACCTGGACAACAGCTTCACCAAGGATGAGTTGCTGACGAACGTCATGATCTACTGGGTGACCGAGACCATGCCGTCGTCGGTCCGGATCTATTACGAGTCGTCACACAACCTTCCGCGTCCCTCGTCGATGACGCCGTTCGCGAGCCCGGGCAAACCGGCCCCGATGGGCTTCGCCCTGTTCCCGAAGGAGATCAACGTCCCGCCGCGCGCATGGGTCGAGCGGAACATCGGCGACTCGCTCATCCACTGGACCGAGATGCCCAAAGGGGGCCACTTCGCGGCGCTGGAGCAACCGACCCTGCTGGTCGAAGACGTGCGGACGTTCTTCCGAATGGTGCGAGAGAGGTAGTTTTCGCGCGCCGAGAACTTTAATTCTCAACACGGATCCTTCGGAGCGGGGGACGTGAGTCCCCTGTACACGCTCACAACTGAAACCACGCGCATTCAGGGGACTCACGTCCCCCGCTCCGAAAGATCCGGCTTTGACGCGTCGAGACGCGTTTTGAAATGGCTGCTCCAGCAATTACTCGCCCTTGCCGCCGTCGCTGGCGGCGGTCTTGGCGACGTTCAGAGTTTGCAGGTGAGCGAACAGGTCGGCGTAGTCGGCGGCCGTGAAGTCCTTGAGCAATCCCATCGGCATCAGCGAGACGGGCGACTTGCGGCGTTCATCGATCTGAGGAGTTTCGATGCGGAAGGTCTGGCCCGTGCCGTTGCGGATCAAGAAGCCGTCGACCGACTCGTAGACGATCAGGCCCGAGTATGTCTGCCCCTGCTTCGTCTGCACGATGGTCGTCTGGTAGCGGGCCGGGACGTCTCGGCTGGGGAGGAGGATGGCGGTGAAGAGGTCTTCCTTCGAGAAGCGGCTCGCCGCGCCCGACAGGTCGGGACCGAGCGCCCCCTTCGCGCCGTGGCACTGCGCACAGGACCGTTTGGTATAGAGTTCGGCTCCACGGGCGGCATTGCCGGCGTTCCAATCGACTTCGCTCAGCGTCGTCTTCAGTTTCGAGAACTCGGCGTCGTTCCCTCCGAGTTGGGCGGCCGTTTCCGTGGGCCACTTCTGCTGGCACCAGACGGTCCATTTGGCGATGGTCTCGGGTTGAGGCCGATGTCCTGGCTTGCCCGTCACGAAGGGAAAGCGCTGGCCATTGTTGCGTTCCAGCAGCGCGACGACGACTTCTCGCGCGGCGTACTCGCGTTCGTCGGCACCGAGGCGACGGAGCGACTTCAACAGCGCGAGTTGCTCGTCCGGCAGATTGCCCGGCCCGAGTTTCTCCAGCGCCGACAGGCACGCCGTCAGGACTTCGGTCTGCGACCAGTCGAGGCCCGCGATGAACTTCGCTCGATCGGCCGGAACGGGATTGCGACTGAGGATGACGAGCACGCCACCTCGCACGGTAAAGTTGTCGAACTGTGCGCGAATCAACTCGCGATGAGCGGCCTCGTCCGATTCGGCCAGTGCGAAAATGACTTCGTTGGTCCAGGCATAGTCGCTGTCGGTCGCGATCTGCTTCGCGAACGCGGTACGGGCGACGGAAAGCAACTGCGGCGGCATCTGGTTCAGGAAGACAGTGTGGCCCGGCCGACCGAAAGCCGGATGACCGACCAACGCCGCCGCGAGGAAGTCATCGGCGAGCGCGAGCGCGACCCACGCCTCTTTGACCCGGTCGCTCCAACTGGCATCCTGCGGCAGCTTCTTCGCCGCGACCTTGGCCTCCAGATTGACGAGCGACTTCACGAGCGCATCGCGCTGCTTGACGGAGTGCGTCATCGGCAACCGGGCGATCGCGACCAGATGGTGCACGTCGTCGAGCGGGTCCGATTCCTCGGTCAGCTTGTCGCAGACGGCATCGACCAGCTTGCTGCTGTAGGACGTGAGCATCGCCAGCAACCGGATCAACTCGCGGTCCAGCTTCGCGTCGCCGGTCGGATAGATCTCGGCGAGTTGGACTCGGAGCGGATCGAGTTCCCGTTCGAAGTGATCGAGGTCGATACTGCTCGCATAACCATCGAAGACCGGGGCGCGACCGGCCGTTGGCCCCATGTCTCCCAGCGCACGTTGCAGCAGCCGCACGGCATCGAGTTTCAAGTCGATCGTGTTCTCCTTCTTCTTGAGAACCGCGACGGCCAGTGACGGGATGACGCTGCGGATTCGAGCCGTCTCGTCCGGGGTGCGGCTCAACCAGCCGGCGGCATAGCTGACGACGGCGCGGACGCCGACCTTTGTGGCTTCGGCCGAGATCGCGGTCACCTGCTGTTCATCGAGCCGGGCCACGACGCCCGCTGCCAGTTCCCGATTGAAGCGACCAGGACCACCGAGTTGCTTCGCAATACTCGGCAACAGCGGTGACCAGTCGAGACTCTGTGGAGATCGACTCAGGCAGAGTTCCAATGCGCAGCGACCGACCAGCGGCTGCTTGTCGTCGAGGAATTGCTTCACGATCTCGGCATCGAGCGGCGCGAGCGGCGAGCGGCCATAGGCCCAGATCGCTCGCGCCCGCACTTCGGTCGACGGACTCACCGCCAGCGTCTTCATCGAGGCCGCATCGACGCCGTTGAACAGTTCGGCCAGCACCTCCATCGCACGGACGCGGTTCGCGGCCGGCTGTTTCTCGTCGAGCGCGGCTTGCTGAAACGGGGCCGCTCCCAACTGTTTGGCCAGCGGCACCCACGTCGCGCGGGACCAACTGCTCAGCGGTTGAGGCGCTGCGAGAACGGAGGCAACTTTGGCCTCAACGGCATCGCTCGGCGAGACCGACTTCGCAGAGACGAGCTTCGCTCCCAGCGTGTGTCGGATGCGATAGACACCGCCGCGCGTGCCTCGTCCGCCGATGCTGACGTAGAGCGAACCGTCCGGCCCGACCTCGGCATCAGTCGGCGCGAAGCCGTTCTGGCCCGTCCCGCTCATGAACAGTTCCGGTTCGGTTGAGTACGTGTCGGCCGACGTTTTGAGAGGCAGCAGGTGAACGCGGCCGTAAGACCAGTCGAGCACGAACAGCGCGTCACGGTACTTGTCGGGGAACTGCGTGTGCCGATAGCAGACGACACCCGTCGGCGAGCCGCGTCCGAACGAGGCGACGGTCGGCGGCATGTCGAAGTAACCGTCGGGCCGCATCCAACTCTTGCTGACCCAACCGTGATCGGCTCCCGTCAGCGAGTGCGAGACGCGCGTCGGCCGATACCACGGCAGCGAGACTTCCCGCTCCTCATCGCTGTCGTACGTGAACAGATCGCCCTGCCCGTTGAACGCGAAGTCATAGGCATTGCGCAGGCCGTGCGACAGGATCTCGCCCCCGGACAGATCGGGCCTCAGCCGGAAGATCACTCCCGCGCGCGGCTGCCTGATCGGCGAGGAGGCCAGCGTCGCGTACTTGCCCGTGATCCCCGCCCCGTTCCCCGCAATGACGTACCACCAGCCATCGGGTCCGTGCTGGATTGAATGCACGTCGTGCTCGCCGCCGGTCTTGGTTTTGAGGAAGACGTCGGGCGGTCCGTCGGCCTGGTCGTCTCCGTTCGCATCGCGGTACCGCAGCAGACCGGCATCGCCGACGCAGAGCAGCGACCGGCCGTGAAAGAACATCCCCTGAGCACCATTCCTGGGCGAGTCCGAGAAGAGCTTGGCCTCATCCGCCTTCCCGTCGCCATCGCGGTCGATCAGGATTTTGACGTAGCCCGCGCCCGCCACGACGACCCGCCCCTGCGAGTCGATCGTCATCGAATAGATGTCGTGAGCCAGTTCATCGCCGGCGAACTCAACGACCTCAAAGCCCTCGGGGACGCGCACGCCCAAGTCGTCGGCAGCCTGCCCGGCATTCGGCGAGCCGAGCGCGAGCCCACACCAACTCACCACGACTGCCAACCGCGCTGCCATCCATCCCGTGGAACTCTGCATGAGACATCCGTGTTCGAGAGCCAACAAACGAGGGTGACTCCATGCCCGAAACCGAGCCGTCCCTCCCTGAATCGTGCGGGAATGTTACCCGCGATTCACAATTCCGGGCAACGCCGGTCTGATGCAGTCGCAACCTCTGCGTAGATTAGTTCGCAAGAACTCAGATCAATTCACGATGAGGAACTGTGTTCTTGCGAACTCAGCGACGAGGCGATGAATCATCCGGGCTCACCCGTTTCCAGATTTGGGAGTTCCCATTCGTCGTCTCCTTCAATTCGTCGAATCCCCTGCCTTTCTCGAATGGAAGAGGTTCGACGAATTGAAGGAGACGACGAATGAAACCGGACGCAATCGTAGAAACGGTCGCCGCATCGATGATTAGCCTTCAATCCATCGGTGTCCGGTGTCATTGGACGCGGAAGAATCCGACGCCTCCGCCTCCGCTCTGAGGCATTTGCTGCCCGGGGAATTGCTGTTTCGCGGGGGGACGCTCGGTGGCTTCGGTGTCGCCGCGGCGGGCATCGACCGTTCGGCCGAGAGCGGTGTAGGCCTCGGTCAGCCGGGCTATCAGATGCGGTATGAGGCGGTCGCCCCGGCGCAAGACCGGCTCCAGGTGTTGAACGATCTCCTCGAAGCGTTTGGCCCGCTGCAAGGTCTCGATCATCCACAATTGCCGTTCCTCGCCAATGCGCTTCGTGCGGAACAATTCCAGGGCAATGTCGCTCGCCAGTTGGGCGTCGTCGGTGAGTTCGGCCTGGCGGAGACGCAGTTGCGTGCGTGTGGCCGGGCGTTTGGCGGTGTCGGCCAGGAGGCCGAGGATCGCCGCATGTTCGACTCGGTCCGCCTCCTGAAGGACGGAGCTGCCGTAGCGACCGTGGTTCGCATGCTTCTGAGGTAGAGTCTCTTCCGCCGCGATGAGCAGCCGCCAACGATGTTCGCCTGGCTGGTGCCAGCGAGCTTCGCGGAAGAACAGTTGAGCCAGCTCTTCGTCCGTCGGCGAGTTGGTGCGGCGGCCCCGTTCGAAATAGACGGCGGCGATGTCAAACAATCCGTCGCGTCCAAAGTAGTCGCCCAATTCCGCGAGTTGTCCGGCGGTCAGGTTCATCGCGGCGAGTTGCTTCGCGGCCGAAGCGGCCTCGCGGGGGCGTTTGCTTCTCAGCAGCAGTTCCACCCGCAGCAACTGCCGGGTGACGCGATCCGCATCGTCCGTCGTGATCGCGAGCCCGTGATCGACGTGCGTCAGGGCGACTTCAAACTGATCGAAGCCGACGGCGAGTTCCGCCAGTTGATCCCAGTATTCGGCCGTGCGGCGTTCGACGGGAGCCGCGAGCAAAATCTCATGCAGGCCGATGCTTCCGAGCGTGTTGAAGTTTCCCGGAGTGAGCAGCCGCAGCAGGTCGCTCGGACCGGCCGCCGCGACGTGCGACAGGGCGGCTCGCTGCTGACGAGCCCGCGCCGCGCTCGGCTTGTCGGTGAACTCGCACGACCACGCGAGTAAGAAATTCAGCAGCGGCTGCTCGGGGCGTTCGGCAACCAGCTTCGACAGCGTCTCGGTCGCGGCAGCGTACTCGCCTTTGCGGAGTGCGGCGCGGGCCAGCGCGAGCGGCGCGTCGGTGACGCGCGGATCGACCACCACGAAGTCGCCCCAGTTCTCGTCGAGCGGCATCACCTGGGCGGACGCGAATTCCGAGACCAGTTCCCAGCGTTCGAGTTCTTTGCCGTTTGGATCGACGGCGACGATCAACCTCCCTTCAAACCGCAACTCGTACTGCGGTTCGTTGGTCACGACGCTGAGCCACTTCACCGGCAGACCGGTCTTCTTCGAGAACGTCGCTTTCAGGAACGTCTCCTGCTGATCGACAAAGTCGAGCCGCAGGGTGACGGAGGTCGCGTCCTCCGACTCCGTGGTGACATCGAACTCCCGCGCGAGTTCCTCGTTCGTGCGATGCGGCAGCCACGGGAGGGCGCTGTCCGCCACCTGTCTCGCCGCGTCACCCCACGCCTCGATCTCGACGAGCGTCAGTCGCGGATAGGCGACCGCCGCGCGCAGTCCTTCGGCGCGCAGCGTCCGATCGGGCAGCACCAGTTCCAGTCGCGCCCCGTTTTGTCGGAACGCCACCTCGCGCCGCTGGCCGGTTGCCGACGAGACGCTGCGCCACCGCTGATTGATCGCGGCAGGCCGCTTTCGGGCGGCGAGTCGCTTCAGTTCGTCGGCCTCATCCACCGCGGCGGGCTTCGGTTCGAGGTTGCCGCGCGGCAGATCGGTGATCGTCGGCCGGTCGAACAGCGTGATGAAGTCGTCGATCCCTTCGAGCGAGGTTTGCCACGGCAGACTCTCGGCGATGTAGCGGGCCCGTCGCATTTGTACGAGGACTCGTTCGATCTCCTCGTGACCGCGCGCCGTCTGGCGAATGGTCAACGATCCCGTCCGCGGAAACGGCGACATCGTCCCCCCCTCGCCATCGATGATCTCCCATTTTTGACTGCTCGCCTCCATGAAAATGGACATCACCGAGGTGAAGTTCATCAGGACGTCCGCCTGCACCGGAGCCCGTACCGGACGTCGAGTTTTTCCGGATCGGATGGCGACTGGCAGGCGACGCAGTTTGGCGATCATCTCCTGAATCTCTTCATGCACGCGCTGTGTGTTGTGGATGACGAACGAGAACGATGACCTGTCAAACTGCAGGGTGCCCCCTTCTCCGTCAACGATCTCCCACTTGCCGCTGGTATTTTCCTGGAACATCGTGAGCGGCGTCTGGGCATCGTAGCTATCGACCATTCGTCCGCCGGATTTGATCCAGTCCCAGTTGTCCGCGTCGTCGGAGTCGCCTGGTTCGGTGGCAGAACCCGGCTCATCGTTCGGTGCATCGTTGTCCACCATCGGCGGTGCGACATCACCCACGCCCGCGAGCCCGTTGGGTACTCCCGCAGTCACATCCACACTGGAACCACCGCCACCGAAACTGCCCCCGCCACCCCCGCCGAATCCTCCGCCGCCAACACCGATCGCGCCGCCACTGACACCGATCGCGCCGCCACCGCCACCACCCATTTGCGCGCCGCCAAACCCAGCCATACCGCCGAATCCTCCACCAAACCCACCCCCCGCGCCGCCCATCTGACCTCCGAACGGGCCGTAATTCGGTTCAACAACGATGGGAGAGGGCTGGTCATCCACAAGGCCCGCCGCCGAATAGACGCGCGTCTCCCGCCACTCCTGGGCCTTGACCATGGTCGTGACGCTGAGGACTTCGTCGCGGATGGCATGGGTCAGATGCAGGGGCTTGAGCATCTCGTCCAGAATGACGCGGACGGGAAGATTGTCGACCGCGAACGTGATTCGCTGATCCGGCTGCTTGATCCCCTCTTTTTTCAGTTCCTCTTTGTCGAGCCAGATCGGTTCGCCGATCTGCTTCGACAGAAAGGCGAGCGCCTCCTCGACGGGCGTCTCCTCGAATCGGACGCTGACCGGCTTCTTCAATCGCGTTTCGGTTCGCCTGCGCTGCGTCGCCTCTGCCAGGTCGATGTACGGATGGGCGAGTTGCCCCGGGAGAGCCCGCATGCCGCCTCGCACCAGATCCAGGACCGGATAGACCTGCGTCGAGTGTTCCTCGGCGGCTTTTTCCTTGGTAGTGATGCGGAGCAGGTGCCGCGTCGGAACGCACTCCAACTGGTGAGGCTCCAAAGCGTGGACCAGCAGCGACCGAAAGGACGTCCCTTCGAGGTTGGTCAGGTCGAGAGGCATGTCCAGCGGGTAACCCCCGCCATCCAGTGCTGCGCCGTCGAACAACACGGGGATCCCAATGGACTCTTGAACGGCCTGGCCGAACTCCTTCAATGTCATTGTCGGTTGGAACTCCGGTGCCCGTTTGACGAGTTTGTCCGCGTGAGGATGCCGTTCGAGGAACTCGGGAGTCAGACCGCCGTGGGCGAAGCTCAACAACAGCGGCGTCAGCGCCGGCAGCGAATCCCCCTCGCGGCGATCGGCCAGCCGTCGCCAAAGATCGAGTTCTTTGAGAGTCATCTCGCGCTGCTGCTGCTGCTGGGCTTGTTGTTGCAAGGCTTCGAACGCGGCGGCGTCAAACTGCTTTGCGGTGGACTCGATGGCGTGCAGGTGCGCCAGAGCCCGCGCGGCGTCTCCGTCCACCAGGGCGCGTTTCGCGGCGGCGAGATGTTTGTCGAAGGTCGCCCGCTCCAGCTTGGTCGGTGTGGGGGCCTGCTGATCGGTGGTGCGAACGGTCACATTCGCTGACGGCGTTCGTTCCGGCGGAGCGGCTTTCCGCAAATGCGGCGGCAACGACAGGGCCACGATGGTTCCGCTCGGCTTCCAATAGCGATGCCGCTTCTTGCGGTCGATCTTCCAACGGCCGTAGTCTTCCTCGGACTCCAGCACCAGAAACGCCGTGTACGGAGACATCAACGACCATTCCTGGCAGAGATCGACGATGTTGGTTTTGTCGTTGTCACTCTGGATGAGCGTGGTGGACAGCAACTGCTGGAGCTTGTGCTGCGCCCACAACCGGCCCGTGAAGACGTCGTCCTCGGTCGGTTTGGCCGACAGCGCGACCGAGTACTTCTTTTCGGGTTGCCCCGCGAGGGTGATCGACACGTCGAGCGATTTCGCGGGGCTGCCGCGCCCGTACAGATGCAACTCGCGACCGTAAGGCCACGACTGGGGGACGAACAAGTCCTTCTCATCGACGCCCGCGACTCGCACCGATTCGATCTTCGCCGCCGACGGCAGCCCGGCGAGCGACCAGGCGAAAACGTCGCTCAGTCCGGTGGAGAGGCCGTTCATCTCGATCAATCGCCCGCCGGTCTGCTTCACCCCCGGACGCAGCCAACTCCGATCGGCCGTGACGTCCGCGATGCAGATCGCGTTGAAGACGACGGGGTTCGGCTGGTCGTTCTGGAAGTTCTCGGAGCTCCACCGAAAACCGCCGTTCTGCATCGTGGTGACGCCGTCGCCGATGTAGACGATGTTCCGCCGACGTCCGTTGGACGACTCATCGAACGACTCCATCGCCTGATTGACACATTGATCGAGATCGCTGGCCCCGAGCGAGAACTGATCGTCCAGCTTGTGCAGGGCTTCGCGAACCTGATCGCTCCCCGGCACCAGCCAGTTCTCGGTCAGCGGGCGATAGGTGATATCGACGCACCCCAACCGGACGCGGTCGGTGGGGCGCAGGTTGTTGAGGAGCGTCCGCGCGGTGAGTCGCGCCTGCGTCAGATTGCCCGCGCTGCCGGAGGTATCCACCAGCACGAGGACGTCGGCGGGAGGAGCCGCCCCGCGCGGCGTCGGGTTCTCGGTCTCGGGCAGCGTCACGATGAAGTGCTGCCTGTCTCTGGTCTCCCCCTTCTCGGCTTGCGTGAGGAAGCCGCGCGCCTCCGGCTGGCGATCCCGCGGCGCGCGGTACTCGATCGCGAAGGTCGGCGGGGGCTGAATGTCCTTCGCCGCGAGCGAGAACGTCACCGGCCGCGTATCGCCCGTCGCGGTGAGCTTCAACTGCGGATGAGTCGGTGATGAGATCGAATCGCTCGCGAACGGTCGGTGGATCGTTCCCGTCAGGCCGAAGTCCCAGATCGGCTTGAGGTCCGACATCAGCGGCAACTCGAAACGGTATCGCCCGGCATCGGCCACCAGCGGCACGGTGTAGTCGAGCAGAATCCGCTTCGTGTCGCGGGCGAAGATCGGGAAGACTCGCATCCGAAACAGGTTGTCCCCGATCTGTTCAAGGATCGCCGGATCGCGCTTGCGCCGCACGATCGTCGTGTAAACCTCATCGGCCCGCTTGCGGTCGATCAGTTCCCCCTCGATCAACTTATCGTGCTCGACAAACATCGCGAACCGGCTGACCGAGGCGCCGTGAGGCAGGTTGAAGACAAACGTCCCCTCCTGTTGTAGTCCGTAGGGATTGAAGAACGACTGGTCGATCTGCACGAGGGCCACCGGCGCATGCAGCACGACGTTGACGTGATACCGGGCCACCTCCAGCCGGACGGGGCTGTCCGACTGCGCGTCCTTGGCCACGAGCTGTCCCATTCCCTGAGCGGGCCGAACCCGCGTGGCGGCTCGCACGCGGTTGGCCCACGCCTCGACCTCCGCCTCGCGAGGCTGTTCGCCCGGCTTTCGCCGGCCGTGGCCGATGTCCGCGGCCGGCGCGGCGAACATTCCCACGTACACGCCGTCGTGAGTCAGCCGGGCCTCGCCTCGCAACACGTGAACCACCGCCGGAGTCGCATCGGACGTCACGTCCACTTCCGACTCACTCGAACAGACGACGGTGTTGACCTTCGTCGCGACCTTCCAGTCGTCGGCGTCCTTCGACAACGCCAATCGCGCGCGACCGCGAAACAGCACGATCCGTCGCCCGGCGAGATCAAACTCCAATTCCGAATCGGCCGCGACGAACAGCGTCCCGCCGGGAACGTCCACTCGACTCGCCCCCGCCGCCGACGTGCGCCATCGACCCGATTCGGGCACGGCATCCCCCGCCGCAAGCACCCGCCACGCGGAGCCAACCCCCTCACGCACGGCCAGATGCCCATCGCCCGCCCCCACCCGAACAACCTCCTTGGCGAGGCCCGTTCCCACCAGCAACAACAACGCCTGAATCAAGACGGTCAACCGAATCGTCGTCATGGTGCGGGCTTCCTCGAACGGGTCGCGACAGGAGTGCAAAGTCGACATGACAATAGCCACGCCCTTCCACCCCCAGCAAGGACGAGCCGGAAGCCAGAGGGCGAAGTCGGACCACGACCAGACGGCGAACTCCCCCGAACATCTCCGTGCGTGAGCCGTTGGCAACCCCTTCGTTTCCTTCGTTGGCTTCTGTTCCAGCACCGGATTGGGAACAGAAGCCAACGAAGGAAACGAAGGACGAGCGCCCGGATGATGGGGGGAGTGAGTCGGGGCACCGTTCGGCGCGGGTCTCCCGACCCCGTCGAAACGTCCGACCGCAGGTCTCCCTGTGACTTACCGACCGTCTTGGCCAAACCGCAGTACGCTTTCGGCCACTGCGAAAACGGAAGAGGAGACCTTCGGTCAGCGGTTCCGGCGGGGTCAGGAGACGCACACCGAACAGACACCCACCCAAGGTACATGTCCGAGGTGGCAGGGTCAGAGTCTTCGATGGCCCTGAGTGCGAGTCCGGCACGGGGCCATCGAAGACTCTGGTCCCGCCACCCCGCCGTTATTCAGTCGGCAAACGTGACGCTGATCGGCGTGCGAGCCTCATGCAGAATCCCGTCGTTTAGGAGGGCCTCGGTTTGTTCACGATTGAGCACGAACGCCTGACCTCCGCAGATCACACCGCCGACCTGGTCCGGGATTTGGCCGGTTTTCTCGCCGATGGTCAGTGTCATGAACGGCGGTACGCATGACCACGGTGTCCGCATGGTCCAATCGCCCGCGCAAATAAGCGAACATCTCGTCCGACGAGTTGAACCCATTCAGCGAAGTCAGTTGTGTCATCGTCCCCCCGCTGATTGATGAGCTTGTCGATGGCGGTCAGTAGGTCGGTGATCATTTACGACGCGCGTCTCGACGTGCTTTTTTGTGTCGTCACGCGCCTCTTTGACCGCTGTCTCAAGGTCCGAGCACACTCGGCAAAGCTCGAAAACGATCTCGGCCATTTTCTTCATTTCAGGCTCAAGACTGCCCTGCTGAAGTTGGTAGGCGGAATGCTTCAATTGCGTCACACTTGACACTCGACCGTCCTCCAAAAACGCCGACACGCCGAGCGGCATCAGCCGTCCGGCGTGTCGTTGTTTTGACGGCTTCTGAGCATTCCAGCGGAGAGGGTGGGATTTGAACCCACGAGGAACTTACGCCCCTGCCGGTTTTCAAGACCGGCTCCGTATCGACGCAACGAACAATCAAGTCAACGGGTTGCAACTGACCGCCGATTCCAGTTGCACGGATAGTTGCACTCCCAAACCAGAAACGACATTGGACCTTGTTGCAGCCTCTTCCGCATTCGAGACTCTCGATCCTGATCTCTCGTGCGTTATCGACGCTTGGCCTACGCTGCCTTCGCACTTCAAGGCGGCCGTTCTTGCACTCGTCGCAGTAGCTCACAAGGCCGCCCATTGAGTTGGGCCACGCCTTGAGGCTCTCGGTGCTATGCTGCCCGCATGGGTGCTTGGGGTGTCGAGCCGTGGCAGTGTGACAGCGCGATGAATTGGTTTGACGAGATGTTCTCGCTCACCGGTTTGGCTGGGCACATTGAAGAAACGCTGACCCGGAAAGTCGATGACTACTCCGATGAAATCCGGGCGGCCGCGTTTGTGGTGGTTGCTCTTGGGAAAGAGGCGTGGCCTGCCGATGCGTACACGCGGTGTGCGACGCTCGCCCGCCTGCGGCTGACGGAGATGTTGGAACGTCATGTCTTCGCGAATCCGGCATTCGTTCAATCCATTCAACAGCAACTTGTCCGGCTGGGTGGTGGACCGGGTGGGGCCGTCGATTCAGAAGAGACGAAGCTGCTGTGATGGGTTTCCAGCGTCTGGTGGGACACCTTCATTTGCTGGGGCTGCTTCGGCGGGCTGCTCATCCGTGTTGGTTTGAGTCTGAGGCGGTGCTTCCTGTACCGCAACGTTATCCGCCTCGAACAGTGCCGAGAGTTCATCGGGGCGTGCATAGCGGATGACGCTGATGCCGTTGAAGCCCGTGCGATACGCCAGTTTGATTTCATCCCGCAGTGAGTCGCCCCAGAACACGTAGCCGTAGAGGTTGCGGAGCGCGAGGTTAATCGCCGACATTTGAACGCAGCGCCGGTCGATGTCTCGTCCGAAGAATTCCCAATGAGGTTGCGATTCCGCCACTGCGAGCAGCATCCGTCCGCTGCCACACGCGGGATCGAAGACTCGCTTGGAAGACAGATCATTGCCCGGCTCATCGGTGCCGCTAACTTGCAATTGAGCCATTAGCCGGGCGACTGGCTCGGGGGTGAGGAACTGGCCTTTCTCGCCGTAGGTGATCCCACCCTGAAAGAGATCGCCCAGCACGTCCTTGGTCTCGCCCCGCGTTTCCTCCATCGCCCCCACGACCTTTCCGAAGAGTTCTGCAATCGAATCGCAACCACGTTTGCCGGGTTTCCCGTCGGTGTACGGCTTCACCGTGTCGAGGTACTCCTGCTCCATGCGAGGACGGGCCAAGGCTGCGGTCGCCATCTGCAAGAAGTCCTCGAATGCTTTGCCGCGACTGACGCCACCGCGATGAGCCGCATCGTCGAGCAGTTTGAGGTGCTGATAGTTTTCGGGATAGAAGAAGCTTTCCTTGGCCATGCGGGAGTGGAAGTGAATCAGAAGAGCTTGCCGTGTGGTGGCGGGGGTTCCGTGGATGCGGTCGGTTCCACGACGGTGATTGGGGCGACCGAAGCAACGGTAGAGACTGGATTGGTCGGAGTCACCGGCTCAGATGGTGGTTGCTTGGTCCTTCGTCGGCGTGGTTTCGTGGGTGACGACTCGCTCGTCGCGGGTTCGTCAGCAGGTGAAGTCGCTTGTGGTTGTCGGATGGCTTTGAGCAATTCTCGGTGCGAGTTGTCGATCACGCTGACGAGGACGTTCAACTGTTCTTGTGCGAGTTCACCGAGCGGCTCGGCGAGGCGCTGTACGATGTCGTCGATGACTGCTGCTCGCACTTGGTCATCGGCCAGCGTATCGACGGTGGGATCACGGACTGGCCAGCGTGCAAACGAAAGTTCCAAGGAGCCACCGCTCGATTCTTTCGAGTCGTTGCTTCCCTTCGCCGCGACGTGTGGCATTCGATGGACGAGGACCGTGACCGGTTGATGGGGGACGCCGTTGCGGGTCAGCCACGACAAGTCCTCGCGGAGTTCGCCGACAATGTCCGTGAGAACTCGGACGTTCTGCGCCAGTTCGTCCACGGCGGCTTGGAGTCGATCGGCTGCTGTTTCGTCGGGCGCTTCGTTGGGTCGAGCCGATGGTAAGGACTTCCCTCGGGTCATGCCGCCCCAGTGTAGCGCGTCGGCTGTGGTTGTGACGCTCGTCCGTTGCGACCTCTGGCTCTTTGAATCGAAGCAGCGGTTTTTTGAAACTGGCAGAACACCGCCTCCAGCAAATGCTCGCGGCAGACTCCTACCACCATCCTGAATGCGTGCGGTCGGTGCAAACTGAAATGGAAATTGTTCGGGACTTGCTCCGACACAGCACGGGCGACCGAAGCGATGCAGATCGACAGCCATGAAGACACGACTCATGAGATATGTGCCGGGAACAAGGTGTCATTCAAGTCACGCAAGAAATGAGGGGCCTTACACACGCCCCGGTGATCATCGACACACGGCTGGCCGTGAGGAAGAACGTGTGAATCATTGCCCGGTCGCATCGTCCGCGCACGAAAAAAGCCCTTGGCTCGAAAGCCAAGGGCTCGTCAGACAATCGTCGGCCGTTCAATTGTTACTCGGCGTGATGCACGCAGGTGATGACCACCCAGGCGACCTCGTAAGGCCCGAGGAACAACCACCACGGCTTCGCGGGGCAGTACATGCCTTGCCCCTCCAGGTACTTTCTGACCTCCGAGGCGATGGCTCCGCCGAGCGCCTTGGCCAATGCCTTTTGCAGCACAATCCGCTTCCAGTTCGTACGGATGTTGCGAATGCGCTGCGACGCAATCGAGCTCCAACTCCGAAGCCAAGTGTTGTTGCGGACCCAATCCAACCCGGCGTAATACCAGGCTTGGGAGCCGCCAGCCGCTTCAGCAACTTGGCTGAAGCCAACGGCAGCAGGCACCAGTGCCAGACTCGCGCGGCCGATGCGACCGAGCAGATTCCGGCGAGACATCACTTCTCCACTCATAGCAACACTTCCTCTCGACTTGTGTCATCGCCCTACCAGCACGAGAATCTGCTGGCCAGTCGATGGCTGGTTGAAGCCGGCTCCGGGGCGTTCCGACGCCAATCAGTCGCCCCGGTTGCCGGCCGATTTATCGGCTCGGAACGTCCGAGCCGTCTTTCCCGAGATCAGCGGTATCAGCTTGGAATCCATTCGCAGCTTTACCTCACTCCTTGCACCAGTGAATCACGTCACCGACCTTGATTGTCCCGGGGCGTTCCGTCGTCCCATACACACCAAGTTGGTTCTTTCGCTGAGCGACAATCTGTTTCAATACGGCTGGGTCTTGCTTCGCGGTTTCAGGGTCGATGTTCACGACCATGCAACGCACGTCTTTTCGTTTGATTCGGATGGTTGCCGAATCATCGCGGTCACCAAACTTGAGCAGACCACCCACGAACTTTTCTTCGGGGAATTCCCGCGTGAGGTAGGGTGTCGTCTCAATCACGATGTTGGAACGAAACCTTCGCCGGTCGAGTTTGTTCCCGACCATCGCATCAAGCGACTTGCTGCTCTCGACGCTAATCAGCGAAATGTCCATCGCGTCGAAAGCACCCGACCAGAGTTGAACAGCCTGAATTGGCTTTCCGCTTTTGCGACGCAGTTCTTCCAGCAATTCGGGACTGTCGATCGCGAAGTCTTGTCCGTCGGGAGTTTTCACTCTTACCGCCGACTCCCTCGCGTTGGTTGGATCAACCAAATAGGGCTGATACAGCACGAGGGATGGATGGTCACGAGACGTAAACCACGGGAATCCCGATTTGTCTTGCGATTTCAGCAGTGCGAATCGGCGATCACAGTCCAGTCCGTGCCAACCGATTCGTGATTCGTCAATTCTTTCGCCGGTCATCGACTTGACCAGAAACCGCATGAGTTCCTTGACGGTGCCGACTTCTTCGTACTGTCGCGACATGAGAAATCTCCCTTGTAGAAAATGAGGAATGGAATCGGGAAGAAGCAGGCCATCGCGTTTGATGGCCTGCTTCGGTACCAGCGTCATCGACTACTGCTTTTCAAGGTGCGGCCGGACAATTCCCTGAACAGAACCCAACTCGCCAAAAGTTTGTTGACCACTGAGTTTGCTCGCCTCATCATGTGAATAGCTTCGGGTCTGGCATGCCCTGCCCCGCTGACGGAGGTTTCAGTGGAAACCGGTCCATTCCGTTGCTCAGAAGTCAGCGATTCTGAGTAGGTCTTGAGGCTCAAGATCGATCCCCAATGCTTGTTGCTCAACTTAACAGTGGCTGCGTTCAGGTCGTTGTAGTTTTCCAACGCTTCATGAAAGATTGCGGAATGGGCCGCAATGCGTTGTGCGACTTGGGACGTTTGAGCGACCAGCATCTCCGCTTTTGTTAAGCCGAGATGTTCCAGGAAACGGTCGATCAGTGACGGCAACGACAAATCGTTGAGTACGATCTGCTGGTCTTCTGGAGTTAGGTACTCCAGCCGTTCTGTGATGCGGGGCACGTAGCTTTCGTCGCTGATTCCGGTCAAAACATCTGCGGAAAAATTCGGCCGAAGATTAGCCACATTCGGTCCTGTCGAGATCTTTCCGTGAACGGGGAAACTACACAAATACACGCGGAAACGCTGGAACGTCTTCATCTTGAGACCTGACCGAGAACCTGGTGAATGCGGTTGCAACTGTCGATACTTGTTATCAACGACCAAGTAGCATCTGGCAGCCGTTTTGATGGCTGCGACCGCGTCGCGCGTGTCAATCGCGACCTCACCGTTGCACACCGGGCGAATCCGGTCACCCGCCTCCTTGGTGCATGTTGCCCATATTTGCGTGCAGCTCTTAAACAGCCGTTCTCCATCTTCTCCGGTAAAGGTCAGAGCGTTGTTGCCTCGATCAGCGAGCCAGTATCCATGCAGGCTCAAAATCGGGGGTAATCCAACGATGTTGGCGACATCAGCCATGAAGTCTTCGGCTTCCGGCACAAAGGACCAAGTTGTCCCCTTGGGCTGGCCAGCCGCCTGAAAGTGGCATTCGGCCGAGCCAATCAGGAAGCCCAGCAACTTGAGCAATCGCTGAGCGACTGCCTTGGAAATCCCTTCCACACCTTCGCCAAACAGCAATCGCAATGCGTCGATCTTCGGTCGAATGACTTCCATGAAGCCGACCGCATTCAGGTCATCGGTCTCGACGGCGGTATTCAGGTCTGGCAGGTTATCACGAATCCAGGCTTCAACATTGTCAAGCGATTGCTCGGTCGTGTCTCCACCCGCATCCGAAATCACTCCCCGCGTCCCATCCACCTCCGTCGCGTCCGTGCAAACCAATTCCATTTCCTGCGTAAACATGGTTCATCCCTTCTGAAATGGGGCCAAGAAAAAGCGTGACCCTTTCTGGGATGACCTTGCTACGGGATCCCCAGCGGGCCACGCGGAACACACCAACATGGTGTTTCCGCAGATTGCGCGACGCGGTAGGATGGGTGGTGCTACGGGATCCCCGGCGGTCCATGACCGTTTGAGGATTTGAGGGGCAGCATTGACGTGCTGCCCCTCCCCCTTTTTTCATCCGCCCTTCCACTGCGTCGCATCGCGTGGCATTCACGACAGCGGCAAGATTCTCTGATTGCCGCTGCCAATCGAATTGTCAAAGAGCCGCAGGCCACGGGATTGACTGCCAACCTAAGCGTTGTTGGCCGCAGCCTTTTTTGTGGCAGGGAAGTTGTCACTGCTATCCAATGACTTCCCGATCAGATGACATTTGGGAACACTTTCTGGAGTTTTTTCCAAAATTCCACAGGTTGTTCCGGAGCGTCGAGACTTCGTGGGTCTGATCGACTCGACTCCGGCACCTTGCGCGACCAACAGAATGTGTGGTAAAATGGGTTCGTTCCTTTCCCAACACACATCATGAATACACTTCCCGGCGGTCCCGATACCGAGAGAGATTTTTCAGACGACGAAGACGTGTCGATCCCCGGTTTCGACGAGGTAGCTCGGAGGGTGCGATCCCGGCTGAAGCCCAACGGACCGGAAGTCGATCAGGATTTACTCTTCGACTACGCGACCAACTCGCTTCCTGACGCGATTCGAAACGAAGTGCGTCAGAAGACTCAGACTTGGTTGAATTGGCACGAAGAGTACTGGAAGATACAGGCGTATATGGACCTCGCTGACGCCGACGAGTAGAGACTCCAACCGTGCCGCCGACCCTTGAACACGAATCGTTGCGTCGTCTGATTCAGGACGTTCAGGACGCACGGACGAGACTTGAGATGCACAACCGGGTGCTCGCGGATGAAGTGGTCGTTTTGGTCCGACCGATTGTCAAGAAGAAGGTCTTTGATGCCGACGCTCGCGACGATGTCGTCCAAGAGGTCCAAATTGCAGTCTCAAAACACTTGAACAAACTGTTAGGCAAAGACGACCCTCGCACGTTCATCTTGGCAATTGCCAGGAACAAGTGCCTTCGTCACTGTCGGAATCAGGTGACTGGTGACCGCAAGCTGGTCCACGCCAATTCCGAAGCGATCGTCACCGCCGAGCCGTCATACATACCAGAGGATGGCGTCGAGCAAGCTGAAGAATATGCGAAATTGGAAGAATTCATCGCCACGCTCCCGCCGCCATTGCCGACGATCGTGAAGTTGCGGTTTTGGAAAGACCAATCGTTTCGTGAAATTGGTGAAGAAGTCGGTCTGTCGCAGGATCGAATCAGGACACTCGTTCTACGGTTCGTTGAGGCCGCCAAAAAATTGGTTTGAAACAAGGAAGCCGCGATATTGCGAGACGTGATCATGCCTGAACTCGACGATGACGACAAAACGGCCTGGGGCGCTCTCGGCGAACTCATGGATCGCGTTCGCGCGCGACTTCAGCCGGGTGGGCCGCCGGTTGATCAGGAGCAATTGTTCGACCTCATCTGCGGGGAGTTGTCGGACGAACAAATTCGCGTCGTCACCCAGCGAGTGAGGACATGGAAGAGCTGGCACGAAGAATACTGGAAGCTCCGAGCCTACATGGATCTGGCCGGTGACGTGGCATCCGATAACGACGTCGGTAGCGCAGAAACCGCTGAGGCTTCTCGTGCCGCCATTCCTGCGCAGGCGATAGCAAACCACGTCGGGGATCCTCGCACTGATCTCGCAAGACGATCGCGTTCGTGGCTCACGGTGACTATTGCCAGTGTGGCGATTATCGGCATAGCAGTTTTCGTGTCGAGAATAAGCCCACGTAGTACATCACTCGTCGTCAGCATCGACGATCCGCTCGGCAAAGTCGCTCGTAACACAACGGGAATCCATGGGCTTGAGGCATTCCCTCAGGAATGGCGTTCAGACATCACCGTCATGCTGGAAACCGGTCGAGTTCAGGCATCCAACATTGCACTGAACTTCAGACGTGGCACTCGCGGTAACGATTCGCCAGATACTGCATACATTCAGCCGAAAGGAACAGTGGTACGGACAACAACGCCACAGTTCCTGTGGAAGCCGCTCGGCGAAGGGGTGACGTATGAGGTTGTGATTTTTGCAATCAATGACGAACGGCCACCAGTGAGTAGTGGCGTATTGACGGAAACATCCTGGACCGTTCCTGAACTGACACCACTAAGCCAGGGAGTCGTCTACGAATGGGAGGTGGTGGTTCGTGGAGAGGGGCCGGAACACGTTCCAGACGAGCTACATCGTCCGCGTTTCAAAGTTATTGCCATTGATGCATTGGCCGCCATTCAAGAGGCGGAAAAGGCTGCGAGAGGCTCGCATCTCGTCCTTACGGCAGCTTACCTTGACGCGGGATTGCTCGATGAAGCTCATCGTGAATTGGACAAGTTGGCGGCGGAGAATCCGAAGTCTCCCATTGTCGGCGATTGGCTGAAAAGCCTGGAACTTCAGCGGTGAGGTCATGCAGAAAGACGCGATGTTCATCGGTGTGCTGATGGTATCCATCCTTTTCGGTGGATGCGGATTTCAGCAGGAAACTACTGCACCGTTGCCCTACGACGCTAAGAAGGCCCCCAGCGTACCAAGACTTCGGCTGAGACAGCCGTTCTCTCGTTACCGTTCGTGTTGGGCAGTGGTCATTGGTATTGATTCGTATGATCTTCAGGTTTCCGGTTGGAAACCTTTGAAACACGCCGCAAACGACGCGCGGGCCGTTGCTCATGTGTTGCAGGAACAATTCGGGTACTCAACGGTCCACGAACACGGTAAGCCGACAACCAGCAATGTCCTGTTGCTGACGGATGAAGAAGCCACGCAATCGGCCATTCGGAATTCGTTTGATAATTGGCTGCATGGCACTCACGAATCGCTTCCGGGAGACCATCTACTCAACGAAGACGATGCTGTACTCGTGTTCTTCGCGGGCCACGGCGATATCGACCGGAAAGCTGATGGTCGCCCTGGCTTTATCGCCGCCGTCGATTCGGAGAAATCCCGATTGGCGGATACATCCATCTCGATTGCCTGGCTGCTTGAGCGACTTCGAGGCTTGCCATGTCGGCATAAGGCGATCATTCTTGGAAGTTGCTATTCCGGGGCACTGTTCCGGACGGGAGATGGTCAACAGCCGTCTCTGGCAATACCTGGTCAACAGCAGCCAGCGGACGTGAGTTCTACTCCACCACGTACTCTTGGTATTCAAGTCGAGAACGACGCCGCATTCTGGGGAATGTCAGCAGCCGAGGACACACCAGCACTTGATGATGGTGACGGTGGCCATTCTGTGTTCACTTCCGCTCTGCTGAAGGAACTCGAAGAGCGCTGCTCTTCCGAGAGGATCGGAGAACGATTCACATTCAGAGAATTGGCCGAACGAGTCAGAACGCAAATGACCAAGAACCCAAACTTCGGGGAGCGTCCCGAATTGGGACGGCTTGAGGAAAAGGGTAAACGAATAGGACGTGGCGATTTTCATTTCATTCCAACTGTGGACGCGATCACTCCTCGCGAACGGGCGGCCCTGGACAAAGACCGGGCCGTGAAAGAGGAGTACTACAACAAAATTCGCGAAACTGCTGAGGGTATCGCGAGAAAAGATGTCCGGACCGCAAGGCGACTACTCAACGAGTGTCCCTTGTCTCAAAGAAACTGGGAATGGAACTATCTCTGGCATACCGCAAATCCGGAAATAGCTAGACTGACCGCAAGTGACGGGAACTCCCAAAGTATTGCAATTTCTAAAGACGGAACAAATGTAGCCGTTGCGTCGTCACGGGGAGCGGTGAGATGCATCGAATTGCCGTCGCGGCGCTCAAGAAGATTTGAGAATCGCACGAGAGTAACGGCATTAGAGTGGGTTGATTCTGGAAGAGAGTTAGTTATCGGAGACACTGATGGAAATGTGGTGAGCTGGACTCTGCGAGATTCAGTTGAGCGAGTCTCTTTGGCAGATCTGGGTAGTGAAGTGTCGTGCATTGATCTCAATGAGACCGCAAAACTCCTGGCAGTCGGATTAGCTGATGGTGGCCTTCATGTACTACCTATGGGAAAAACTCGATCCAGCGAAAAGGAGCGTCGACTCGCCGGTCACTCTCGAAGAGTCGAATCTGTCTCGTTCATTTCCAACGATACACTCGTATCGATGGATCAAGGTGGAACGATAGCCCTTTGGGAACTCGGCTCGGGTGAGATTATTCGCAAGCTCCATGCTCCCGGTCCAATTTTGCACATGGCAACGAGCGACGATGGGCGACGAATTGCCGTCTGCACAGGGGAGAAGGTTGTCATTTGGGAAGTCGCAAATCCGTCGAGATTGGCTGAGATTCCCTCAGGAGCGGAGCGAGTTTGGTTTACCTCGCAGAACAAGTCGCTGCTTGTCAAACAAGGATCAGCCTTCAGTGTCATTGATATTGGTACAGGAAGAGAGCAGTTCGTTTTGATCGGGTCTGAGGGACGAATCTTGTCCGCGGCCAAGAGCGCCAACGGGGTATTCCTAGCTGCCATTGATGAACACCGGGATCTCCGCATTTGGAAAATCGAGGATCCAGCGCGTCGAGCCTTTGAGGTGCCCGGAGAAATCTTGGCAGTTAAGGACGATGGGACACAGACATTGATTCGGACAAGCGATCGAATGGCCGTGCTATTACGAAATGGCTCGTCCGACGATGCCGCGGGGATTTCTGAGACGTTTCCCACATCCTCACGGATAACTGCTGCAGACTTCGCCGCGTCGGGTGAATTGATCGCGATCGGCACTGAGGATGGAAATACAAAGATCATTTCAATTAGTAAAAAATCCGAGCAGCACGAGGTGGGAAGCATCTCCGAGCCCATTACCAGTTGTTCTTTCAGTCCCGATTCAACAGTTTTGGCAACGGGAATCGATTCTGGGATCATCCAGGTATGGGATGTGGCAACGGGAACGCGGCGTTGCCTTCTAAGGGAAGACGGAAGAACCATCCAACGTCTCAAGTTCTCTCATGACGGAAAGCTGCTCGCGGCGGTGTTGTCGGAACTACTACTGGCGCCTCCGAAAATCAGCGTTTGGCGCGTAGCTGATTGGAGTCTTCAAAATGATTTGGTGGTGCCAGTTAGCGACCCCCCCACGCGCGATAAGATCCTCGATTTTGCGATCTCACCAGATTCCTCATCGGTCGTTGCTGCATTCGGCAGGGGAGGCGCTTTGCGATGGCGTCTAGACGCCGGCGAACCGCAAGTTCAACGCTGGTCCACCCGCGAGACACAAACCATCGAGTTCTTGAATATGAACCGTGCCGTCTCGTCAGGAAAAGATACAGCGATTCTGGACGTCGCTTCCGGCCGGGTCGTGCTGGAATTGCCTGAAGCGGCTGCGCGCGTCCGAACAGCGCAAAACGGTGAAGATGTTGTCTTCGAATTGTCGCGGGTGATCACTCGGCGGCAGGCACCTCATCCAGTTGAGTACTACTCAATACCCAAACCAGCAAACGACGTCGCATGTTTCGATGCAAAACTGGCAGTCGTAGACGTCCCAGCTTCTTACGGACGAAAAGGCGTCGTTCTTGAAGACCCCTTCCACGGATCATCGACGCGACTTGGGGAGCAAGATTCGCTGGTCGCTTGTGTTGCCACGATCTCCGGGGGCCGGGCGTTGGTCATGGGAACAGAAGACGGGGCGATTAGCAAATGGGATCCGACCACTAACTCATCGATCTTAGTCCATCCGCCCGGAATGAATGAGGTAATCACTCTCTCTACGGACCACGAAGGCACACTGCTGGCCGCGATTTTTTCCGATGGGATTGTGAAGGTCTTCGACACGGCTCGTGGAAAACTGCTTCGTGAGTTTTCTTCTCAACAGTACTTGGCTGCCAGACCATTCCGCAGTGTTGCGGGTAACTCCCTGGCTCTCGCAGACAAACATGGGGCACTTCATATCTGGACTGGGACATCGTTTTCCGAACATCGCATTCTCAAGGCTTCTGGAAGTAGTATTCTGAGCCTATGCGTCGATGGAACCGGGGCATTTCTTGTCACTGGATCAGAGGAAGGTACTATTGAAGTCTGGAATATCTTAGAGCAGCGTTGCATCCGATCAACCAACCTACATTCCAGTTCAGTTCGATCAATCGCAATTTGCCCTCAGCCAAACTCTGACTTGGCAGCTTCTGTTGATTGGGATTTTAGGCTGAGTTTATGGAAATTGACAACAGGCGAGATTGTCGGTCATTATTCTGGGCCGGCTGGTGGCTGCCGAAGACTGCTATTTACTCCTGATTCCAAACATCTGGTCGTCGCCAGCGATCAAGATGGGGTACGGATCCTCGATTACAACGCGTTGCTACGAAAATCTCATTGAGAAGTACGCGGCAGCGAGAAGCCGAATACGATGTAAATGACTTTATTTATCCCGTTGGCCATCACGCTCATGTCGCAGTGTCTTTTTCATCAGATACTGATTTAACTGCGATTCTAGAGAAGCTTTAGCTGTCGCGGACTGGGCTGCGGCAATTGCCTTTCGTTGTGTGGTTACAGCCTTCTCAAATTCTCCGACTTCGGCAAATGCCCCGGCAAGAGTGGCAATCGCAAGATCTGATTTCCACTTAGATAGTTCACATGCCCGCTCAGCCAATTGCACAGCGTCCTGGCCATTTCGAATTTTGTCGTCATCACACATTGTCAGAAACTTGGCAGCCTCGCAAAGAAGTGGAACCAATTCCCCTTGGGAATCTAGCTCTTCTGCATCTGCCAATGGCTTCGACGTTCCTGGCGGGTTGAGCTCTTCGATGGCTTGCAGATAGTCAGCCTTTGCCTTTCCATAATCTCGTAATGCCACATACGCTCGAGCTCGCCACTCTAATACGTGCAATCGATCTTTGTCATCAACCTTGCACAAGCGCAGAGCAGTAGTTAGATCGTCCCCCGCTCGTTTCGGCTCCTTCATCGCCAACAGTGTTTGTCCGCGCTCCATGTATCCTTCATGTGTGTCTGGGAACCAAGAGACAATTTGTTCCGCAATTGCAAGCGACGATGAAAGCTTATCTTTAGAGAAATTGCGAGACAACGTACATCGACGTGTCATGTCGCGTAGACACAGCCTGTCCTGCACTCTTGCGACCTCTTCGGAAAATTCAATGAACTCGTCCCAACTCGGCGACCGCAGTTTCTTTGTAAATACCTCCGTGCGATCCTCTCTTGTCAGCACACGATCCGGCAGGCTAAGCAACATGATGATAAGTTCAGGGTATCGACGAATCTGCTGTTCTGAATACCCGTCACTCATTCGATTGCGGTACTTGCGCAGGCGATCCTGCACGAGTTTTAACTCTGCTTCTGACAAGCCCAGCAATGACCTGCTGCAGAGGGGGCGATTAAGCACTTCTGAGAACCATTTCACGGGGTCCGGTAGCGATTCGGGTGCGTCGCCGTCTACATCCTCGGCAACGGCCAGGGCGGCGAATTGCCATCCGATCGTTGCCAAGTCGGCATGCAAGTTGAACTCAACGGCGTCACCGCCGACTAGGTCTGCGTTCCATCGAGCGTCGATTCTGCCATTCCAAGTTGCCTCGATTTCTTTCAGATCCCGTTGATGAACGGATGACATTAGCGCCCGTCCAAATGACGGTGTTCGCTCTTTTGTTTCTCCTTTTTGCAATTTCAAGATTTGCGACCGGAGATTGTCCATTTCGAAGCGAATTGGCCGACTCTCTATCTCGATGGTCCGGGACGCAGATCCAGTACTGTGCAACTTGTCGACCACGGAAGTGATCGCTACGAATTCCGTATCATCTGCTAACGACAGAAGGACGATGTCATTTCCCCAGGCGACTTGGAACTCGCCAATGGACTTAAAGATGTTTACGAACTTACACAGACTTAATTGGCGTTCCTTGTCTTCGGTTATCTCTGCCTCTGAGTAATCGAAGTTGCGCTTCAGCTCGTCTTCCATTATTGCTTTCATCGCGGGAATGTTCTCGTCTTGCACAACGAAAACGAGAGCAGAAGATGCAGAGTTGGGCGGTCGAAATGAAACGAGTGCCATTCCTGAATTTGATGGAGGCAGCTTTTCGAACTTACGAAACATTCTGGCGACGGCCGCTGACAATTTGGGTTCAAGACCAAAGGAATAGAATTGCGCTAAGGCCGGAAACTGTTTGAAAAAGTCTCCCATACCGGATGTGTTCGAAGTCGATTGAGGCGTCTTCTCAGCATGTGTTGTAATTGCAATACCAAGATCGTTGAGCTGATGAAGACCTCCCAGCTTGCCACCCGCGCTAAGCTCCTTGAAGTCATTATGCATACTAGAGCCTGTCACCGGTTGAATCTGAAGTTTAATGTGCCGTCGACCATCGTTTCCGTCAGACGAAACAAGTAAGCGCGCTTTCTGAATGGTACGGAGCCCCTTGTCGACTTCTGAAACGGTGTCGCTCAGGATTAGTTTTAAGAATAGATGGTGGAGACCTGTAGCTCGCTCGATGTCAGATGCGACAGTGTCAGAGAGAATCCCAAGGATCTGCCGCCGATGTTTTTGCGAGAGGGCACTCGGGTTCAGTTCCATGGACAGCAAACCCGTTGGCGGCAGTTCTGTCTGTGCAATGCGATGATAAACATCGGAGTGCGGAAGCGTGTTCAGTGCATTTTGCGATCTACTGCAAAAGAGAAGAGAGCCTTGTTGTCGAGCGTAGAGGGTAGCAGCTTCTTTGTCGCGCTGCTTCATGATGAGCCAACCGGGACGGCCAGCTTCGACATCGAAGTCGTATCCGTGGTCCGTAAGAGGGTTCCAATTCGGTTTTAGACGCAGAATGACGACGAAGTCCGCTCGTTCCTTTCGCAGGTCTTCAGGCATCCACAGCATTAGTACGATTGGTTCTTTAGAATCAATAATGAGGAGTTTTGACCAGTCGATCAACCACCATGCTTGTGACCTAAGCCACTGAGGATGAACATTCGCGTGTCGATTCAGGTGATCGATTTCCTGTGAAAGTGATGCTGCGGATGCGATGCGCGCAGTAATGAAATCATCTTGAGCCATGACTGCGGCTGACTCGCAAAACACCGCGAGGGCAATAGCGAACATCAAACCGTAGTTACGATATGTCATGGCATGTCTCCTGCGTGACGAGTTGCGGGAAGCACTGATCTCCCGGCGATCCAATCGACGAGAAACTCGCGAGAGTCCCAAGTCAACAACCGACCGCTCATTATCCGAAAAGACACAATGGTATTGCAAGGCTTCTGCTTACAAATGCCGACACAACACAGAATGGGTTGCCTCGTGCGGAGCAGATTCGCGGCGTTGGGCGTGTTGGCGGCGGGATCGTTCTCGGACGATGGGCTCGCGGTCTGGAAGGGAAGCAGGTGGTGGGGCGGTGTTCATGGAGAAGGGATTGCTGGGCAGGCCGTTGATGAGCAGACGGGTGTAGGCGGTGTACTTGGGGAGTCCCGTCAGATTTTCGGGGGTGAGTTGGTCGACGTGTTTGCTGAGTTGCTGGGCGAGAACTTCGGCGTCGTCGCTGCCGACTTGGAAGGTGATGAGGGAGCCGACGTTGCCGAACACGGCGTCGGCGGTTGGTTCGTTGAGCTGGGCCAGGTACTGATGAGCCACGACCAGCGATAGTCGATACTTACGGGCTTCACTGAGAATCGACGCGAACGAGCCGGAGACGAAGTTTTGAAACTCATCCACGTAGAGGAAGAAGTCTTGGCGATTCTGCTCCGGGATGTCGGCTCTGGTCATCGCGGCTTGTTGGATCGCGGTGATGAGGAACGCGCCGAGCAGTGTGGCGTTGTCCTCTCCCAGACGACCTTTGCTCAGGTTGACGATGAGGATCTTTCCCTCGTCCATGATCTGGCGCAGGTCGAGCGAGCGGCCGGGTTGGCTGACGATGGCGCGGATGTTTGTGTTTGTAAGGAACGGTCTCACCTTGTTTTGAATCGCGGCGACGGCTTCGGTCCGGTAGTTGTCGGACCAACTGGCGAACTCGTGCATCCAAAATGACCGCACGACGTCATCGCGGATGCGCGGGACCATTTGCTCGCGGTAGGTCCGTTCGCCAAGTAGCCGCATCATCGCCATCAAGTTTCCGTTCTGCTCGACCGTGGCGAAGACTGCGTTGCGGAGCGTGTCCTCCAAGCGCGGTCCCCACGAGTCGTGCAGTTTCTTGAAGGCACTCACAACTCCGGATGTCACTTGGTCGATACGGTTCGGGTCAGTACAGGCGAGTGGATTGAAACCGACGACGAACTCGCGGTCTCCTGCGTCGAAGAGGATGACGTTGTTGGTCCGGTGCTTTGGGACCAGTCCCACGAGGGAGACGGCCAAGTCGCCGTGCGGATCGACGAGGCAGACTCCCTGACCGGTCCGCATGTCGGACGCGATCATGTTTTGCAGGAGCGTCGTCTTACCCATGCCCGTCTTGCCGACGATGTAGAGGTGACGGCGACGGTCTTCGAGGGCCAGTCCAAACTCGCGACGGTCGTCGCGGAACAGGACCGACCCGAGTGGGACACTCCCCTCCCCTTTTCCCGAGTCGAGTTTGGCCGGAGCTTCCAGCTCCGTGAACTCGGTCGTTTGCATCTGCTCGGCGAGGACCGTAGCCGTCGGCGGATGCCACAGCGTCGCGAGTTCCTCGTGTGACAACAGAAAGCCCCGAATTCGTCTCACGTTGTCGCGGCCCGTAGTTTTGCCACGTCGAATCGGCCCGAGATGGAACTTTGCCAGACGAGACTTGGTGAAAGCTCCGAAGGCTCCCGCCATCTGGCGAATGCGGTCCGCCGCTTCGTGGTGACGACCGGGCGGAGCGAAAACGGTCAGCCGGATGTGAGTCTCGAAGAGATGGCAACCGACCTTGTCGCTAGCCGCTTGAAGGTCATCCTCGCGTTCATGCAAGCGACTGGTCGAGGTTTCGAGTGTCGTTCGCGTCGGCTCCGGCGAAGTCAGTGCGATGAGGCCCAGCAGCCACGCAAGGAACCAACCTCGTGGCCGGGTGATGTGCTTGGCATAGTAGCGGGCCAGCCGGTGGTGACGATGGAAGAACTCACGGTCGAGCCGTTTGACCGCCCGCATCGCTCGACGGCAACGCCGCGACGTGGCCGGTGTCACGGTGATCTCGATGCGACACTCAGAGTCCTCGGCCGGTTTGATGGCTCGCAAGAGGCCGCTCACCGGATCGGCAAAGTTGCGGTTGAGCATGTCCTCGAACTGCGAATGCCGCAGGACCGGAAACAACTCCGGAACGAGAGCCAGCTCCGCCGTCCACGCCTCCCAATTGTCGCTGCTTGTGTCGCTTCGGAAAACGGGAAGCGAGTCCTCTCGTCCAACGACGGTCAGCGAACAGTTCGGATAGTTAGCGAGGATCGGCCCTGTGACATGCTCCTGCATGCTTCGCTGAAACCGCAAGGAAATACCGACTCGTCCCTCGTGAACCCCATAGGTCAGCGTCACCTGACGACGCTCATGATCCGCCTGATGAATGGCCGCCAGAGCCTTCTCCATGTAACGCGGCCCGCGTTCGTTGGTTGCCGGTGCGGCGAGGGCAATCATCATGTGGCCAACAGATTAGCTGATCGCAGCCCGGCAAGTCGCGTCCAGCGTTAGCCGTGGTAACGAGACATGGCCAGAACTTCGTCGGTCGGAGTTCGACGACTCGACAGTTACTCTCACACGGCAGACTCTCGACGCAGCGTGTCTCTCAACCGGCCGCGGTAAACTGATCCGACGTGTGCCGTTTGCCAAAGGGGATATGGGTCCGTCATAGGACTCGCGGTAAACTGATTGGCAAGCCGACGGCGTGGGACGACGACTCCGAGCGGCAGATTCGGCGGCAATCAAGGAGCGACTTGTGACACGTCTAACCCGAACTGATCTGATCAACTGGGCGGATACAAAGCTGGCAGAGGGACAGTTGCCAGAACTCATTCGGCGGCTGATCGTCGCCTCCAACCGCACCGTTGATGCTGTCGTCATGCCGTATGGTGACTCCGTTGGGCGATCAGGTTTGGACGGGTATGTTAGTGCCGCAGTTGCCTCCCCGTATGTCGCCGCAGGCGAATCGGTTTGGGAGTTCGGCAGGAACAAAGGGCACGTTCGAAAGGCCAACGACGACTTCAAGAAGAGAACGACGGGGACTGCGAGCTTTCGGCAGCAGAATTTGACGTATCAGTGCGTCACTCCGCGTCACTGGGAAAAGAAAGAACAGTGGAAACGCAAACCAGGCCCAGTTGGGAAGAAAGTCATTGGTCACTGGAAAGAGGTCCGTGTCTTTGACGTGGATGACCTTCTCGGTTGGTTGTCGGATTGTCCGAGCGTCGAGGCTTGGTTTTCTCGAAAGCTTGGCAAAGCCACAGCAGGTCTCAGAGACGTCGGTGGATTCTGGGAGAACGTCGCGACAACGGATGCCGGTGTCATCAGTCCGCAGGTTCTCCTGGCTGGCCGAGAATCGTTGGCGCAACAAGTTCGTTCACACCTTGCTGACGAAGATGAGAATCGCCGCCCGCTGGCAATACCAAGTCGATCTCCGGCCGAAGTCGTACCGTTTGCTGTCGCGTCGTTGGTTGACTCAGGCGACGAAGCAACGGTCGCACGAACCGCCGTGGTTGATTCTCGTCCTCGATGGGAACAACTCATCGTTGAGGAATCGGAGTTGGGATTGATCGTGACTCCGCAGGTGCAGCCGACCCGTGAAGAGCTTCAACAGGCGATCAGTCGTAATCACCGAGTCGTTTATTGCTCTGCGACTGGAGATGTGAAGCTGCCACGGCTCGCTGAATTCGAAGTGCGCCAAGCTCTTATTTCGTCCGGCATTGGCGAAGCGGAAGCAACTCAACACGCGAAACACTGCGGGGGAAACGGGCAGCTTCTCTTGGATCGGTTGTCTGGGTTGCACGCGCCAGCGGGCGCGATCGGGTCAGGTCTCGACGATCGGATCAAGGTAGCCTGCCTGCTTCTCGTTGCATGGAACGGCGAGCATGCAGCCGATCGCGAAGTTTTCACGATCCTCTCTGGCCTGCCCTATGAAGACATAGAGGCTTCCCTCGTTTCAGATTCGAACGATCCGGACGGGCTCCTGTTTCGTGCCGACGGAAAGTTCAGGCTTCTCTCTCCAGAGCTTGCTTGGATTCGGTACGCTCCGCTCATCACCAAGTCCGTCATTGACAGATTCGCGGACATCGTCAGATATCTGCTTGCCGACGACGATCCAACTGCCGGCATGTCAGGCGATGAAAGGCTTACAGCTCAGTTTCTTGGCAAGCGTCCCGAGTTTTCTGGCACGTTGCGGCGAAATGTCGTGCATTCATTGGCAATCGCCGGTTCGATCGGTGCAACGAGATTGAATCTCGATCCGTCCATGAGTCCATCGTTTGTAGACTGGATCGTGCGGTCGACATTGAAAGACGCGAGCTTCCGTCGCTGGGCATCGTTTGGTAGCGAACTGTCTATTTTGGCTGAAGCGGCACCGGATGCATTGCTGGATGCTCTCCAACGCGACCTTCGCCCTGACGGACCTCTTACGGAGGTCATGGACAATACCGAGACGGGTCTCTTTAGCTCACCTGCACACACCGGCATTCTCTGGGCGCTGGAAAGACTTTGTTGGTCCCCGCACCATCTGGAACGTGCCATCAGTGTTCTGCTGGGACTTGCTGGCCTCAATCCTGACATCAAATCCGGAAACAATCCGTCAAACTCTATTCAAGAGACACTGCAACTCTACTGCCCGCAGACAAACGCAGACTGGGCGACGCGACAGCAATCCATTACGCGGATGTTGGAAGAAGACGCCGCAACGGCTTATCGGCTGATCATTTCATTCTTTCCGTCCGGGCACGCGACGTGGATGCACCGCGAATTACCAACATGGCGAGACTGGGCTCGTGGATACGCGTCGGGAACGACTTATCGTCAAATCGCAATCGAAGTTCAGTGGTGCGCCGAACAGCTATTGTCGTTTGCCGCTGACGATGCCAATCGGTGGTGCGCTCTCGTCGAGCTATGCGGTGACATCAATGACGATCAGTTTAGCAGAATTCTCGACAGTTATGAGTCGCAGCTTGCTGCCGGAGCGTTTGATCAACATGGAAAACGTCAGCTATGGGAAACCATAAATGCCATGTTGGTACGCATGGAATGGTCGGCGAGTCAACGTCGGCTGAGTAATGGCAGTGTTGTTGATAAGGATGAGCTCGAAGATCCGGAAGGCAAGTCCGAGCCACACTTTCCTGGAGAAGTGCACCGCTACATGACGCACGGATCGCGGCTGCGACAACTGCTTGATGCTTCGACTCCGGATGATCTGGTTCTTGCAGGATGCCATGCGTTTCTAAGTGGATTGGGGGACAATCACTGCTCGCGGCACTTCTCAGATCGCTTCGACTACGAGAAGCAGCAAGAACGCATCGGTGAGGTACGAAAGTCAATCGCGGAGAGCGTTTGGCGTGCTGAAGGGGTGGGCGGATTACGTCGCCTAGCGGCGATTGAGCACGTCGATGCGGACGGAGTCGGCCGAGCAGCGGCGTCTGCGGAAAACGTGCAAATTGGCCTCAATGAGGTTTTCCCGCTATTTTCATCGACGGCGAACGCAGATCGATCAGTCGCTAGTGGGTTCGTCATTGTCTGGTCATGGGAACGTAAAGACTCGCTTTCGACGGAGGTTCTCCCACTTCTATCGACGATGCCCTCGGACGAGGCACGGGCGCGTTTCCTGAGATGTCTCCCATTGGTGCCGGATGTCTGGGATTGCATTGATGCTCAGAACGAGACCATCCAGCGGTTGTTTTGGAAGAACGCACCAATTCCTTGGAAAATCCCGGAGGGAAGGCTTTCGTACTTTGTCCGTAATCTGATTCGGGCGGCCCGCGCTGATCGCGCTGTCGACTTACTCGCACGACTACGCAAAGAGATTTCCAAGGATGAGGCTGATCTTGTATTCGAAGCATTGGAAACGTTGCCCCTCGTCGAGCGAGCCCCAGATGAACCACACCGAGACAACTTGAGGTGGGAGATCCAGCAACTCTTCAATGTGCTCGACACGATTGGCATGGCCCAAGTGGAACGACTTCTTAGACTCGAACTGATTTATCACCAGGTATTCGAGAACGACGCCGGGCAATTCCTCCAGCCAAAGGCACTCTTAGTTGCGATTCGGGATTCTCCGTCACTTTTCGTCGACCTGCTGAGATACCCGTGGAAAGACGACACCGGCAAATCAACCACGCCAGATGACGACTCGACGAGGGTGCTGGCGAATCAGATAAGTGGCCTGCTTCACAAGTTGGCGGAGCTGCCGGGGCAGTCTGAACTGTGCCCAATGAGCGACAAGACAACTGCAGAATGGGTTACTGAAGTGATCCAAATCGCATCCGACCGCCGCTACCTTTCTGCCGTGGCACTGCAGCTTCCCGATGTCATTGCTTGTCAATCATGGAACGCGATTGATGATTGGCCATCAACAGCGGTTGCTGAAGCCATAAACGTCTTGGCGGAAGCTGCCCCAGAGATCTTCCCAAGTCACCTTGCGATCAGTTTATCGAATGCGCGCGGCGTTCACTCTGTCGATCCAACTGGACAGTCAGAGAAGAGCCTAGCCGAGAAACTGCGTCACCGGGCGGAGCAACTTAGACACAGTTGTCCAGCCGCTGCGTACGCACTGCGCGACAAATCTAAGAGTCTGGACTCGGAAGCAATCCGAAACGTTGAACGTGCAAAATGGGAGCGATAGACAATAAAGTGAGCACTCCAGCTCGGCGGTCACCGTCTACCTTTCAATTTCCTCGGACGGCTGCGCGCCAAGGACGACAAGACCAGTGCGGTTTTCGGTTGTTCGTAAACTTTCTTCGGTCCGACACACCCGAAGCGACTTCGAGAATCATCAAACCGAGTCAAAGTTTCAAGAACTGCGGAGAGCCTGACGCGTCATCAAGACCCGCAGATCGAGAACTCGGTCGATTCGTTTTTCCAAAACCGCCCCAGTTGAGGGTGTGTGGCTCGCGTGAGGCGGTGGCCGCCATGTTTCTGGGGCGGTCGTCTGCTTCCTCGTCCGTGGGGAGAAGGGGTGCGGCTTGATACCCGCGCCAGACGATCGTCGGAACGATGGTCGGACTTCTACGCTACCAGACCGCTGCACGAGGAATCACTGGCCGAGTGAGTCGGACTGGTGCTCGGTGAAAGTTGGATGACGGGTGCAGGTTGACGAGCGATTGCCAATGGCCGTGATGGTCGAGGAACAGGGGCCACTGCAACGGCCGCGGCTCGGCGAGGAATGTTTCCTGCGTGGCCGCGTAGACGAGGTGCCGGTCGACGTTGCGGGCGCAGGATTGGGCGAGCCAGAGAATGTGATTGGTCCGCTCCTGGCTGCGGGTCAGGAACACGGCTCGGAAGTAGGGGCGAGGGCCGCGTTTTTGTTGGCGCTTCCACCAGGCGACGAGCGAGTCCTGATAGGTGTCGTAATTGAGCAGCTTCGTGCGGATGCTTTGCTCGGCGTGGGAGTCGATCGATTCTGTGGACTGGTCGATCTCGAAGTAGGCGTTGAACTGCCTGCCCGCAAGTCCGAACTGAAAGAAGCAATCGGGGTAGAGCGTGTGCGAACCGACATCAAGGCGGGCTTCGCCGTCTCCCTGAAAGAACGGGACGGTGCAGCGGTCTCGATGAGCGGCGACGAGTGCATGGATGATGACTTCGGCCAGTGCCTGCGTGTGCAGGAACCGCGACGGCGGGATGGCCTCGAACCGGGAACGGTGCGGCAACGTCGCGTCGGCACCATGCACCGTGCGATAGCCCTCGGCCGTCAGCTTGTACCAGTTGACCGGCCCGCCGACTCCCCGCGTCGCCGGGAAGGCTCGCACGAGTTTCGCCTCGGCGAGCGTTTGCAGTCGCTCGCGCACGCGGCGTTCGTCGTGGAACGGTTCGCCGGAGAACGACTCGCTCGCCTTGAGAATCAGCGTTGTCGTCGCGGGTGTGCGGGACAACAGCCGCAACAGCGAATGGTCTCGTGCCGACAGGGACACAGTATTTGTCATCCGTCGGAAAGGCAGCGTACCATTGGTCCGGCTTCCTCTCACATTTCCTTCCGTTCGATCGCGTGACTCGCGGCGGCTACATCAACGTCGATCAGCTTCAGGCGGCCACGTCCCTCGAAGAGGCGGCGGCGAAGTGCGGTGTCTCGCTCGATGCCCACGGCGACGGGAAAGAGGTGCGAATCGACTGCCCCTTCGCCTGTGAAGGCGATCACGTCGGCCGACGCGAAATCGCGGTGAACACTGACAACGACCAGAAGGTCTTCATGTGCCACGCGTACCAGTGCGGATTTCGTGGCAACCTGCTGACGCTCATGCACGGCTGGCTGGCCGGATCGCGACCGGCGGGAGACAAGCTCAAGGGAGACGAGTTCCATCGCGTGAAGAATGTTCTTGCAGGCGTTCCGTCGGGCGACTCCCCTGCCGAGCGAGTTGACCCGCCGCGACCGGGTGCCGGACCGATCCCTTCAACTTCAACCGCCGTCGTTCGTGCTTCGGGTGGAGCGACGACGACGCACCAAACGCAGTCCCCTCTCGCAACCTCGGATTCGACGCCTCCCCGTCCTGAACGCAACGTGCCGCTGGGCCAATCGGACGAAGAGAATGTCCGTCAACTCATGACACTCAACGACAAGTTCGTGATCGACGTGGCCACGATGCCACCTCCCGCCGCGAGCTACGTCCGCCGTCATCCGTGTCTCTCTCCCGAGTCGATGACGAAGTGGTGCGTCGGCGTCCTGCCGATGGATGGCGGATCGGACAAACGCGGCTTCAGCCTGCGCGGCCAGATCATCTACCCGGTTCAATCAGAAGACGGCCAAATCCTCGCGTGGATCGGTCGCGATCCCAAGTACGAAGAAAAGGAACGGGACTTCTCGCGCCTCACTCCCACCGAACGCACCGAAGCCTCGGCCCCGATGAAACACCGCTTCCCGAAGGGCTTCCATCGCGGCCTCGAACTCTTCGGCCAACAGGCCAGCCGCCTGCAAGAACCGGGCTACCGCGAAACCATCGCCCGCCACGGCCTGATCGTCGTCGAGGGCTTCAACGACGTGATCGGCCTCGACAACCTCGGCGTCCCCGCTGTCGCGATCATGTCCAACCGCATCACCGAAGCCCAAGTCGAAAAGATCACCCGCTGGTCACGGCAACTCGCGAGCGGCAAGGTCACGCTGCTCTTTGATTGCGAACCGACCGGTGACGATGGGGCCAAGGAAGCTCTGTGGTTACTCGCACAACGGGGCCTGAATGTCCGGCTCGGCTGGTCGGAAGCCATGCACGGTGGGGTGTTCAAAGGACGGCAGCCGGAGAACCTCAAACGCGATGAATGGGGGTCAGCGATCCTTCCGATTCTGGAACGGTGAGCCGCGTCACGGCGAAAGATCCTGCTGACGGAAACTCCGTTTGGTGGTATGCTGGGGCCATGACTTCCCTCCCCTCCGAACTGCAGGACATGGTTGAGCAATCGGGCGACACTCCCGTGCGAGTCGTCGATCCCCGGACGCAGCGTGTCTATGTGATCATCGCGGACGAGCAGTTCGACCGTCTTTGGTCGCTGATTGACATGGGGCCGTTGTCGCTCGATCAGCAGCGTGTCGCCCTCCGCGATGCCGGACAGCGGGCCGGTTGGGACGATCCAGAGATGGACGCCTACGACCACTACGACGCTCACCAGCCCCAATCATGAAGACCGTCTTGCGTGGCGATGTCGTGCTGGTCGATTACCCGTACACGGATCGGACGGGTTCCAAAGTCCGACCGTGCGTTGTGGTGCAAAATGACGACGGCAATCAGCGACTGGCTGACACGATCGTCGCGCTGATGACAAGCAAGACACGGTTCGCCCCCGGCTCTTCCACCGAATTGCTCATCACGGCGCAGTCCCCTGCCGGACGACAAGCCGGGTTGATTTTCGACTCGGCGGTGCAGGGGCAGAACCTGCTCACAGTCGATCGCAGCTTCCTGCGCCGCAAGATCGGCGTCCTTCCCGCCGACACCATGCTCCAGGTGGACCAGTGCCTGAAGGCGGCTCTCGCTTTGGCGTAGCGGAATTATTGGTAGCTGTACCTTCCGGGCATGTGCCGAATGGAGTCGCGTCCCGTCGTGCCTGCGGGCACGGACACACCGGGCCGCGTCCTGAGTGTTGCTGTGGTACTTCCGAGTGGAGCGCTGGCACTCGTGGTCGCCCGTCGCATCGCGGGCGAGTCGTGGCGCTCCGCGGTGGTCGCGCCGTTGGCGCGTGTTGTGCGGGCACGGCGTCGCGCCGACGAAGGAGGCCGCGACAGGCAGGGTGAAGCCGCGTCGGTCACGAGGAACGAGTGCCAGCGTGTCGGAAGCCTGCCTGTCGCGGCCGATGCCGTCGACGTCGTGCCCCTCATCGAGTGGCGGGTTCCGGGCTTTCCCAAGCCGCCTTCCCGGTCGAACTCCGTTCGCCCGACTATCGCCTCTATTCCGCCGGTGCCGGCGATATTCCGGCGGGGTAAAGGCGATCCTTCGGCGGAGTCAACAAACAGTGGAGCGACCGCTGGGAAGCTGACTATCTTCGACATGTGGCTCGGTACGATTCTCGGTACACCACCACGTTATTGCGTGGCAGTCAAACTCCTGTCGCCGCGAGCGGCCGGGACTTTTTTTACTTCTGCCACGGGTCGTCCGGTCCGCAGAGCGGAACCGTGTATTTTCGTCCTAAAAGTTTTCAAAAAGCAGTCACGTTCCTTTGCTTTACAGAATTGATTTGTAGAAAGCTTTGTAGGCGGAGCCGCGAATGGAGGTTCTTGGCTTGTGGATGGGAACGAGCGTTGCCCGTCGTATGAAAAAGGTCCGGCGAATGCCGATAGTCGGTCCGGCGGTTGCCGATACTTGGTTCTCGAAAAGGTCCGGCGAATGCCGAAGCTTCAGCGGGATCAGGCGGCAGTTTCGGCAGCAGTCCCCTGCCGATTGAGTTGCCATGCTGCGAACTCTGGAAAGTTGAAGTCCTCGCGTTCCATGCGAGCCAGTGTCGCCTGGTGGGCGCCGTTGGACGCTGAGTGCGGGTCGGTGACTTTGTGGAACGCCAGCAGAATCGGGAACGTCTGCTTATAGATTGCCTGGCCTTCAGATGAGTGCCAGAAGTCGTGGAAGGCGAGGGAACGTGCCCGGTCGTATTCGTCTCGAAGCGATTGGTCATTCTCGACCCGCTCGATGGGGGCGTAGTTCCATTGCTCGCGTTGTTGTTTCTTTTCGTGGGCGTGGAACCAATCGGGCGGCGTGCGGTTGTTCTGGATGCCGTCGATGAGGAATGCGGCGGGTGAGACTTTGAAGCCGGGAAAGCCTCGCGGGTTTTCGTGCATCGCGGCGTCGGTGATTCTCACCCAGCGACCAATCAGGCCGCGTGAAAGGTCATGCAGCAGACGACGGATACCGGTTTCATCGACGCCGATCTTTTGCAGCGGCTCGAACAATGGATCGTCGGTGATCGCATTCTTTTCGCTCGTGGTGCGATTGGTGAACGGCTGGCGGAAATACGCCCCTTCGTGGAGGACGACGACGTAGCTCCCCTTTCCACGCTTGAGAAACAGGTCTTTCGGATCGGTCTGTCCTCTGCCGAGTGCAATGACGTTGTGACGGAGCAGTTCGCGAAGACAGTTCGTGAGGTCGTACTTCCGTTTCTTGAGCGGACGCTCGACAGCGAAGCCGAGTCCGTTGATCGTGAGGTCATCGACGTTCAGAAAGACCCGCTTCGATCTCCAGAAGCGGTCCTTGAGTTTGAGGAACAACCGTCGTGACGCCGGAGTGAGCGACCGATAGAGGTCGAGGTCGAACAGCAGATTGCCGCCAGTCGCCCGGCAGAAGCGGAAGAAGGCTGGGTTCCACTCGATCCTCCAGCAGCGGTCGTTGTCGACGAGGCCGCCGATGCCACCGACGGTCGGCAGCAAGATGCTGAGGAATTGAAACGCGGCGAATTCACGCTCTCGCGTCTCGGGATTGTAGAAGCCGGTGTTCTGGTAGCTCGCGGTCGTGAGCCGCACGAGCGACTCGCGAAGCATCGCGTACTGCGAACCGCCGGTGTCGAGGCCGAGATGCTTGAGCATCCAATACGGCGTGGCGAGCAGCATCGCGTCGGCGTTCGGGCGGCTGAGCGTCGCCCCGAGCAAACCCCAGAGTATGAACTCGTCAATGGTTTGCAGGCCGAGTGTCGAGCGAACCTTGACCTCGGCCCGAATCGACCCGCCGGCCGTCATGTACGAGTACGAGGTCTCAAACACGGATGATGCGAGTTTTCCCGAGAGCGGCCAGAGTGCCGTTTCGAGCAACGAGAGTTGAGCAATCCCCTCTCGCTCGATGCCGGGCAGGCGGTAGCGATTGCCGTGCGACTTGGTTTCGCCGGTGGTGACGGCTGCGGTCGTCATCGCTTTTCAAAAGAAACGACCGAACCAACGGGACGGCTTCTTCGCCGTCGATTTCCTTTCGTTTGGTTTCTTCTCCGATGACTCCCCTGCCGATGTCGTGGCATCGACGATTTCTTGCGAACGATTCGCCGCCTCGGGCAACGCGAAGCGTTGCTGCAATGTTCCGATCAGGACGTTGCCCTCGCGAAGCCGCTCGCTCAGTCCGCTGATCAGTTCCATCTGTTTGGAAATCAATTCGGACTGCTGCGTGATCTGACCATTCTTGATGTCGAGTTCCCGGCGGAGCATGTCGACGAGAGCGTCGTCCTTAGTCGCCGTGGTCGATCCGTGCGTCGCCGATGAGGGTTTGCTCGACAGTTGGCCCACCGGCACTTCGCGGCGAAGCAACTCATCGCTCACGCGCCACGGAAAATTCTCGCCCTGGCTGCGAAGTTTTTTCACCTCTTCCACGGTCGGTCGAATGTGCTTGCGGTCGGCGTGCTGATCGTCCTGAAGAATCGGGTAGAGGATGCGTCGGATGGAACTCGGCGACTTGCCGGTCTGCTTGGCCGCATCCTTCACGGTGAGAAACGTGGGTTTCATGGGAAGAGGGGAGTGGTATGACCAAGCGTATCACGACGGTAACTTCGCGCAAGGGTCTCATGCAGACTTTCAGGGGCCGCTTCAGATCACGTTTCGGTACGTCTCCAAGGAAGGTGTCATCCGCTTCCACACGGACCAATATCAGCGTCCGCGAAACCGTTCCGACAGACTTCCGGCAGCGTGGCGAGACGGTGCCACGGCAAGGTTCCGGAAGGGGAGTCTGGTAAGAGTTGGAACCATGTCGGAATGAGGTTTCACGATAGGGTTCCGCAGTCCTTCCGACAGGGTTTCGGAAGGACTCCCTTGGTAGGGGACTGGAAGGCTGTCGTCGGTGAAAACGGCTTGCATCAGGGATGAAAAACATCCCTGCGGCAGGGGATTGCCCCTTCCGGTTCACCTTCCTGTACACCTTCCAGAAGCCCTTCCGCGACCGGAAGGGGAGTGTTGGTTGTGGACTGTTGGTGTAGATGTTTGTCCCACCGCGACTTCGGGGTGCCGGGGCTCTCATTCGGCAGGCTCATTTCACCCCCGGCTGCTTTGTGTGTTCTGCGTGTGTTTGTGGAGTGGCTCGCGGTGCTCGCCTGCCTCCACGATTGCTCGGTCGCTCCAGACCTCGGTTCCGGTCCACCCAAAGCAGCCGGGGCTGCCGCCCCTGGCACCCCGCCCTCGTTCGCCGCGTCGATATCACGCCGCTCACTCGGCTGCCCCGCGACGGGGCAGGGAAGTCGCTCCGCCAAAATGTTTTTGTTCTGTGGGTGTTGGTTGTTTGGAACGAGACATCCGGACACGCGCTCGCAACAGGAACAATCGCTTTTTGAATCAAGGCCACTCGGCAACCTCATTCGGGCTGAGAAGCCGAGCCAGCTTTCAATGCCAGGAGTTCACCAATGTGAGTCCTGACGTCACTCGCCATTTCCGAAAGGGTTGCCTCGGTCTTGGCGAGCGATGCGAACGCCCCGACAAACGCGAATGAATTGGCATCGTTCTTGAGTTGCTCGGCGTACTTCATCGCGGATGCACCCCATCGCCGAAAATCCTCGGCACTGCGGGGGACACCAACGAGCGACTCGCTCACCCCGCAGTTCACCAGTGCGTCGCAGATTTCCGCTGCCGCTGATGATGACGGACGATGTCTGCCTGACCATGAAAATGCCGCGAGAATCTGGGGCCAGTATTTGTCGAGCCGCAACGTCAGGGCATCCAGATTCTCTGTCGTCTCGCGAAACTGTCGGACGACACTTTGGAAACGGCTCAGATACTGGCGAGCATGAAGCTCGAAGGGATCAACGTCGATTTCTTCCACTGACACCTCCCGGAGCGACCTTTCCAAGTCGTACCTCCTCAACCTCAAGCATTTCCAAGCTCCGCCATCTGTTTCTCGCACGATGAGATGCCGAGTTGATGCTCATACTTGGTGAAGACTGCCAGTGCCTGCTGGAGGTACGCGCGACCGGAATCAAGGTCGCCCTGTTGGGCATGCCCCACACCAAGGCAATACAGAGCGAAGCCTTCGCCCGTCCAGTTCCCAGCGAGACGGCAAGAGGCGAGATCCGCGTTCAGCAGATCGAAGGTCATCGCGGAACGAGTTCCCTGACTCCGAATGACATCGAACAACCCGAGTGCCGTCGCACTTGTGGCGGTGGACTGAAGGCTGTCTTGTGTCGAGGCTGCCGCATCGCAAATCGCCAGCAATTCATCTTGTCTGCCAAGGCCCGACAGCGCGTGGGCCATCATCCGGAGCGCGCCTCGTTCGGTTCGCACATTGCCGATCTCCTTGGCGATGTTGCGAGCTTCCGTTGCGAAGGACAGGGCCGAATCGAAATCCTTCGACCCCACCAGTGACTGAGCGATCAAACTCAGGGTGAACGCCGTCTCGTCACGTAACTTGAGCGAGCGATATGTCGCCAACGATTCCAAGAGGTATGGAATGGCTTCCGCATAATCGCGTTTCGCCACCGCGATCAACCCCAGCAAGTCGAGAGTCGTCGCAACCCCGCGTTCGTCCTTCACGAGCCGGAAGGACTGCAACGCTTGCTCCGCATACTGTTGCGACGGAGCGAAGTTGAACTCCGCCAGTTCGACGGATGCCAGCCGATACAGAAACCCCGCTTCGTTGTTGGTCCATCCGAACCGTCGGGACGCGGCCAGAGCAAATTCGTTCCAGTGTCGAATCTCCCCGCTGTTGCACCGCACGTCGATTGGTGAGTTTCCTCCAGCCGGGTCGCAGCAAGCGGCAAATTGGACACACCATTCGCCGGCCGCAACGGACTCCGCGTGGAGTGACGAAGCCCACCGTATCGCGGCGGCGATTTGTGACCAGCATCGGTCGAACTCTTGAAGAACGGCGGCGGTGTTGTCATCCGAGTCGCGAAACCGGCGCGTCAGATTTTCCACACGATCAAGAAATCGCCAAGCATGATTCTCGTCGGGATCATCTTCAGTGTCGGACATCTCTTACCGTCTCTTCGGCAACAGCGATCTCGCATGTTGCACGAGAACTTGGTGAATCTGGAACTCGCCGTTTCCAAGCGGTTCCAACAGGCCGCGATCCACGAGGATATCAATCGTCTGTCGCGTGACGGCTTCATCAGTTCGCCAAACCGCCTTGATGTCATCGAACTCAAACGTGGCCGGGCGAGGGGCGAACGGAGCAAGGTAGGCGAACCGCTTGCGAATCGCCGGGTCGAGACAATCGGTGCTCTTGCGCAGCAAGGCGGCGACGGTCGGACTCACGTCTCCTGGAGTCTCGGAGGTGTCAGCCGGAGCGGGGGCACTCAGTAACCGGGCCTTGTCATCATGCAACTCGCGGAGCAGATCGACGACACTCCAGCCGTGATCGTGTTCGACCCGCAGCATGCGTCCGGCGACTTGAAGCGCGAGGGGCAAGCCTTCAAGTTCCTGCACAAGTTGTCGGCACTCGGCTTGGTACGAAGCGACAACCTTCGGAGCGAGCATGTCGAGCAACTTCAGCGACTCGTCGTCGGTGAGGACATTGAGTCGGTAGATGTCGTCCGGTGTGGGGGCAAGTGAGTCAGCCACTTCGTTGAGGCGGGTGGTCACCAGCGTAGCACAGAACCGTCCACCAACCGAAAAGGGGATGAGGTGATTCGGTTCCCACACGTCATCCACGATGAGCAGCATCCGCCGACCGTGGAGCAATCCCGCCAGCCGATGACTCGCCTCGGTGACATCCTTCGCCAGCAACAAGTCTTTGTCGCCCAAGGCCCGCCCCCACGCGATGAGTTCCGTGAGGATCGAAGGCGACGGCCCGAGCGCCGTCCAAAGCACGCCGTCAGGAAATGACGCGGTGATATCCGGCCAGTGTGCGATGGCTCGTGAGATGGTCGTCTTTCCAACACCGGGCCAACCCCGAACGATGGTGAGGCGTTGCCCTAGATTGGAATCATTGTCCGCAGCCAAGCGTGACAAGCGATCGGTCAACCGCACCAAGTCGCCTTCCCGACCGACAAGCAATGATGGAAGCGGCGGAGCGTTTCCGGCTCGGACAACCGATTGCGATGGCGTCGATGCTCCTTGTGGATCGGCCTCTGCGTCATCCCCACCAAGCAAGTCTTTGACTTGAACCGGCGGGCCAAACGCTGCCGCAATCTTGGCAAGCGTTTTCCGATAGACCGGCAATCCGTTTTCGATGTTTTCAATCGTTCGCTTTGAACAGGGAGCCTTCGTCGCCAACTTTTCTTGCGACCAACCCCGTTCTGTCCGCAGACGCTCGACCTTTCTGCCATTCGGCTCGACGGTTCCCTCCCGCATCTTTTTCACCTTGCGACCAGATTATTTGGGCGTTCGACGAGCGTTCCGGCGAC
>JANODP010000335.1:0-15312 GCA_031412755.1 Schlesneria sp. | reverse complement strand
CTGAACGGCGAACGGCAAGAAAAGTCTTACCGAAAACAGAAGCCTGACGCGCAAGCGAAGGATGAGTCACCAAGCATCCTTCGCTTGCGCGTCAGGCTTCTATGGGTAAGCCGACTTTGCTACGGCTTTTCAACCGGCGGTTTGGCGATCGGCAGACCCTCAGGCGGCTTTGGCGGCACGGTCGCATCGAGTTCCATCTGTTGTCGCAGGGGGACCGTTTTGTTTTCGATGTCGCCTCCCGTCGCGAGGAAGAAGCGGTGCGTGTCGATGCCCGCGTCGATGTTGGTGACGGGGTTGGCATCGGCGGTGAACCGGGCCTTGGTGAGCGGTTGCCACTCGCCCTCGGCGGGCTTGAGCCAGCCATTGCCGAAGCGGGCGCGGCGGGTCTTCGTGGTCGAGACCTTGTTGCGGCGAAAGTCCTCGACGAACGAGTAGTAGCCCTTCATCAGCGTGCCGCCGGTCGGCGTCGAGAACGTCACGAGGTGCTTCCATTCGCTCTTCTCGGGCACGAAGAAGTGGCCCGCATACTCGGTCCGCTTGTCGGCCGCCTTGGCCGTGACGAGGAAGCGGTAGGTCTCGCCCACTTTCCAGTCGTAGTCGAAGAACGACTGTCCGCCGGTCCCCTCGTTGCCGAAGCGTCCCACGCGCACCTGCTCGTCCTTGTGGAGTTGCTTCACGCGCTGTTCGTCCTTGACCGTGTTGGGGTCGTTCTGTTCGCCGGGATCCCACACCGAGAACAGCACCAGTTTCTTGCCGTTCGCCAGTTCCTGCATGCCGAAGTAGCCCTTGTCCCAGCCGCAGACCATGAAGTACGTCCCCTCGGCCGACTGTTCGACGGTCACTTCGTTGTAGAAGGCGACGCCGACGGGAGCCGGGTAGCCGAGATGCACCGACCGGCACGCGATCCCCTTCAACTTCTCGTCGGCCCGCGCGTGCGAGCACTCGATCATCACGATCGTCAACGCGATCAGCAGAACCGATGGACGGACGAGTAACGGCATGAAACCAATCTCCTGAGGGATGAACGTGCCGGGCCTGGCGGGCGAACTATACCTGATCCCGCCATGAATGCCGCCAGGAGTGAGATGTTCCAGACGAGCCGTGTGCCGTCAGGCCACGGATTTCTGGCGGCCGGGTGGCGGGGTCAGAAGCGGAGCGGATGGCCCCGAGCGTGAGGGCCGAGTCCAACTCTCCGGGGCCTTCCCGCTGGTCAGACCCCGCCACTCGACCGGAAATAAGGATTGCAGAGTAAGGATTGCCGAAGGAAGAAGGTGAACATCAATGGAGGACGACCGGTCCGTCCTTCTGAATTTCATCAATCCTTATTCTGCAATCCTTATTTCCGGCCGAGTGGCAACGGAGCGCTCTCAACACCCGACCGCCTTGCGAATGGTGCGGTCGCTGGTACTTTGAGTCGATCGTTGCACCCGATTCGATCGTGGTTCCAGAGGTCTCCCGCATGCGCCGGTTTGTCTCATCAGCCGTCTTTCTGCTTGGCATTCAGATGCTGGGGATCGGGGTCTTTCTGTGGGCCGCTGGAAAACTGGTGCCGGTCCGCACGCCGGATACGGCGAGCTACCTCGAATTCGCGTTCGGTTCCTGGTTCGACACGCTCAGCCACTTTCGGACTCCGGGCTATCCGCTCTTCCTCAAGATGGTGGGTGGCGTGACGCCCGACCACTCGGCTGCGCCGTTCTTGCAGTTTCTGGCGTATTGCCTCGGCGTGATTCTGTTCCATCATGGCCTGCGCCACGTTTGCCCGGGGGAATGGCGGCGCATGGCCATCAGCAGTTCACTGCTCTACGCCAACATCCTGCACGGTTACGTCAACAATCTCACGACGGACACGCTCGCGGCGGCGGGCGGGATTTGTGTGGCGGGTCTGCTGCTGGGATGTCAGACCGGTCCGGCTCGCCGGTGGTCATCGCTGATGTCGATCGGCTTGCTTCTATTCGCGACGTGCCTGATTCGTCCCGCGTACCTGTTCCTCGTGGTGTTTGTGCCATTGGCGGGAATGCTGCTCTCGCTGATTCGTCCCGGTCGCACCGGTCGCACCGACTCGGCTCGGCGCGACGGAATGAAGTCGCTCGTCGAGTTGTTGCCGGTCACGGTGGTCCCGCTGTTCGCGTATTGCCTGTTGAGGTGGTGCGTAGTCGGCCAGTTCGGCCTCGTCTCGTTCGGCGGATACAACCTGATCGGCGTCTCGGGCCAGTGGCTCGACGAGGCGTTGTTGCCGGAACTTCCCGCCGCCTCGCGACCGCTGGCGGAACTCGCTCTGCAACGGCAGCGACTCATCCGGGAACAGTCGCCCGATGCGCCGGTTGGCGACCGGATGAACTACACGACGATGGAGTTACGGTACGACGAAACGATCTGGCGCGTCTTTCAGCCCGCCGCCGAAGAGCTGTACGGCGCGGACCCTCGCCGCATCAACACGGAACTACGGCGATTGGCGACTTCGCTCGTCTGGGCGCGGCCGAAACTGTATGCCGTCTGGCTCGCGAAGTCGGCGCGTCAGGCGGTGCGCATCGTCGTCTCGGATCTCGTCACCAATCCGGTTTACCTGCTGCTCACCATCCTCTGCGTGCTGGCACAGATCGCTCGCATCCTGCTCTCATCCGGCGCGCGGGCGGCAAACGAGAGAACTGCGGGGTCGCCGCCGGAAACGGCGCAGCCCATTCGCGCGGGGCCGGGCAGTGCGTTGTTTCTGCTCGCCGTGTTGTATGCCGGGTTGCAGTTGCTGCTGGTGATTCTGGTTTGTCCTCCGCTGGGACGGATGTCCGATGCCGCCGCCGTGCTGCTGCCGACCATTCTGATGAGTTTTCTAACTCGGCCCGCCGAGGAAAGTCGGCCGTAGCTGAACTCGCAAGAGTTCAGATTTCTCGGAAGACACTGAATTCTTGCGAATTCAGCTACCGAGTGATCACGGGCTGATCCGGCGTCGATGTTCGCTCAAAATCCTTCGCCGGAGGTGAAGCCGCCGCCGGTCGGAGGGCGGCCGAGGTCGATCTGTTGCTGGTGACGTTCGGGGGCGCGGCGCTCGACGCTGCTTTGCGCGAGGGCATTCAGTGCCGTCCCCGCGACCGTCACCATCGCATTCACGAGGACGCGCGACATCATCGGGTCGCTCATGACCTGCGCCATCGTCTGTGCCGCGCCGGTGGCAATCAGTTCGGTCTGTGTCGGCTCGAACTGCTGCTGGCGGCGGATCGTCTGCCAGAGTTCCTCCGGCTGGAGCAACCCGTCGCGATACCGCGCGAGTTCGCGCGTCACATCGAGAGCCTCCGAAAACGACGACCGCTCCGAATCGAAGTTGTTGTGCCGGAAGCGGCTCACCACCAGTTCCGCCCCCGCCGCGAGATCGTCCGCCAGCTTGCAGTCGAGCGCGGCCTGCGCGATCTGCGGCTTGAGTCCATTGATCTGGCGGTTCAACTCGGCGACGCGGGCCACGATTTCGTCGTCGCGCGGATCGGGAGTCCGCTGCGCCCGCGACTGCAACACGCCCGTTTCGGTTTGGCCGAGAAACTGCTCGAACTTCTGAATCGCTTCGGTGTAGAAGCGGCCCTGCGCCTGATCGAGCTGCCGCAGTTCGTACTCGACCCGGCGCTGCTCCTGCCGCGTCGTCTCCAGCGTCGCCACGCACTCGTCGCGGCGCGCCCCCAGTTTCTGACCGGCCTCGCGAACGGCGGTCAATCCGGCCGCGTCGGTGTAACGATCCTCGATCACCTCGACCTGCTGCATGAGGAGTTTGAACTCCGTCTGCCGCCGGGTGACCTCCTTCGCCATCAGACCCGGTGTCGTGGTGAGGAATTCGTAACCCTGCTTGGCGCGCGGAAAGTCGATCAGATCGGCGACCCACTTGTCCCACTGTCGGGTCCAGCCCTGAACGGTGTACTCGGCCGTGCCGTACTTCCGCCGCAGCAGGTACCGAAACAGCGAGCTGCGCTGATATGGCGGCAGCTTTTCCTGCGCGCTCCGCTGCATCTCCTTCACGCGGGCTTCGTTCTTCTGCAAGACCTCCTCGGCCAGAGCCGCATCGCGCGTGAGCCGCTGGAATTCCACATCCTGCCGGAGTTGCTCGCCCACGGTCGCTTCGAGGGCCTCACGCCTTCGCACCTGTTCGTTGAGTTGGTCGGTCACGCCGGCAAGCTGCTGCTCGAGCGTGGCACAGGTCTCGACGAAACGGTTCGCGCGCGACGCCAGTTCGGCCTGAGTTCGCTCTTTGCGACCGAGCACCTCCAACAGACTCGATCGAATCTCGACAAAGGTCGTTTCGATCGCGGAACGACTGATCTCCGGCAGGTAGTGCCGCGCGAGTTCCAACAGCGCGGCTCCCTTCCGCGCGACGAGTTCATTCATCTGTCCCTCGAGCAGCGCGAGGCCCTGCTTGACGCGCAGCACCGTTCCCCGCGCGTCGTCGAGCATCGACTGCAACTGGCGGTAGATGATCGAACCGGGTTGAGGCACCTGTGGAAAACTCCAAGTTCCAAGGGACAAAAACCAAACGAATTCCAAATTTCAAGGTCTGAAATCCCAAACGGCCGGAACGGGGCGGCGACATTCTGTCGGGCCTTGCCGCGCGCGTCCACTCGCGCGAGTTGGTTGCGGCCCGCGCGAGGGCTTGGTATCTGTGCCCGCCGACTGGATGGGACCGATGAGACCAGTGGGACTGATGCGTGGATTGGTCGGCGTCCTGATGTTCGGATGCCGTTGAGTCGCATTCGTCTCATGGGTCGCATTCGTCCCATGATCTCTTGATGTTTCGCGACGGGTCTCTCACAGGGAACGCTCATGGCTGGCCTCGATCACGGTTCGGCTCATCCGAAGGAACAGGAGGACATGGTCCTCGCCGCGCGGAACTCGCGCTACGGCATGGTCCTGTTTCTGATCTATCTGTTCATCTACGGCGGTTTCGTGGCGATCAGCGCCTTCTGGCCCGAGGTCATGGCGCGCGAGGCCCTGTTCGGTGTGAACCTCGCCGTGACCTACGGCTTCACGCTGATCGCCACCGCGATGTTCCTGGCCCTCGTTTACACCTGGCTCTGCCGGGGAAGAGCGAAGAGCGGTTAGCTTTTAGCTGTTAGCCAGAAACGGTCCGATCGGCTTGTGCAGCGAGCTGCGGTCAAATCCGGTTCCTTGCTCGTAATTCCCGTTTTCTCCTTTCTTCAGCTTATAGCTAACCGCTAAGAGCTAACCGCTAAAAGCTCCCCCATGATCCACACTCCCTCGACAATGTCGGTCGTCGTGTTTGCCATCTTCGTGGCGTTCACGCTCGGCCTGAGTTTCTACTTTGCGGCGAAGACCAAATCGGCGGCGGGCTACTTTGCGGCGGGAGGCCAGATCCACTGGTTCGTCAACGGCGTGGCGTTCGCCGGGGACTATCTGTCGGCCGCGTCGTTCCTCGGCATCTGTGGGCTGGTCGCGTTCTACGGTTACGACGGTTTTTTGTATTCGATTGGCTACCTGGCGGGTTGGGTCGTGGCGTTGTTCGTGGTCGCCGAACCGCTCAAGCGGCTCGGCAAGTACACGTTTGCCGATGCCTTGAACAGCAAGTTTCAATCGCGCGGCATCACGCTATCGGCGGGAATCAGCACGCTGGTGGTGAGCGTCTTCTACCTGATCCCGCAGATGGTGGGAGCCGGTTCGCTGATCAAGCCGCTGCTGGGGTTCTCGCACGAGGTTGGCGTGGTGATGGTCGGCGTGGTCGTGGTCCTGATCGTGGCGACGGCCGGCATGGTGAGCACCACCTACGTGCAGTTCATCAAGGGCTCGTTACTCGTGCTGTTCAGCAGCATCCTGACGGTGTTGATTCTGTCGCGCGGACTGACGGTGGACGACCGCCTCGAGTCGATGCAGCCGCAAACGGTTCTGACGCTGAAGGACGAGACGAAGATCGTCAACGGCAAGCCGCACGGTCGAGGCGAGGGCCAGGCCGATCTGCGGCCGGTCGGGCACATCAGCGCGCTGCCGGGTGGCATCAAGTCGACGGGACCGCTCAGCCCGACAGCCTATCTCGCGACATTGCAGAAGAGCGAAATCGTCACATGGAAGCCGGTGCCGACCCAGACGGAGGCCGGCAAACTCGTGACGTACACGCCGCAGGTGACTCCCGGTGAGAAGCTGCTCCGTTCCGGCAACAGCCCGATCTTCAGGGGGCTGCAAACGAATTCGTTGACGGCGCGGTTGGACTTTATCTCGCTGATGCTCGCGCTGTTTTGCGGGACGGCGTCGCTGCCTCACATTTTGATCCGCTATTACACGGTCAAGAATCAGGCGGCGGCGCGGCTCAGCACGGTGGTCGGCATCGCGACGATCGGTTTCTTCTATGTGCTGACGCTGTTCCTCGGGCTGGGTGCGATGACGAGCGGCACACTGGACCTGACCGACACCAACATGGCGGCCCCGTTGCTCGCGAAGAGTTTTGGGGAGTTGCTGTTTGCCATCATCTCGGCCATCGCGTTCACGACGGTTCTCGGCACGGTGAGCGGTCTGATCGTGGCGGCCAGCGGCGCGGTGGTTCACGATCTGCTGACGAGCGTGCTGCGGATCGAGATGAACGACCACAACAAGGTCCGCATCGGCAAGCTCGCGGCCGTGGTCGTGGGGGTCGTGGCGATTGTGCTCGGCATCCTCTTCAAGGGGATGAACGCCAGCTTTCTGGTCGGCTGGGCGTTCAGCGTGGCCGCGTCGGCGAACCTTCCGTCGCTGATGATGCTGCTCTTCTGGAAGGGGACGACGAAGCAGGGGATCACGGCGGCGATCTTCGTCGGGATGATCAGTTCGCTCGGTTGGATTCTGCTCAGCGCGGAGACCTTCGAGAAGGTCTACAAGTACTCGTCCGCTCAGGCCGCCGAGTTGGCATGGGTGCCGTTCAGCCAGCCGGGGTTGGTGACGATCCCGCTCGGGTTCCTGACGTTGATCGTCGTGTCGCTCGCGACTCGACCGGAGCCGACCGTGCCGTGATCGAAGATTGAAATGGAGCACGGCTGTGACGAAACCGCCCTCTCGGCGACGGGCACCTCCGTCCGCGGTGCGGCCCCGCCAATGACAGCGCCTGCCGCGCGGGGTCAATCGCACGACAGGCGTTGATGTTGTAGGAGCCCGGGTTCGTCGTGCAGGATGAATCGCTTCGACGAAATCGGAATTCTGGGATCTCAGTAGACCTGATTCGCGAACTGGATCTGGCAATCGGGCAACGACTTCTTCAGCAGTTGAATCCCCGCCAGGGTGCAGCGTGTGCCGGTGATGTCGATCTTCTTGAGATTCTTGTGCGTTTTGAGGAGTTGCAGCGTCTTGTCATCGATGCTCGTCTTCGATGCAAGCAGGGTCTCCAAGTCCTCCGCCGGTTTCAGTGCGGGGAACGACTTCAGTCCCGTGACCGCGATGCAGTCGGCGACGTTGAGGTGTCGCAGCTCCTTCAGGCCGGACACAATCATCACGAGGCCCGCATCGTCCATCGTGGTGACCTGCTGCAGGTCAAGGTGTTCGAGCGATTTCAGCGAGTTGATCGCCGCGGCTCCCTTTCTGTTGATCGGAGCCACGGAGATGCCCAGGTACTTGAGTGTCTTCAGCCCCCCCTCCTTGGACACGATCAGGAACCCCTCTCCCGTGAGCACGCTGCGGTTGACGTTGAGCTCTTCGATGACGTCGAGTTTTCGCAGCGCCTGCAACCCGTTGTCGGTGATCCCCCCGCAGTCTCTCAGATGCAGCCTTTTCAGCGTGCGGGCTTCGCACATCAAATCCAGCGTGTTGTCGTTCAGACCCGGTGTGACATCCAGATTGATCTCTTCGAGGGCCGGCATCTTGCCGATCGCGGCGAAACCATCCGGCGTGAGCTGGCAGTTCCTCAAATCCAGCTTCTTGAGATTGGGCAGCGCGTTGAGCGTCGCCACGCCGGCATCGGAGATCGTCGTCCCGTTCAGGCTGAGCGACTCCAGCGACGAAATCTGAGCCACATGCTGCATCCCCTGGTTGCTGACCTTCGTGCTGGCCAGTTCGAGAGACTTCAGCAGCGGCAACTTCGCCAGGTGAGCCAACCCGACATCGGTGACACCACTTCCGCTGGCGTCGATGTCGGCGAGATCTTCAAAACCCTCGGTCAACGACGCCAGTTCGCCGAGCGTCTGATCGGTGATCTGGAACTTGGACAGGGCTTTGAATCGGGCGATCACCTCGGCCGCCTTTGGCTTCGGCGGTTCCACGGGGGTCATGGACGGTTGAGACGGTACGGGCTGCACGACGACGGGTGCGGTCGGCGGCGGCGCGGCCGGCTGCTGTCCCGTCAGTTCTCCCCACGTCGGAATCTTGCCGCAACCCGTGGCCAACGCGAGAACCAGCATCCCACCCAGCCGCGAGGCCCAGCGGCAGTCACGTTTCAGGATCAATCCGTCTTTCATCGCCCTCTCCTCGAATTCTGCCAATGACAAATCGAACACCACGAGAAAAAACCAGCACTTTTTAGATGAGACCAGATCGTCGGGCTTGCCATGGCCCGAAATGATCGCGGGCATCTTACGAATGACTCCCGTGCCAAGTAAATCCCTGCCACGATCACCCGCCGTCCAGCTTCATAAAAACTTCACCCTGCGGATCGCATTTCTCACACGATTGCCGTCGAAGAGCCGCGATTGGACTTCATTCCCAACCGCGACAGGCGAACCTAGAATGGCCGCCCTGTTGTCTCGGCCCTCTTCGCGACAGTCTCCCTTCCGAAAGCCGGGGCCGCATTCAACACGCCGCGTTCCTCTGTCGAGCTTTCTTCGCGACATCCTGACGGTTTGCTCGCGACGAAGTTCCCGCCCTTCACGAGACCCCCCGCCGATGTTTCAGAAAGTCGCCGACGCCGAGTTCATCAAGGGCGAGCACGAAGTCCTCAAATTCTGGACCGAGCGTTCCATCTTCGCCCGCCTGCAACAACAGATTGCCGGGCGGAAGACCTGGAGTTTTCTCGACGGTCCGATCACGGCCAACAACCCGATGGGAGTCCACCATGCGTGGGGTCGCACGTACAAGGATGTCTTTCAACGTTATCGCGCGATGACCGGGCATGACCTGCGCTACCAGAACGGCTTTGACTGTCAGGGCCTGTGGGTGGAGGTCGAGGTTGAGAAGCAACTTGGGCTCGGCGCGAAGTCGCAGGTCGAGGCATTCGGCATCGACAAGTTCGTCCACACCTGCAAACAGCGGGTCCTCAAGTACGCCGCCATCCAATCCGAGCAGTCGATCCGGCTCGGCTATTGGATGGAGTGGGACGATCCCGCCAACCTCCGCAAGCTGTCCGCCGCCATCGGCACCGATCAGACCGTGACGATCACGACGCCCAAGGGCCGGACCGTCACCGGCCCGGCCGAGGAATTGGTCGCGCAGCTCGGCAATCCCGACTGGGGCGGCAGCTACTTCACGTTCTCGACCGAGAACAACGAAACGATCTGGACGTTTCTGAAGAAGTGCCATCAGCGCCGCAAGATCTATCGTGGCCACGACGTCATGCCGTGGAGCGGTCGCGGCGGCAGCGCCTATTCTCAAATGGAAGTCGCCGACGGTCGCAGGCTGACGGTGCATCGGTCGTGCTTCGTGCGGTTTCCGATTGTGAAGAAGGAGACAGGAGTCAGGAGTCAGGAGTCAGAAGGTGAAGTCGCTTCTCCTGAACTCAGTACTCAGTACTCAGCACTCAGCACTAACGAATACCTCCTCATCTGGACCACCACCCCCTGGACGCTGACCAGCAACGTCGCGGCAGCGGTCAACCCGGACCTGGACTACGTCAAACTGAAGGCGAAGCGCGACGGTGCGGTCTACTACTTCGCCAAGGACAACCTCGACTTCCAGCGGCTGGCGACCGAATTCAAAGACGGTTTCGGTCGCGAAGAATGGACTTGGCCGAAGTCCGTTCCCAAGTTGAAGACCCTGTCGCAGATCTTCAAAGAGAACGGCGGCTTTGACATTGAAGGAACGCTCAAGGGCGCCGAGATGGTTGGCTGGCAATATGCCGGTCCGTTCGATGACCTCCCCGCGCAGTCGACTCCCGGGGGCGTGCCGTTTGACGAGCGGGTCGGCGACAAGTCGGCCGTGGCCTGCCACCGCGTGATCGACGGGGGGCGAGACTTCAAGGGGAACGCGAATGTTGTCGCGGGAGACGGGACCGGCATCGTTCACATCGCGCCGGGCTGCGGCGACATCGATCATCAGCTGGGCGCGACAGCCGGCATCGTGGGGATCGCGCCGCTCGGCGAAGACGGCTGCTTCATCGAGGGCTTTGGCGAATTCACCGGCAAGTCGGCGACCGATCCGGCCACGGCGGACCTCGTGTTCGCGAAGCTCAAGGAAAAGGGGCTGCTGCTCAACGTCGAGCAGTACCCGCACATTTATCCGCACTGCTGGCGCACCGGCGATGAGTTGGTCTTCCGTCTCGTCGATGAATGGTTCATCAACATGGACTGGCGGGACGAGATCATGGGCGTCACCGACGCGATCCGCTGGCTCCCCGAGAGCATTCAGGGGGGCGAGCGGGAACGCGAATGGCTGACCAACATGCGCGACTGGATGATCTCGAAGAAACGGTATTGGGGTCTGGCCCTGCCGATCTGGATCAATCCCGATGATCCGACCGACTTCGACGTCATTGGATCGCTGGCCGAACTGAAGGGGCGCGCCGTCGAAGGTTGGGACGAGTTCGAAGGCCACACGCCTCACAAGCCGTGGATCGACGCGGTGAAGATTCGCAGCGAGAAAACCGGCGCGGTCCTGTCGCGCATCCCGGACGTCGGCAACCCGTGGCTCGACGCGGGGATCGTGTCGTTCAGCACGATGGGCTTCAACTCGCACCCCGACTACTGGCGCAAGTGGTATCCCGCCGATCTCGTCACCGAATGCTTTCCGGGTCAGTTCCGCAACTGGTTTTATTCGCTGCTGTCGATGGCGACGATGATGATGTGGAAGGGGAGGGCAGTGGGCAGTGGGAAGTGGGCAGTGGGAAGTAGTGAAGGTGAAATGTCCGGCAGCGATTCGCAATCCTCACTGCCGACTGCCGACTGCCCACTGCCTCCCTCCGCGAAGCGTCCCTTCAAGACGCTGCTCGGCCATCGCCTCGTGATGAACGAAGCGGGTAAGCCGATGCACAAATCGGACGGCAGCGCGATCTGGTTCGAGGAAGCGGCCGAGCAACTCGGCGTCGATACGATGCGCTGGATGTACCTCCAGCAGAACCCGGCCAGCGACCTCCGTTTCGGCACGCGGCATCCCGGCCAACCAGTGACGCTGCAAACTCCGGACGGCCCGACCGATCTCACCAAAGATGGCGTGAAGACGCATCTCGTCACCAGCACCCCCGCCGACGAAACGCGCCGCATGGTCCTGATTCCGCTCTGGAACAGCTATGCCTTCTTCGTGAACTACGCGCGGCTCGATGAGTTCGATCCGCTCGCGCCGCTGATCCCGGTCGCTGAACGTCCCGAGATCGACCGGTGGATTCTCTCGAATCTCCAAGCCCTGACGAACGGGATGCGTGCCGCGCTCGACGACTACAACTCGCCCGAAGCCTGCCGCCTCGCCGCCGCCTTCATCGACGACCTGTCTAACTGGTACATCCGCCGCAACCGCCGCCGCTTCTGGCGATCAAAGGACGCCAGCGACACCGACAAGCTCGCCGCCTATCAAACGCTATACGAGGTACTCGTCACGCTGACGAAGCTCGTCGCGCCGATGGTGCCGTTTCTGAGCGAGCGGATGTACCAGAACTTGGTGAGAGGCGAAGGGGCCAGGGCTGAGGGGCAAGCGACGGGCATCTCTTCGTTGCCGTCTTCTCCCTTGACCCTCAGCCCTCAGCCCTCAGCCCCCGAATCCGTCCACCTCTGCGACTACCCCGAGGCCGACGCGGCACTGCTCGACACGGACCTCAACGCTCGAATGGCCACGGCGCAGGCGGTCGTCGCTCTCGGACACAAGCTGCGTGACATGGCCGATCAGCGGGTCCGGCAGCCGCTGGCCGAACTGCGAGTCTCATCGAGCGACCCCGCCGCGCGGGGGGCCATCGAGCGGCTGGCCGAGGTCATCCGCGAGGAACTCAACGTCAAACAACTGACCGTCGTCGACAGCCTAGCCGACATCGTGAAGTACACGTACAAGGCGAACCTCAAGACGCTCGGCCCGAAGTACGGCAAGCTGTTGAACGTCCTGCGCGAAAAGCTGCCGACCGTCGACACCCAACAACTCGTTCCGTTGAGGTCTGGCGAATCGGTCACGATCACACTCGATGGCCACGAGATCACACTGGCTCCCGACGACGTGCAGGTCGGTACCGAACAAGCCCCCGGCTGGGTCAGCGGCGACGACCGAGGCATCCAGCTCGCCCTCTCCACATCGCTCACGCCCGCCCTCCTGCGAGAAGGAATGGCCCGCGACTTCATCCGCCAGATCCAGCAGCTCCGCAAAGACGCCGACCTCGAAATCGAAAACCGCATCCGCGTCAGCTACTCCACCACGGACGAGCAAGTCCTCACGATGCTCACCGAATGGAGCGACCTCATCCGGGGCGAGACCCTCGCTGATAGCCTGACCTGCTGCACCGCCCCCCGCGACGACGCCAAGCCGGTCAACATCGGCGACGCGAAGGTGATGGTCTGGATTGAGAAGGCCTGACGACCCGGCGGCGCGGGTCGGTATAATCCTCGCGGTTGTCTTTCCGAGGGAACCGCCATGCCGATGCACGATTGGACGCGGGTCGAGGCCGGGATCTTCCATGCTTTTCATCATCTGTGGATTTCCGCGATCAGCGATGCGCTGAATGATGGTGGACTGCCCGCCGACTACTACGCGCTGCCCGAGCAGATTGCCGCCAGATTGATTCCGGACGTGTCGGCGTCGCAGACGGGGGGCTACGGAAACGACACGGACGACCCCATCGACGGGAATGGCTGTGGTACGGCGACCGCGTTTCTGACCCGGCCGTCAACCCGCTTCGTCGTCGAGACCGAGGCGGCCTCCTACCGTCGACGGAAAAGCACCGTCGTCCGTGCGGCATTCCAGCGGGGATCGAGTCGTCGCGATGCTGGAGATCGTCTCGCCCGGGAACAAGTCCAACCAGCACGCCTTTCGGGCGTTCGTCGACAAGGCGTGCGAACTGTTGGAGCGGCGCATTCACCTGCTGATCGTCGATCCCTTTCCTCCCGGCCCGCGCGATCCGCATGGCGTTCACGCCGCCATCTGGGAACAGATCCAGGACGACTCGTACCAGCCGCCGGCCGACCAGCCGCTGACGCTCGTCGCCTACGAGTGCGATCTGCTGACGCGGGCCTACATCGAGCCGGCCGCCGTCGGACAGCCGCTTCCCCCGATGCCGTTGTTCCTCGAACCGAACGGCTGCGTCATGGTCCCGCTCGAAGAGACCTATTCGACCGCCTTCGCCGTCATGCCCCAACGCTGGCGGAGCGTGCTGACGGCCGACTGACTGGGTCTGCGGGACGTCCCCCGGCCTCGCCGCCTGCGGTGGCTGGCTACCGCTGGCGGCTGTGAGCATCCGCCGGGCGTGTTCATGCCACAACGGGGCGACTTTCTGTCGTGAGTTGTTGGCTCCGAGAGATGGTATGGCGTGGTGGGCACCTGACTGTTCGGAGAAGAATTGAAACACAGAGGCACAGAGGGCACGGAGACGGAGAATCTCTGTGCCCTCTGTGTTTCAATTCTGACTTCCTGTTTCACAACTGGATGACTTTCTGTAATAACTAATCATCATCCTGTAGCAACTCATCATCATTCTACAACAACTAATCAACTTTCTTTGATAACTAATCGTCTTTCTGTGACAACTCATCGTCTCTGTGCTAAAATTTTTCTGAAAAGTTTCAGCTTGCAGACGATGAGTCATGATACGCAGCCAATGAGTTGTCGCACGAAGATGATTAGTTATCAGATGGAGACGTTGAGTCTGACCGATCAGTCGAAAAGTTTGAAAAAATAGATGACATGTAGGCTGATGCAGCCAATCTGATTTTGAAATCTGGCGTCGTGTTGCCATGCGATGACGTTTAATTGTCATCGGGAGGCATCTCATGAGTGATCGGTGCTCTTGATTCCGGTGGCTGGGGCGGGGATTCTGGTGTCGCCGTCGTATTCCTGGCCGCGTCCGTCTGCGGTCCGCGATGGCCGGGTCGTCAATCACATCGGGAGGCCGATCATGATTGAGTATTGGGAGCTGACTCACGCTCGTGCGGTGCCGACGCAGTCCGTCTGGGCGATGCAGCCAGCGTTCGAGTTGAACAACCTGACCATGGTCCGGCATGCGGAACTGACCGACAGTCTGCCGAGGCTGGCGCAGTTGATCAGCAACGCGGAGAACGAGCTGACCAAGGCGAAGTCGGCCAGACGCGGGTTGGTGGAGCGGCTCAGGAACGTCTGTTTCCGCGTCCCGACGCTGATTGAGGCCTTGCTGGACGACGACGATCCGTTGAAGGACCAGCTCGGGGCGATCTATGCGATCGGGCCGGCGACGTCGGAGAACACCGCGTTGAGCCGGGCTCGGTTGCTGTTGCCGCTGTGGCTCGACGTGAACGAGGCCCGTGCGGCGGCGACTCCCGCGAAGCCGCCGCTGACGATCGACGTTCGCGGGGAGGAGATGGGGGCGGACGGACTGGCGGCGCTCATCGAGGCGACGCAGTCGTCCCAGCAGAAGGTGGCCGAGAAACAGCGCAGCGTGACCAACGCCCGGAGCGCCCTGCGGGGAGCCGACAACCTGCTCGACCGCGGCAACAAGCGCTGGTACCAGGCGTGGATGCAGGCGTTCCCGAAGGAGACTCCCGAGGGGGCCGCGGCGCAGTCGCAGATCCCGACCGAGCGGGGTGTCGCTCAGGCGACGGTCCTGGTGATCCTGTCTGCCACGCTGCAGCCGGACCGGACGGTCCTCGTCACGCTCGACTCGAAGGGAGGGAAGCACGCGACGACGAAGGAACTGCAATTCCAACTTCCCGGTGAAGAGGAGTTCGGCCACTCGACCCCCATCGTGGCCGATCAATTGACCGTCGGCCCATTCGAGCCCGGAAGCGAGGTGTCGTTCCGGACCGCCGTTTCGAACTCGAACCCCGGCGTCGTCATCAGCCCGGTCGTGACGGTGCCGCTGCCGTGAGCGGTATGCCCCGCCTCCAACGGTCGCACTCAGGGGTCAGGCACTTCGGAAATTCGGAATTGGCCGGATTGAGGTTTGATCCCAAAGACCGCTACCCTTTGGCCAATTCCGAATTTCCGAAGCGCCTGACCCCGGCTTTGTCCAGGAGTCGGATTGAGATCGCATGACCATTTCGCTCACAGACGTGTTGTCGAAGA
>JANODP010000334.1:0-12845 GCA_031412755.1 Schlesneria sp. | reverse complement strand
GTCTGCCTGACGCACAACCTGTTGAAACTCTGGCGAGCCGCCCCGGCCTGAGCGGCCTGCGACCGAAACCAATGCCGCGTTAGTTTCGCCGAAACACCAAACAAAACCCGCCTGCCTCGGTTACAAGGACAGGCTCCTAGGGCTGGCAGCTTCACCGCAGAAAGAGTGAATGGCCAAGGCGCGTGCGATGGATGTTGCTGACGGGGGTTTACGACGCGGTTTGAAGACGTACTCCACTCCAGATGCATGGCGTTCGATCCGCAGCCTGCGGTGGTCGACATGCCTCTGAATGACCGCTCGCAAATCGACCTTCGGAAAGTTCGTCGCCAGAACTTCCACGCTGGCGATTTGATATCGCTCGACTTCTCGGAGAATGGCCGCACGGCGACTTGGTTGATTCATGATTCACCAGAGTTCGTAGGGAAGTTGGGCGTCTTGGCAGTATCGATGAAATGCGACGACCTGCGTCTGCGAATAGGCTCCCGCCGATTCGACAACGCGTCGGGGTTTGAAATCCTCATCGAACAAGAAGGCGTCTGGATTCTTGACGCCGCGTTCCGCCACCGGCAGCGCGTCCTCACCCACCCAGCAGGCCGCCAATGCCGGGAGCTTGAGGCGGTAGAGGACATAGACTTCACCGAGCAGCAAGTCATGCTGTCGCTCAATCGGTCTCGACGTTCGCCCGGCCCGCGAGCCGAACAGCGAAGCAGCCCAAGGTGTTGCTTTCCAGACCGTGTGGACCGTCGTTTCTCGGTGCCAGCGCCGCAGAAATGCGCGAGACAATCGCCAAGCATCTGGTGGTTCGTCTCCGGGTTTCCAAGTGAATACTGGCCCACGATTCACGGGGGGTGGCACAACATTCCACTGGCTTTGCCGAATCAACTGACACGAAGAGAGTCGTTCCAATCGCTCGACAATTTCGTCGCGAGAATGATCATCGCCCCAAGCGCGATGAATCTGCTCTCGCGACAGAACGTGAACCTGGCATGTCAGAGCGGTCACGATCTCCAGATCAAGTCTGGTCCAAGTGTTGACGTCCATGAATCAGTTCCTTCCATCGAATTGGAGGTGGTCCTTCAGGAACTGGTCAAAGAGGCCGGGCTTGCTGGTCGGACTGCTTTCTCCAATCGTTTCCTCCGTGACTCGCGGAGATGTTCCCTTGCGCTTTCGCGGTGGTGTTTTCTGGTTTTGCTGCGGCGTCCAACCGGAAGGGACAAACGTGCCCGGTTCACCGGAAGGCCACGGTTGGTGTTTGCGTTTGAGGAACTCGGTCTCTGAAATATGGAAGTCCGAATTGACGACGACGGGCATTGCGCCGAACTGACTGTATCCCGCCCCACGATTGACCAGCACGATGCTTTTGCCGGGGTCGTCACTGGCCAGTTTGACATCGTTCAGAGTCAAGCGGGGTGCCAGAAACTGGTTCTGGGAATGACCGACGGTGGTTACGGATTGCCAGCCTTCCTTTCTGGTCGACACGGTGGCCGACTGCATCACATCGACAGTTTCGCCGCTGGCTTTGGAAAGCCGTGCTTGTTCTTCGGGGCAGGAGATGGCATACCACTGCCGGTAACGGCAGTTCGATTCGAGCACGGAATCCAGATTGCTCTTTCGCAAATCCAACATCGACTGATTCGCGAGCACGACTCCGACGTTCATGCTGCGAGCGATCTGCAGGATGGCATCCACGTTATGGGCTGCCACCCGCTGGAACTCATCGATCAACAGATAGACGGGACGTTGGCGTTGCATCAGGGTGGCGGACGTCAGCAGCATGAACATCGCCAGCCGTGCGATTTCCGGAGACGAGCCCGGCCCCAGCGTCGAGGAGAGATGGAAATAGTTGATTTCTTGCCGCCCGAACAAATTGGCGGGGTCGATCGCCTGACGGTGGACCTCGGCGTCGGGCGTGGAGTGGGCGGTGACATTGAGCGGCTTGAACGAGGCCAATCGTTCGGCTGTCATCCAGACGTGATTCCCGGCTTGGCTGGAGACATCGTCGAGGCCATGCGACTTGGGGTGCTGCATGACGTAGGTCAGTCGGTCGGCGAGTTCCGCAAAAGAGCCGATGCCCGGAAAGTGTCTCAAAGCGGCATAGAGCACGGCGGCATTGGCCGAACTGAAGTAACCTTGCCCGTATTCGGTGCCGTAGACCAAGCCGAGAGCTCCGCACAGCACATCGGTCCGTTGGAAAAGGTTCAACTGGTTCCAACACGGAAGCTGGAACACGTTGAAGGCGTGGGTTGCCTGATCTTCTCGAACCGAGAAATAACGCAGTGGAATCGGCGCAGACCCTTTGATTCGAGACGCCGCCATCCGCAGGGATGCCAGCATTTCTTGCGAGTCACCTTTCAGGTCAATAACCATCAGGCTGCTCTCGCCATCGGCGATCAACTGCTCCGCCAAGGGGATCAGTCCCCGCGCTGTCTTTCCCGATCCACTGTCGCCCAGGATGTGAGCGTGTTCTTGGAAGACAGCCCGTGGAACCAACAGTGGGGAACCATCGCAGGCCAAGCGTCCCATGTAGATGCTGTTGCTCTCGATTGGATTCGTTGACGAACGAATCGACCGCGTGATGTCTTGCCATTCGTTGGTGCGATCCGCGTCCACGGCCTTCAGCGGGATGGCACTCGTTGCGGGAAATGCAACGAGCCCGATCATGAACAGCGATACGACCACGGGAATCGCAATCCAGGCCAGCACGCACACGGTCCAAACCAACATCGTCACTCCCAATCCCAACAGAGATTGATGAGCCGTGATGCTGGTCGTGACGGCAAACTGACCGAGAAACAGGGCGGGGAGCGATGTGACCCGTGCGATCAGCAGTGAGACTTGGAGCACGAGCAGCACGACCAATCCCAACCGGACGGAACAAGTGCCAGCGGGGCTATGGAGGAGACCGGCGGCGGGAAGATCGTGGCGGTTGTAAACGCACCACGAATTCCAGCCTGCATGGAGATTTTGGAACGCATTCGCCGGGTTCCCCTGAGTCGCCGCGATGATGGCGATGAGTCCACCGATGAGGAACAGGAAACACAGAAAGAACGCTTGCGGAACACAGACCATCAATCCGAGCGGGACCACGAGGAATGCGGAATACAGTGTGGTCACGTCCCAATGATCGCGAAGCCGTTGGGCAGATTCTCGGGAGAAAGGAAAGGTCGTGGCGACATGGATGTAGTGTCGGGCGAATTCGCGCCCGACGTGGGCTGCGCAGATCAGGACCATCGCGACCCGGTACACGAATGGAATCGCCACCACGTGTATCGCGCAGGGGACGACGAACAACGCCAGCGGTGGGCGATACGTCTGCCGATCCTTCCAGAGATCGGAAATGCGGTAAATCGCGATTCCCGCCACCAGCAAATTGAGCGGCATCAAGGGCATCCATTCCCAGCCAAGCCAGTCGGCGGCGAGCGCCATCCCGGAAACCAGATAGAGGTTTTGCAGAAACGTCCATGCAGCGGTCTTGTCGCTGTTGGCGTCTGATGATTGATGTGCGAACTCAATTTGAGGTGGCTCCTGGGGCAGGTGACGTGTTTGCAGGGGGTTGTCGGGAGATTGGTAGTACGAGGGGCGGGGCATGAATTCGGTCCTCAGTGATGGCGAAGTTGAAGAAGGGTGAGTCGCGGAATCATGGTCAGGTGCAGTCGGATGCTGGGAATCCACGACATGGACTCAATGGCTTGTCGGATCAGCTTGGCCTTGCTGGTGGTCGTCGTCAGGATCGCGAGTTGGAACCGCTCTCGATCAACCATCTCTTGGAACTCGGCGTACTCCAGACGGACGGAACAGTCTGCGGCCGCTTTCTTGGCTACGTGTTGCGGTGAGCCACCCAGATCAACTCGCAAGAGCTCCAACACACCGTTGTGGCTTTGGCAGTAAGGGGCGTGAGTCAACTCGTCGGGCATCCAAGGCGTCACTGCCGAGAGTTCTTCCTTGGTCAGCCGTCGCCGTGTTCGTTCCCCGTGGGTGGCGTAGAGCAACACGGCGTAGTCCATCGGCAACGCCTGCGGCCCCAGAGGTTCCGTGCGACGACTGGAATACCCCAGTTCGCGAACGGCGGTCGGCCCCAGTGCGAAGTAGTCTTCAGGGGGAATGAGGGGATAGCGACGCAGCCAGCCCTGACGGCACATGCGTGCCGTGACTTTGGTCACCGCATTCAGCGATTGTCCGTCAAAGACAGTTCGCTGGTATGAGGCATTCGTCCCCAGCCGATAGCGGGCCGTCATCTCGATGATTTGCTGGTCTCGTTTTCCGGCGTGATCGTCGTCCATAAAGTCACCAAATCTGATAAGGGAGTCCGCAAGCAGCGGCGTAATTGTGAAACTCGGCGATCCGAGTTGCCCCGTAGGCTCCGCCGAACTCGATGAGCATCTCCGGGTCTCCGGCACTGTTGAGCAGTGCCGCATCCGGCTGTTTCTGGCCCAGCGGGGAGGAAGCCAGCAGATCCTCGCCTGACCAGTTCGCCGCCAGCTTGGGCGAGTGGAGATGGAACCGCAGCCAAACGGCGGTCACACCAAGATCGTGTGTGACTTGCGTGACCATCGAACGGGATCTGTCGCCTCCGCCAAATTGGGTGACCGTTTGAGCGGTGGGGAAGTAAACGACGGTCGGACGAAGCGCCCGGAACTTCCAGCGGTTTTGAAGCTGGTAGGCGATGGCACCGAAATGCGGTGGTTGTTGACCGGGCTGCCAGCGGACAACGGGGTCATAGAACTCGGGGAGCGGACGCGCGGGGACGATCTGTTTCACGAGCAGCCCGTCCTCGGCCAAGCGACTCAAGCGGCGACGGGCGTTAGCCAGATGACTCGACCAGAGTGCGTCCGCGATTTGGCGTTGGCCGAGCAACCGGACACGCAACGCCAATGCCTCCAGCAAGACAAGATCCCGTTGGCCAATTCGCACGGTGCCAGTCATTCTGGAGCCCCTTCCGTTTCAGCGGAGTCCTCTGCCCGTCGTTTTCGTAGTAGCGGGCGGCGATTCGCGGTGACTTCCGGAAGTGCGGCGGGGAGGCCGCTGGCTGAACCTTCAAAGAGTGTTGGATTGTCAGCGCCGAAATCGGCGAGCACCTTGTCTGCCAGCGGTAGTACCCGGTCCAAGGTGAACAACGCGGCCTGGTCTCGAATGAGGGCGGCCACTTCTGGTCGTCCGGCCGCCTCATACCGCTGGGCCTGCTCCTCCAGTTGGTTATGGTGTTCGGCGTGGCTTAGAATGAGCATCCGTTGGAGGGCGGACGCGAAATAGCTGCCGATGGTCGGTACCATCCGTTCGACCAATCGGTCCACAAACCATTGAACGTTTCTCTGAAACATGACTGCCTGGACTCCTGATGGGGAAGTGGTTGGCGTCACTCGCCGGGGACGGTCCCGTGCATGGCACCAACATTGAATCGGACTCCGGGCATTGAATGGCAACGGCAGTTCACGCTCCATCCAATCTGCTTCAGTCTCAAAGATTCTCGTTTCTTTTTGCGGGGTGAGTTGCGGCATGTCAGCAGCCAGCGAAAGCCGTACTGTTCATCTCGACGCGGAGATCGTGCGGGACAAAATGCGGCGGCTCGGTTGGACTGCCGAAGAGTTGGCACGTCGGGCTGGCATCTCGAATGGCACTGTTTCGAACCTGCTCGAACAGCAGAAACCGGTCTATTGGAGAACCGCAGCCAAGTTCCAGAAAGCGCTCAGGGTTGAACGGCTCGACGAACTCCTGCGGCAGTCAGATGAGAATGCTCAGCCCCGCGTCGAGACGATTCAGGAATGGATCGTCGATGAGGTGCTGACGAATTGGATCACCGCTTCCAATCAGTTGCAGTTCCATATCTGTCGCTTGAAGCACCAGCATTTGAAGCGGCTGGCACGTGGGAAACGGTATGAACTGCGGGCGATGTCCTCGGCGGATCAAGAGCGTTGCCGTGCGTTGTTTCTGCGCCATGCCGAAGTCTGTGCGGCCATCGGTTCGCACCCTCACATCATTCGCAATCTCACGACTTATCCTGCTCCCGGTGCGTGGTGGGTGATTGAAGAATGGGTTGAAGGAGAGACGCTCAGGGAGCGAATGCGTGCGGGACAGGTACTTGCGGATCAAGCCCTGCGGTGGCTCCTGCAAATCGCCGACGCCCTGCATGCCTTGCACACAGCCGGGATCATTCGTCGCGAGTTGGCACCCCAGAGCATTCTGATTCGCGAAGAGAGGGGGGATGTCGTGCTGACCGAATTTGAATTGGCCAAGCTGCTCGATGGCAGCCCCACCGTCGCCAGTGATGATTGGCCGGTCGATCCGTACCGGGCTCCGGAAGCTGAGTCCGATGACATTAATGTTCAAGCCGATGTCTATTCATGGGGACGGTTGGCAACTCACCTGTTGGTCGGCAAACTGCCAGACCGAAACAAAGAAGCGAAGGCGCTTCAACAACTCAAATTGCCGCCTTCGCTGGAACAACTGCTGATCCGCTGTGTAACAATCTCCCGACGAGGCCGTCCGGCAGACTTAGGCAGTATTCTGGAGACGCTTCGAATGGTGGTCGCAACGTGAACGGTTTCGAGTCCGATGACGAATTGGGATCGCGCCAACCGTCCCGCATGCGAGCGGTCGCGGGAGACCCGTGGCTCAAGGTGCATGCGGTGGCGGAGTACATCTTTTGCCCGCGAGCGGGAATCCTGGCCCATGAAAACCATCATGACGATGACGACGAAGAGCAACCTTCGCTCTACACGCTGCCGAAGTACGAGTTGGAAGCGATCGAACGGGCGCTCATCGAACTGAGAGAACGGTGCGTCAAGGAAGTGTGGATCTTCGTGGTGCTGGCACTGTGCGGCCCCGTGGGAGTGCTCATCAAGCAGTACTGGGCTCTGGTCTTCATCGGCATTGGGATGGTGTATTACAGCCAGCGGATTCTGAATCTCGTCGCTGATGGCACCGAGTTGCTCAAGCGACGCAATCTGGCGTTGCGTGGCCGTTGTGAAGAACCTGATCCCGACTCGGATATTCTGCAATCCATCAATTGGTTCGGTCTGCTGAATCTGGGTTTCGAGTCGATTCGGCTGCACGAACCACTGCGCGATCCGGCCTGGCAATTGGAGGGCAAGCCGTGGCGAGTTCTGAAAAAGGGCTCGCTGGTGATTCCGGTGTTCCATACCAAGTCGAATCTGGACCGCCCGCGTGACCAACACACGGCCAAGATCATGGCGTATTGTCGGCTGGTGGAGGTGTCGTTCAACGTGGAGTGCCCGTATGGCATTATCCTGACGCGCGAGGATTGCTCCGGGTTCTCCATCCCGAACATGGCGAAGTTTCGCCGTGGATTTCATAACGAGTTCATCGAGTTTCGCAATCTGGCCCGCGAGTCGGACTCGATCGGCAGTGAGCGTCCAATCGCCTACAACCCCGATGCGTGTGAGTATTGTCCCTTGGGGGAACCGCACGCTGTACGCTCGGGCAAGCGCGTGCGTCGGCATGGCGCTCCGCTACCAATCGTCGTCTTGCGAGACAGTCGGGGGAAAGAGTTGCGCTGCGACTGCGGCGACCGCTTTGAATGGAAGCCGCCCCATGTTCGCAATCGTTATCTCGAAGAGGACTGATTCAACGCGTGTTTTGCGAACGCTGGTCGAACCAATCCGCCAGCCTGAACAGGATCTTGTCCAACAGGCTGCGCGGGGCGGGCTGTTGAAGAAGATTGTGAACCGACTGCCACGCTTCCAACCACTCGTGACCGTTGGCAAAGCGTGCGTCTCGGTCAATCCGCAACGCCTTTCCCAGCAGCCCGTCCATCGCCTGCCAAACTCGGGCATCCAGCAGGGTGGCCTCGCGACTGAGTTTACTGGGGGGAACGTAGAGTGAGTCCGACTCACTCCGGTAAGTCGGCGCACCGGCACCACCACCGAGTCCATCATAGGGAACTTGCTGAGTCAGGATCTCGTAACAGACGCTGGCCATTGAAAAGTAATCGGCACGAAAATCGACGTTGGTGCAACCAGTTAGGATCTCGGGAGCCGCGTACAGCGGACTACGCCCATCGCCCTGAGATCGAATGGCGGTTCGCTCGGCATTCCACGCACTGCCGAAATCGATCAAGACCAGCCGACGAGACTGCGTCGAGAGAATGATGTTGGCGGGCTTGATGTCGGCATGCACCACATGGCAGCGGTGATGAAGATGGTGGAGGGCATGAGCCAGACCGCGACACAAACGAATCGCTTCCGGGGTTCCCATCCGCTGCTGATCCGAGCGGCGCATGTTCTGAATCCACCAGCGTAAATCATGACCTTCAATCCAAGGTTGGACGATGGCAATGTCCTCGAGGCGGCGGTGAAACTCCAAGATCTGGGGCAGCTCCGGGTTGCTTTGCCCCAACCGTTGAAGCACGTTCACTCGCTGCCAAGTCTCTTCTGCTCGGGGAAGAAGGTGGACGACACGCATCTGGCCGCGTGGCCCGGCATGGGGATCGAACGCCTGCAAGCGACGCCGCAAATCACCACTCAGCTTTCTGGTGACCAGATAAGTTTTTCGCCCCAATACAATCCGATCGATGATGTCAAATCTGTGGCGTTGGTAAGTGAAATGGTCCTGGGACACGCGGAGATTCCAGAGCGGAAAAACGTGGTGACGATCATTGATGATCGTACCAAGGTGGCAACGTGCTCGCACGACAACGGTGGGTGATCACGTGCCTCGAAGCAGACCATTGTTGCAAGGAGAATTGCGGGGAATCGAGGCATCTGAGGCCGCATGTCGGAGAGTCGATTCAAGTGCCATTGCTCGTGCCATGAGCAGTCGCGTTTTAACACCCTAGCAGCGGCAACCCGGCGGGTTGCCGCGTTCAGGCCGCAGCGTCCAGCGAAGGCCAAGGGGCCGCAGCCTGCCCCAGCAGGCTCGGATCGGGGCGAGCGGCCCAGCGAGCCCAAGGGCGTCCAGCCCGCCGCAGGTCGCTCCCCAGCGGCCTGCGGAACAAGCCGTTCAGAGCAGCGGAGCGTCCAGCGCAGCCGGAGCCGGTCCTGACCGACGGGTACTGTCGGTCAGAACAGTTGCCTGTGGTTGTCGATTTTCAGTCGGTGAGACGAATCGTTAAAGGATCTTCACGCGGTTGTCGATCCGCAGTCGGACTTCCTCCAATGCCGTCAGGAGTGCCTGCTCGATTTCGTGATAATCGCCTTTGCGAGACGATTTCACAACGACCTGCCAGCCGTTGTCACCAAAGAATGTTTGCTTGGTGCCGCGTGATCCGGTGGTGGATTTGCCTTTCCGTTGTCTGACGGTCGCCTGGGCGGCAGTGACGGTCTTCAACGCAGCGATCTGGCTGACTTTGGCAAGTTGCTCATTCGGGAGCTTCGACAGTTCATAGCCCGCTCGCGGTGACAGCTCGCCCAATTCAATCCGGGTTCGCATCTCGTGCGGAAGTTTGAGCAGTGCCAGTGACCGCGACACGCGAGTCGGGTTAATGCGGAGTGCCTCCGCGAGTTGTTTTCCATTCCAGTTGTTGACGTCCATGAGTCGGCGGAAGGACTCGGCTTCCTCGATCGGCTGCAAGTCTTCTCGCAACAGGTTTTCGATCAACTGTTCTTCCAGGATCTGAGTCGGGTTCAGTTGCTGTTCCAAGAAGTAACAGTCGATGGCCCTGAGCCCGGCTCGCTGGGCTGCTCTCCAGCGTCGCTCCCCGGAGATGATCAGCCAGCAGGCATCGGGTTCCGACCAACGGACGCGAATCGGGGCGAGTTGCCCTTTGTCGCGGATACTCGCCGCCAATCGTTCCAAGGCTTCGTCATCGAACTCGGTTCGCGGCTGTCGTGGGTCCGGCTGAATCCGTTCGATTTCGATTCGACCAAACGACCGATTGGAGCGGCGGCCTATGTCTTTTGGCGAAGCAATGGGACTCAGTTGGACGCGGGATTCGGTAGACCGCATTCCAATCGATTCATCCAAGTGGCCACGAACTCCCTCCAAGAGGCTGCGAGTGTTTGCCATGACTACGCTGCCTCCTGTTGTACTTTCTTCGCTTGAATGCGTTCCAGAATCTCGTTGGCGAGTTGGCGGGTGGCAATTGCCGCCTGAGAGCGCGGGTCGTGCATTTCAACCGGCTTCCGGCAGGTGAGCGCCACTTTGAAGGCGGACAGTTCCGGGATTGTCGTTTGCAGAACGAGATCGCCGTACAGCGCCCGCAGCCGTGTCTCATAGGAGCGATGCACGAGCATTCGCCGGTCACTGCGGGTAATGACATGCCCCAGGCGGCGGAGCGTGGGGTTGAGGACACGAACATTCGCGACCGCTTGATGGACCGCACGAATCCCTGAGTGCCAAAATCTTCCGGCGGAATCGGGATCAAGACGTGTTCCGCCGCAATCATCGCATTCCAACTGCACCGATAGAGGTTCGGCGGGCAATCAAACAGCACGATATCGAACTTGTTGAGCGGCTCCAGAAAGTCACGCAGCGCGAACTGCATCACGCCGGACTGCTCCGGAGACGGCTGATTGAAGGCCGCCAAGTGATGATTGGCGGGCAAGACATGAATCCCGTCAATCTCCGTCGTGCGAATCAGCGAAGCGGGATCGATCTGATCGCAGCGTTCATCGAACAGTGCCGCTATCGTTTCCCACGGAGCCATTTGCTCGACGGCATCGGAGCCAAAAAATGCCTGACTGATGGACCCTTGCGGGTCAACGTCCACCAACAGGACACTGCGACCGCCTGCCGCCAAGGCTCCCGCCAGATGGAAGCAACTGGAACTCTTCCCACAGCCTCCCTTTTGATTGATCAGACAGATTGAAATCCCCATTGCCCCTCCGATTGCCAACGGCAATTCGCCGTAAGTGATTGTTTCGACAACAGAATCACTGGCACGAAACGGGGAAGGCCGTCAAGAAAAAACGGCATGAGGAATGCGCTGGCAGAGTCCTGATGGGACAGATGCCAACTGGTGGCCAGCATCAGAAAACCCACTGGGCCTAGGACCGAAGTTCCCGTCAATCCCTTTTGGACATGCAGCCACGAACCGTGTTAGAATTGGGATTATGAGTGAGACTCTCGAACTTCCAGAATCCGTATTAAGGCAACTCCTTGAGGCTGCCAAAGCCACGGGTGCGACTCCGGTTCAATGGATCGAGGCTCATCTCCCCAAGGGAAACGGCCAGCCATCAGTGGCGACTGAAGTCGAACTGGCTGCTGCCGATGCCCGACTCGATCAGCAGATCATTCACCTCGGCCGCCAAACCGGACTCAACAACGAACAGATTGATGCGGAATTGGCTCAGGAATTCGAAGCGACGCACGAGTTGCTCAGTTCCGGTTCTGGTCGTCGCTAACGGATGCTGCTCGACACGTCCGGGATTATGGCTTACCACCACGCGGACGAAGCGGCTCACAGCCAAGCCCAAGCGCTGTTCAAGTCACATGCGAGAAGCATCACCCATAGTCTGGTTCTCGCGGAATTCGTAGCTCTGGCGAATGCCAGAAAGCTTCCCCGCCACACCGCTCTCGAATTCGTTTCGGCACTCATCGAGCATCCCCGCGTCGAAGTGATCTGGATCGACCGACCGTTCCTCCTCCAATCGCTGTCATTCCTGACAACCAGACTCGATAAATCGTATTCGCTCTGTGACGCGGTGAGCTTCTGCTTGATGAAGGAACGAGGGCTGAACGAAGCTCTGACGACCGATCATCACTTCCAACAAGAAGGGTTCCTCGGCCTGTTGCGATAAGGCAAACCAGAGGTGGACGAACTCGCTGGGAACGTGTGGGGTTTGGTCTGAACAATGGAGCATGTCATCGATTGCCAACGGCAATTCGCCGTAAGCCGTTGGTTTGACAGCCGAATCCGCCGTACTAAACAGAGAAGGTCGCAATTTGAAATCGCCGCTTCCAAGGAAGCAGCAAGCGTGATAGTAGCTTTAACCATGTTAAAGTCCGCTCACAGAACTTCCCCAACAACAAAGCCTGTTTCTCGTCGCCTTGGTGTTGGCCAGTTGTCGCTGGTGGAGCATTCGCTGTGTCCGCTGGAGCTGCGCAGTTCGCTGACGCCCAACCTCGTGCATGGGGTTCAGTACCACTACACCGACACGCAGCGGCGGCGGCAGACTGCCAATGTGCGGGTCTTCGCACCGCTGGGACTTTCCTCGGGGGACGAGTTTTACCTCTGGGGATTGCTCGCCTTGACGCAGTCACAGCCGGACTCAGATGGCGTTCTGTTTGCCACACCTCACTGGTGTCTGCGCCAACTGGGACTCATTGACAGCCAGACCCGACGCGGCGGGCGGCAGTACCAGCAGTTCTCCGCCGCCCTCGAACGGCTGTCCGTCGTGAGCTACCTGAGCGATGCCTGCTACGATCCGAATCAGGCGGAGTATCGGCGTGTCAGCTTTGGGTTTCTCAGCTACAGCCTGCCGGTGGACCCGAATTCCTGTCGTGCATGGCGCATCGTTTGGAATCCGGTGTTCTTCAGCCTCGTGAAATCCATCGGGGGCAGCATGCGTTTTGATTTGGAGCGTTATCGCTCCCTCGACCCGGCTGCTCGGCGACTGTTCCTGCTTCTGCTGAAAGTCGGCTACCGAACTGGACGCCTGCCGGTCTTTGACCTAAGACATTTGGCGGTCGATTTGTTGGGGCTTTCACCGAAGCTGGCCCTGCGGGATATGAAAGTCAAAATCACCCGTACATTGATTCGGCTGGAAGACGCCGGGGTGTTGCAGCGATGGGCCATTGCCCGCGTCTCTCTAGTGTCGCCGCCACGCCAAAAGGTGGGGTTGGTGGATGGCAGGATTTTCGGGAGACTTCCGAGCACAAGGAGGTGTCTCATGCACAAGAGATATATCGTCCGGTTGTCGGATGAGGAACGTGTGGTTTGTCAGGATGTC
>JANODP010000333.1:0-4858 GCA_031412755.1 Schlesneria sp. | reverse complement strand
TACCCTGAAAGGGTTGCGTCCTCCGAGAGAAGCCGATGACGGAACCCCGTTGGGGTACATGAGTCGGTTGAACCGCATCCCCGGGGTAGCTCGCTTCGCTCGCAACCCCGGGCTATGTGACGAAACTCCTTCGGAGTAAAGACACCTCCTCACGGTCAACAACTTGGAGCGACTGAAATCGAAAAGGGATCGCCATGTTCCACACGTCTCACCGCGAATCGCTCTGTCATGTCTCGCTCAATCGCCAGGGCGACGTGACGCGACGACAGTTCCTGCAGCTCTCCGGCGCGGGCCTGCTCGGGTCCGGGCTGCTCGGTTCGCTCCGCCTGCATGCCGACGAAATCAAGAAACAGGGTCGAGCCTGCATCGTCGTCTGGCTCAGCGGCGCGCCGAGTCAGATCGAGTTGTGGGATCCCAAACCGGGAACGGCCAACGGCGGTGAGACCAAGGCGATCAAGACCGCCGTCCCCGGCATCCAGATCGCGCACTTCTGGCCCGAGGTCGCCAAGCAGATGCGCGACATCGCCCTCCTGCGCACGGTCGTGGGCAAGGAGGCGGCTCACGATCGCGGGACGTATCACCTGCACACCGGCCGGCGTTTGACCGGAGCCACCCGGCATCCGGCCCTCGGGTCCGTGGTCGCTCACGAAAATGGAGACCCCCGGTCCGACATGCCGAATTTTGTGAGCATTGGCAAGACGCTCAGCGCGGGCTTCCTCGGCGTGAAGTTCGCGCCGTTCGACATCACCAAACCGGGCGAGCTTCCCGACAACGTCACCAAGCCCGTCGCCGATCCGCGGCTGAATCAGCGGCTCGCCCTCCTCGCCGAGCAGAACGCCGACTTCGCGAAGGCGGGAGCCGACAAGCTCGTGCAGGAGCGCGAGACCCTCTACGAACGGGCCAACAAGCTGGTCAACTCGCCGCGACTCAAAGCCTTCGAACTCGACGACGAATCCGATGAGAGCAAGTCGGCCTACGGCGGCAGCAAGTTCGGACAGGGGCTGCTCGTCGCCCGACGCCTCGTCGAATCGGGCGTCCCGTTTGTCGAGGTCGCCCGCGGCGGCTGGGACATGCACCAGGATCTCTACTCCCGCATAAAGACTGCCTCCGCCGAGGTCGATCGGGGCCTGTCACAACTCCTCGCCGATCTCAAACAGCGCGGACTGCTCCAGAAAACGCTCGTCGTCTGCCTGGGCGAGTTCGGCCGCACGCCGAAGATCAACTCGCGCGGCAACAACCCCGGCCGAGACCACTGGGCTCGCAACTTCAGTATTTTGCTCGCGGGAGCCGGCATCGCGGGAGGAACCGTCGTCGGCAAGACCAGCGACAACGGTCAGGAAATCGTCGATCGCGCCCTCAGCGTCGAAGACTTCTTCCAGACGATGTGCCGCGCCCTGAACATCGACGCGAGCAAAGAACTCGTCACCCCCGAAGGCCGCCCCCTCAAGATCGTCGACGGCGGCCAACCGGTGAAGGAACTGTTTGGCTGATGCCCGTCCGACAGCCGATTCCTTGCACAGAAACATGACGCTGCGGATCGATGGATCCGGGAAAATCAATTTCCTGTTCGCATGGATGGCCGTGGCTGGGGCCACGTTGGGCGAAGTCACGGAAACACAATTCAGAACTGAATCCCGACGCACCGCGAAGCCACTCTTGCTGCGGCAACCCAGCCGAAATCAAACGGCAACTTCGGTGCCCAGAGGAAGCACGGGAGATACGTCCCGGTTCAAGGGCCACCGATATCAGAAAACGAACGTATAAAGACACTTTGTTTTCATGGTTATCGTCAAGTCATTTTCGCTATTCCGACGTACGTAATCCACAATCCCGCAACTCAAGTCATTTTGACTGGACACTTGGATGCGCGTATTATCGCACCGGTGTAGTTTTCTCGGCACTCCATTTTGAATAAGGACAATCTTATGGCAGGACTCGTTGTGAACATTAGCGCCGGCGCAGGTGCCTGGACTCTGGTTGCGGACGCACTGTCCGCCGGAAACAGTGTCAATCTCGGTGAAGGAACTTTTACTCCAGATGCGCCAAACAAGCCGTGGATCATGCAACCAAATCAATTCCTCAGAGGAAAGGGAGTGGGAATCACAATTGTGAATTTCACGGGCACGAATGCAACGGGAGATGCCATTGCAACACGGCTTACCAGCGGTGCGGTGACAAACATTGCGATCAGTGGCTTCACTCTCAATGGAGCCAATAGCCAGCCGGACACAAACGGAATTGTGATCAATGGCGCCTGGGAGTCCGAATTTGTAGACCTTGAGATCGTCAATTTCACGTCTGGCACAACAGACAAGGGGATTGGATTTAGCCTTCTGGGAAAGCCAACGTTTAGTTCCTACCGTAACATATTGCGTTCGATCACCTGTGGCACACTCAACAACCCAAACCGAATTGGAATGAGAATAGCATCTCCCAACTTCGGACAGTCTGGCAATGCAGGTCTGGCTTATACAAATGTGAATACACTGTTGAATTGCAATTGCAATTTCAATACGGAAACGGGACTCACCGTCTTCGGAACCGGCGGACTGGAACTGATTCAGTGTGATGTTGAAAGCAATGGAAATGGAACGACAGGGACCGGAGTCAAGTTGGACAGTTGCGTCACCACATGCTTTAGCACCTGCAGTTTTGAGAATAATCCACGTCCCACGCAGGTGGCGCAGACAACTTCAGGCTCCACAGTCTTTACATTGCCCGCAGGGTCCGCGGGCTTTGTGAATGGTGCGGTTGTGTTGATGTCAAATTCAGGAAGCATCCCCGGCGGCTTTTCGGCGGGTGTGCCTTATTTCGTCACGAACGTCTCCGCGCCGCTTACGTTCACACTTTCCGCTTCCGCGGGGGGGGCTGCCCTGTCTGCCAGCACCACGACAACCGGTGTGTTGTTGGAGCGAAGGGCCGTGGTTGCACAGACGGTGAATGCTACTGCCACTAGCGCAGTCTTTACGGCGGGCTCGGCTGTGTTGTTTGCGAACGGGAATGCGGTCTTCCTTGTCAATCCTCCCGGTGGCTTTACGAGTTCTGTACCGTACATTGTGATCAACGTATCGGGAACCACATTCAATTTGGCTTCGTCTCCCGGTGGAGCTGCCATCCAGGCGACGTCGACAGTCACCGGTGTGATCGTCCAACGAGTCGATCCGGGCACGTTCGGAGCCGATATTGAGATGACCGGTGCGACATCTCGCACGACGCTCATTCGAACTCATCTGGGCAGCGAGACGCCACTCGTGGGATCCAGTGTGGGAAGCTCCGGTGATGTTTATCTCATTGCCAGGAATGCAATCACACCTGCGACTGACCAGTTCACCGGGAACTGGCTGCAGAAAGCCCGTGTGGATAATTTGTCAACTTCTCAGGGACTGTTTGAAGGTAAGGCGTCCGGAATCTACAGGGTGGCGTACTTCACTGTCCGTGGCGAGGCCATTTCTCGATTTAGGATCTATAACGACGGGCAACTGGAATGGGGCGATGGCAGCTCAGGAGCATCCTATTTTACTCTTGCCCGTGATCCGATTAATCCCAAGTCGCTGTTGCTCGATGGAAATCGCGTGGCGGTAGTCCTCAAGGGAACCAGGACGATTTCCATTGGCGCGGTTAACGCCAATGTCGCGATGGTCTCCCCGCTCACAATCACTGTTACCGGTGCTTTGACAACGGATACTGTCAGTGTTCGATTTGCCGGGGATGCGCTCGGTTTGACATTTGAAGCTCATGTCAGCGCCGCCAATACGGTTTCCTTCCGGGCGATTAATGGAACCGGTGCATCTATCAACCTGCCTTCGGGACTGTTTGAGGCGACCATCATCAGATGAAGTGACGGTCTTGGCCGGGAGCGTGCCCCACTTTGTGGGGCACTGCTTTTGCCGAACATGGCTGGACAGACCCAATGCGGCTGGCGCGTGTGTGCGCATGCGCTGCTCGACAATCACTTCCACATATTCCTGTGGAGTCCGCAACCCTCCACCGGCATGCACGACAAAGGCGGGGTCAGGCACTTCGGAAATTCGGAATTGGCCGGGTTGAGGGTTGTTGACAGTGGCCGTTATCCTCCGGCCAATTCCGAAATTCCGAAGTGCCTGACCCCTGAACGGTGGATCGGTGCTGCCCGTCAATGGGTGTGATGCCATGTCTCGCCAACCGCGTCTGAACATTGCCGATGGCGTGTATCACGTGACGCAGCGCGGTCTGGAAAGACGCCGCATCGTCGTGGATGACGCGGATCGCGGCGAATGGCTGCGGTTGCTCCACCGCCATGCCACTCAATGCGGTTGGCGCGTGTTTGCGTATGCGCTGCTCGACAATCACGTCCACATTTTCCTGCGGACTCCACAGCCCAACCTCTCCACCGGCATGCATGCCTTCGAGTCGGGCTACGTCACGCTCTTCAACAAGCGTCATCAGCGCGTCGGACCGTTGTTCCAAGGCCGGTTCGGAGCGGTCCTCGTCGAGTTCGAATCGCACGAGCGGGTGCTCAGCCGATACGTCCACCTGAATTCCGTCGAGGCGGCTCTCGCCCGCACACCCGGGGAATATGCCTGGTCAAGTTACCGATACTGTCTCGACCCGCATGGTGCGCCGTCATGGCTGGACTGGCGCACGATCCTCGGTGAAATCTCGACGCGCGAAAGCGCTGCCCGCATTGCGTACCGTCGATTTGTGGAAGCGGGACGACACACTCCGCTGTCGAATCCACTTGACGAGGCGATTGACGGCTGGCTGTTGGGATCTCGGACATTTGTGGAGCGATACCAAACCGGGGGTCAGGCCCATCGGAATTCGGAATTGGCGGAACCACGGGGCGATCACTCTCACAACGGCACTCCGCCCATATCGA
>JANODP010000332.1:0-8975 GCA_031412755.1 Schlesneria sp. | reverse complement strand
GGGGGGGGGGGTTGGGCGTGTTGTTTCTCCGCTTTTAAAACCCGGTTTTCTGGGGGGGGGTGTTGTCCCCCTTGCTGGGGGCGTTCCGGGCGCCCCCCGGTATTTCGGGGCCCCCCGGCCCCCCGCTCCGAAGGAATGGTGTTGAGAATGATTGATTTTTCTGGTTTTGAAACGGCTTCTACGGTCGTGCACTGTGGCCGATGCCACCGTGGCAATGAGCACAATCCGCCCCGGCGCTATGAGACGGAAGATCGGCCACCAGCAACTCATGGCAGCGTACGCAATTGTGCTGCACGATCTGGCTGCTTCCGTCGGTGATCCGGATCGGCTCGTGAAAATCCTGCAGCGTGAAGCCCTTCGAGTGCCGATAGCCATGCTCGGCCTTGGTCAGATACTTGCCGATCAGATCGTGCGGCACATGGCAATCGTTGCACGTGGCGACGGCGTGATGAGTGCTCTTCTGCCAGCCATCGAACTGGTCGCGCATGATGTGACAGTTCACGCACGCCTTGGGATCGCTCGAAAGGTACGACGTCCCCTCGGCATACTGAAACGTAAACGTCCCCAGTCCGCCGACGATCCCCAGACCGGCCGCCACGAACAGCCCGAACGACGAGCAGCTCTGCAATCTCATCCCACCCATCCTTCACACGTGTAGTTGCTCAACGTCGCAAGTCATACCGCGGGGTATGAACCCTGTCCAACGGCTGATTGAAGAGCCGTGCTGTACATCCTGTTCCCCGAAGGAGCCCGCTCGCGCACGGGTGAGATGCTCGCCGGCACCGCTGTCCCCGTCGTGCCGTGCTATCTGGAAGGCTGCTTCGAGGCCCTGCGTCCCGAAACCAAATGGCCCAAACGCCACCCCATCCGCATCCGCATCGGCCCACCCCTCACCTTCACCGCCATCACTAACCGTCGCGAAGGCTGGGAGCAAGTCGCCGCCGACCTGCAAGCCGCTGTGAAGGCCCTCGTCCCATCGATGACCTGATCAAATGAACGATCATTGAGGAGATCGCCACCTCCCCGCTCTGAATCGCTGGGTATCAGAGACGGATCTGAGTGGTGTCCGGAAGAAGGCTCGAGTCGTCCGTTGTGATTCGGAGACATGGCAAAACGGTCCAATTTGGAAGGGTGATCTGCCGTGCGCTGCCAAATTGGTGATCTGCCGCGCGCGGGAAATCACGGGACGGAGCATCAGAGCCGCACACAACGACCGGCGCTTGACTTGCCTACAAATCAGGGGCATTCTGCGTCCACACGAGTGAGCCGCATCCGAGGCCCAAATCCTGCCAGGCCGAGCGCGACTCTCCCCGCGCCCCGCCGGCAGGTGAGCTGGGTCGTTAGCTAAGTGGAACCGCATTGATCTCTGGGTAGCTGAATTCGCAAGAATCAGTCAGTTCTGTGACATCTGAACTCTTGCGAGTTCAGCTACGGCCCACTTTCCGCTGCGGGTCTACTTAGATGGGCAGCAAACACGAGCGAGTACTCATCAACCTAGCGCTGTTCAACAATTCAGGTCACGAAAAGGAAAAAACAGATGTCAACCGAATCCAAGTGCCCGGTCATTCACGCCGCCGCTGGCGACGGCACCTCGAACCAGGACTGGTGGCCGAACCAGTTGAAGGTCGATCTCTTGCACCAGCATTCCTCCAGGTCCGATCCCATGGGCGAGGACTTCGACTACGCCAAGGAGTTCAAGAGCCTCGACCTCGCGGCGTTGAAGAAGGATCTCGCGGCGCTGATGACCGACTCGCAGAGCTGGTGGCCGGCGGACTTCGGCCACTACGGCCCGTTGTTCATCCGCATGGCCTGGCACAGCGCTGGCACCTACCGCACCGGTGACGGTCGCGGCGGTGGTGGTCGCGGTCAGCAACGCTTCGCACCGCTCAACAGTTGGCCGGACAACGTCAGCCTCGACAAGGCACGTCGCCTTCTCTGGCCGATCAAGCAGAAGTACGGCCGGAAGATTTCCTGGGCCGACCTGATGATCCTCACGGGCAACGTCGCACTCGAAACGATGGGCTTTAAGACGTTCGGCTTCGGCGGCGGTCGCGAAGACGTCTGGGAACCGGACCACGACGTTTATTGGGGCACTGAGAAGACCTGGCTGGGCGGCGACATCCGCTACAAACACGGTTCTGAGGGCGTCGACAAGGCGGGCGCGGTGCTCGTGTCCGATGACATTGCAGATGGGGACATCCACAGCCGTAACTTGGAGAACCCACTGGCCGCGGTGCAGATGGGCCTCATTTACGTCAACCCCGAAGGTCCGGACGGCAATCCCGATCCGGTGGCGGCGGCCCGCGACATCCGCGACACCTTCAGCCGCATGGCTATGAACGACGAGGAAACCGTCGCGCTGATCGTCGGCGGCCACTCCTTCGGCAAGACTCACGGCGCTGCCCCAGCGTCCCACGTCGCGGTCGAGCCGGAAGCGGCGGGCCTCGAAGCGCAGGGATTCGGCTGGAAGAACAGCTTCGGCACGGGCAAGGGCGGCGACGCGATTACGAGCGGCTTGGAAGTCACCTGGACCACCACGCCCACGAAGTGGAGCAACAACTTCCTCGAAAATCTGTTCGGCTACGAGTGGGAACTGACGAAGAGCCCGGCTGGTGCTCAGCAGTGGAAACCGAAGAATGGCGCCGGTGCGGGAACGATACCGGACGCTCACGACCCGTCCAAGCGTCGCGCGCCGTCGATGCTGACCACCGATCTCGCCCTGCGATTCGACCCCGCATACGAAAAAATCGCGCGACGCTTCCTCGCGAACCCGGGCCAGCTCGCCGACGCGTTCGCCCGGGCGTGGTTCAAGCTGACCCACCGCGACATGGGACCACGCACGCGTTACCTCGGCTCGGAGGTCCCTGCGGAGGAACTCCTCTGGCAGGATCCGATTCCCGCGGTGAACCACCCTGTGATCGATGCGCAGGACATCGCCTCGCTGAAGGGCAGGATCCTCGCTTCCGGTCTGTCCGTATCGGAGCTTGTTTCCACCGCGTGGGCGTCCGCATCGACGTTCCGTGGCTCCGACAAGCGCGGCGGTGCGAACGGCGCGCGCCTTCGTCTGGCCCCGCAGAAGTCCTGGACCGCCAACCAACCGGCCCAACTCGGCAAGGTGTTGAACTCGCTGGAAGGCATCCAGAGTGCGTTCAATGCCTCGGCAGGTGGCGGCAAGCAGGTCTCACTGGCTGACCTGATCGTGTTGGGTGGCTGCGCGGGCATCGAGCAGGCGGCGAAGAATGCCGGTCACGAGGTCACGGTCCCCTTCACTCCGGGACGCATGGACGCCTCACAGGAGCAGACCGATGTGGATTCCTTCGCCGTGCTCGAACCCATCGCGGACGGCTTCCGCAATTTCCTCAGGGGCAAATACACCGTATCGGCCGAAACGCTGCTGGTTGATCGGGCACAATTACTGACCCTGACCGCGCCCGAAATGACGGTGCTCGTGGGCGGCATGCGCGTCCTGAAGACCAACGTCGGCGGGACGCAGCACGGTGTCTTCACCAGGCGACCGGAGGCTCTGACCAACGACTTCTTCGTGAACCTGCTCGACATGTGCACGGAGTGGAAGGCGGTCTCGCAAGACGCAGACGTGTTCGAAGGCCGCGATGGCAAAACGGGCGAACTGAAGTGGACCGGCACGCGCGTCGACCTGATCTTTGGTTCTAACTCCCAACTCCGCGCCCTGGCTGAAGTCTACGGAAGTTTCGACGCGGGGAAGAAGTTTGTCCACGACTTCGTCGCGGCCTGGAACAAAGTGATGAACCTGGATCGCTTCGACCTCGCCTGATCGCAGCATCAATGTCCTCGAGGGCTTCTCATGGCGAGGCCAAAGACGGTCAGCCAACAACCGGTTCCAGCGGCCGGCAGATCGCCGCCGCTGAACCGGAACGTTCGACGACCGGGGAGTCTGATACGTCAGGAGTTAGCGCGGTCTAATCCAAGTGGAACCGCAGAGAGGAGGCCGGAATGATCTCGTTCATCATCCCGGCCCACAACGAGTCAGAGTTGATTGGCCGCACTTTGTCGGCGTTACACGAGGCGGCCCGGGACGTGGGGGAACCGTACGAAGTCATCGTCGCCGACGATGCCTCGAACGATGGGACCGGCCAGATTGCGTTGGAACACGGTGCCCGTGTGGTCGCCGTGAACAACCGCCAGATCGCGGCCACGCGGAATGCCGGGGCGCGTGAGGCGGCGGGCGACCTGCTCTTCTTCGTCGATGCGGACACGATGGTCACGGCGGAAGCCGTTCGCGCGGCCGTTCGTGCCCTGCGGGGCGGCGCGGTCGGCGGCGGCGGCTCGGTGCGGTTTGATGGCCCGGTGCCACTGTATGCGACCGTGTTGGAGCGGGTGGTGTTGCCGGTCCTGCTCCCGCTGCTCGGGATGGCCCCCGGCTGCTTCCTCTACTGCACGCGGCCAGCGTACCTCGCCGCCGGAGGGTTCGACGAGGCGTTGTTCTGGTCGGAGGAAGTGGCCTTCGGTCGGCGACTCAAGCAGCAGGGTCGTTTCGTCATCCTGCGGGAGTTCGTCATCACATCGGGCCGCAAGGTGCGGGCACACTCCGCGCTGGGCCTGTTGTGGGTCGGCATCCGGTTGGCCCTCGGGCAGCGCTCCGGGTTGGACTACTGGTACGGCCCGCGCGTGGGGGTCGCGAGCAAGACGCCTGACCAGTCGCTGAAGCAGACCGGCGAGGCCTGATCGTGGATTTTTCGCCGTCGAATTGAAGCCTGACGCGCAAGCGAAGGGATGTCACGGCAGAACCTTCGCTTGCGCGTCAGGCTTCAATGCCACACTCTGTCGATCTCCCTTCTGACAAAGTTCATCCGGACCACATTCACGTTACTTCGTTGACTCGGGTTCCGACTCCAACTGTTGCTTGCAATCCAGCAACGTCTGGCGTTGTTCTTCGCTGATTTCGGGGAACTTCAGATCGAGCTTGCCGATCTCGTGGGCGAGGATGACGGCGACCAACGCGCGGCAGACCCACTTCTTGTCGGCGGGGAGGACGTACCACGGAGCCTGCCTGGTGCTCGTCTCGCGCAGCATGGTCTCGAAGGCCGACATGTAGTCGTCCCAGTGGGCTCGTTCGCCCATGTCGGCGGCCTCGAACTTCCAGTTCTTCTTCGGGTCGTCGATGCGAGCCAGCAGTCGCTGCTTCTGTTCTTCCTTCGACACGTGCAGGAAGAACTTCACCACGCGCGTCCCGTTGCGGGTCAGATGCTGCTCGAAGTCGTTGATGCTTTCGTAGCGGGCCTTCCAGAATTTCTTGCGGCCCGGCGCGGCGTTCGGGATGCGCTGGCTGGCGATGAACTCGGGGTGAACCTTCACCGTCAGCACCTCTTCGTAGTACGAGCGGTTGAAGATCCCGATGCGGCCCCGTTCGGGAAGAGCCTTCGAGCACCGCCACAGGAAATCGTGATCGAGTTCCTCCAGGGAGGGCCGCTTGAAACTGACGACCTGCACTCCCTGCGGGTTCACGCCCGACATGACGTGCTTGATCGTGCCGTCCTTCCCCGCCGCGTCCAGCGCCTGAAAGATGCACAGGACCGACCACGTGTTGGTGGCGTACAGCAACTCCTGCGCGGCGGACAACTCCTCGACGTTCTTGGCGAGAAACTCGGCCGCAATCTGACGGCGTTCCTCCTCCGGCAGTGAATCGTCTCCATCCCAGTCGGTGCTGTAGTCCTTCAGCTTGATCTTCTTTTCCGGTGGCACGCGGAACATGTCGATGACCTGATTCACTGTCAGCATGGCGAGGGACTCTCTCAAACGGACGAGGTGCGGGATATCCAACTTCTCACGCATCGACCGGGCGAAGTCAACTGAGGAGTTGTCGGCTGCCTGAGGAGGGTGCAATCACCGAGTGGTGGTCTGTCTCCACTCCCCTCGCCCTATGGGGCATTGGTATCTACACAATTCCGAACAATCCATTGAATCGCGAGGAATCCGCTTCCGTCACCGCCAAATCAGGACTGGCAGAACGATGGGGGCAGAACGATGTAGACGAACTTTCGCAGCCGTTTCTTTCTACCATCGTTCTGCCCGCATCGTTCTGCCAGTCTCCTCAGAGAGTCGTGTCGAAGGCGACAGAAATAGGAAGATGTGTAGATCACCCATGCCTATGGGGAGAGGGGAACAAGAATCGGAACGCGGGTTGCCCTCACTGATGAGGTTGTCTCGTTGGGGAGTCGCTGGCCGCGCGCAGGCGTTACGGTTGGCACGATCGGTCCTCGCACAGTCTCTTTCAGGTGGATTGCTCATGTCGGTTCTTCCTGCCGATGTTTCGGAACGGCCACAGACTACGCCACCTGTTTCGATTTGGCATCACGTCTGTTCCGCGATCCTGATCGGATTGTTTGCGTGGGCGGGCGCGACGCGACTGAACGATTGCGACCTGTTCAATCCGGACAGTCCGCGCTACCTGATCTATGCGCAGGGGATGCTGAATCAGGGCGAGTACCGCGCGATCGACGTGCCGGGCCAGCCGGTCTACTCGTGGCGCCCGCCGGGCCTGCCGTTGCTGCTCACGCCGGCGCTGATGTTTCGTCCGTATGACGTGGTCGCCGCCAAGGTGATGGTCTTGTTGACCGGCGTTCTCTTGTTGCTGGCGGTCCATGCGCTGGCGGTTCTGCACGGCGGGAGATGGAGCGGTCCGCTGGCGGTGGCTCTGACCGGAAGCAGTCCCGTGATGCTGGTGCTGTCGACCGAAGTCCTCAGCGAAGTCCCGTACGCTCTGGCAGTGCTCGCGCTGCTCTACTGGCTGGGTCGAGTCGCCGAGAAGCCGGGAATCGCCAACTCACTGCGATTCGCGGCCATTTTTGTGACGTTGATCTGGTTGCCGGCGATCCGCACCGTGGGAGTGTCACTGATCATTGCGGTCGGATTGTGGTCGCTGGTTTCCCGTTGGCGCATTCCGTATCTGCTCTCGGCCGCATTGGCGGGAGGCAGCATTTACTGGCGAGCGCAGCAGGGCCGGGCTTCGGGTGGCGACAACTATGCCGCGTCGCTGTTCGACGGACTGCGCGAACGAGGCTTCGGTGTGGTCGCGGCCGAAGTGTGGCAGACGATGCAGTTCTACGCCGCGGCTCTGCCCGGCTTGCTCTTTCCCGGACTGACGAAGGAACGTCCGTTCTATGCCCTGTTGTCGCTCGACGCGCTGCCGTCGGCCGAGGGTCTGAACCGCTGGCTGGCCATCGCCTCGCTCGCGCTGGTGCTGGTCGGGCTGTGTGGCGTGTGGGCGCAACGTCACCGAACCGGCAGCCTGGTGCTGCTCTACCTGCCGTTGTATCTCGGCTGTCTCGCCGTCTGGCCGTGGCGGCACGAGCGATTTCTGTGGCCGTTGATTCCACTGCTGTGGGTGTTCGTGCCGGCGGGAGTGGCCTCCGTGATGCGGGCATTTCGACCGGGGACGCAACGATGCTTGCTGCCGCTCCTCGCGCTGGCGGCAGTCGGACTGTGTCATCGCCAGGTTCTGAGCGACACGAGTCTGATCGCGACCAACCTGCGCGCGGTCGCCGACCGGGACGCCTTTCACACGCGAGAAGCCCCCAGCTTTTATTTCGGTGACTGGCGTCGGGCGGGGACGTGGCTGCGCCAGCAGACGCCGCCGCACTCGAGGCTGCTCACGTGGCATGCGGCGGTGGGCGGAACGGCTCATCGCTTTCAACGCCGCGTGTCGTTCGAGACCCTGACGCCCGAGAAGTTGCGCCAGCAGATCGCGTCGTTCTCGGCGCGATATCTGGTCGCGATCGACGCGCACTGGGGAGACGGCTTCGCGTGGCAGCAGTTGTCCGCCGATCCGGCCTGCCTGCTGAAGGTCGTCTATCGCGAACGGGATGTCGCGATCCTCGAAGTCGAACCGAACCTCACGGGACAGGTGTCACGCTCGGCCCATGACGACTGGTTGCGGGAGCAACTCGCCAGTCTGGAGGAGTTTCTCCAACAGCATCCCGATCGTCACGACGTCCGCGCGCGACGCGCGAACTTGTTGCGGGAGCTCGGCCGCACCGACGAGGCGATCGCCGGCCTGCGCGATCTGATCGACAAGGGCCACACGTCGGTCCGAGTCTGCGCGGATCTTGGTTGGGCACTGTTCGAGGAGCGCCGGTATGCCGAAGCCGCGCAGTACCTCGATCTGGCGCGCGGCCTTCCCAACGCGGAAGCCGTCGCCGCCACGTTGGCGGATGGAGCGGAGAGGGCTCGCGCACGGCTGGCCGAGACACCGGAAGAAACCGCCTCCCGGTCGGTCGACCGCGCGTTGAACCGCATCCGGTCGCACGCCGCCTTGTTGAGATGGACCAACGCCGAACGTGAATCCGACCAACTGCTGGCCCTCGCCCCCGAACGGGCGGAAGCTCACTACTGGCGAGGCTACCTGCACCACCTCTTCGGCGAACGGACTCAGGCCGGGCGGCACTACGAGACCGCGGTGGCGCTCGGATCGGACGAGGCTCGCGCCAAGCTGGAACTGGTTCGACTCGAAGCCCTCTTCGTCCACGAACCACCGGAGGATTCGCCCGAGCTCAAGTTACTCGACCCGGACGCTGCCGCCTCGGCGATCAATCCCACCAATCAACCCGCGACGACCGAAGGTTCCACCCCCGATGCCGATCCCGCCTCGATGGCGACGCACGTCCGGCTCGCCAGGTTGCTCGACGAGCACGGCTGGTCCGGTCGCGCCGTGGCCGTGTTGGAGTCCGCTCGCACCCGCTTCGGCGACAAACCCGAGATCCTCGTTCCGTTGGCCGACCTGTACCGCAGGTTCGCCCGCCCCGAGGAGGCCGTGCCGCTGTATCAGCTCGCGCTGAAGGAATGGCCGCACGAGAAGGCGCTTCGTCAGGGACTCACCGCTGCTGAAGCCACCTTGCGCGAGCCGAAGTTCTGATTGACGCGTCTGTCATGCGTCCAGTCGATTTTCGAGCGTCAGTTCTGTCCAATGACTTTCGGAGCGGGGTGGCGTCAGCCCCCTG
>JANODP010000331.1:0-15061 GCA_031412755.1 Schlesneria sp. | reverse complement strand
CTAACCCTCTCCCCCGAAGACGGGGGAGAGGGGACCGGAAGACGACCATCAATTAGCGACTGCACCCCAGAACCCTCACGCCGATTTGATCGCGGCGAACGCCGCCTCGGCTGCGGACAATGTCGCCTGCAAGTCGGCCTCGACATGCGCGGCTGAGACGAAGTTCGCCTCGTACTGGCTGCAGGCGAGATAGACTCCCCCGCCGAGCATCGCATGGAAGTAGCGGGCAAACCGCTTGGTGTCGCTCTTCACCGCGGCTGTGTAATTCGTGACGACCTCGGGATTGAAGAAGAGCGTGAACATGCTGCCGATCTGCGGGATCGTGTGCGGCAGCCCGGCCCTGGTCGCTCGCTCGGACAATCCCGCGACGAGACGCTGCGTGAAGTCTTCGAGTTGCGGATAGGGGTTCGTCTCCTTCAGCGTCCTCAGCGTGGCGAGGCCGCTGGCCATCGCCACCGGGTTCCCCGAGAGCGTGCCCGCCTGATAGACCGGTCCCAGCGGTGAGACCACGCGCATGATGTCGGCCCGCCCGCCGTAGGCTCCGACCGGAAGACCTCCGCCGATGATCTTGCCGAGCGTGGTCATGTCGGGCCGGATGCCGAAGCGTGCCTGAGCCCCGCCATACGCGAGGCGGAAGCCGGTCATCACCTCGTCGAAAATCAGCACGGTCCCGTGCCGGTCGCACAGCGAGCGCAGCGTCTGCAAGAACTCGCGCGTCGGAATCACGACACCCATGTTGCCGACGACCGGCTCCAGAATGACGCACGCGATCTCACCGCCGCGCCGCGAGAAGAGGTCTTCCAACTGCCCGCAGTCGTTGTATTCGAGGCACAGCGTGTCGGCCGTGCAGCCGACGGGAATGCCGGGGCTGGACGGTGTCCCCAGCGTCAACGCGCCGCTCCCCGCCTTGACCAGCAGGCTGTCGACGTGACCGTGATAACAGCCGGTGAACTTCACGATCGCGCTCCGTCCGGTGAAACCCCGCGCGACGCGAATCGCACTCATCGTCGCCTCGGTCCCCGAGTTCACCATCCGCACCAACTCGATCGACGGCACCGCCTCGATCACCAGTTCGGCCAGTTCCGTTTCCAACTCGCACGGTGCTCCGAAGCTCGTCCCCTTGTCGAGGGCCGCCTGAATGGCAGCCATCACGTGCGGATGCCGATGCCCCAGAATGTGCGGCCCCCACGAACCGATGTAATCGACGAAGCGGTTGCCATCGATGTCGTACAGGTACGCCCCCTGCGCCCGATCCATCACCACGGGCGTCCCGCCGACCCCGCCAAACGCCCGCGCGGGACTGTTCACTCCCCCGGGGATCGACTTCTGAGCCCGAGCAAACTGTTCCCGACTGCGGTCAAAGGCAAAAGACATCGAAAGCATCCCATCCACATCGAAGGAGAAAGTCACCGACCATCCGACTTCACTCCTCGAAGTCAGCGATGCGACACCGGAAGGGTAAAGTCTCTACCCCGGCGGCGAAAGGGTTTGGACGCGCTGCCCCCACGTATACCGGTACGAACTCCATGTCTGTTGCTCCTGGAATTGTGGTACGAAACCAAACTCACACCGGCATCGTAGCCGGTTCCAGAGCAACAGACCCTTTCATCCCCATCTGGCGAGGGGCTTCGTTCGCCAGTGCTCTTGGAAAACACTGGCGGCTCAAAGCAGCCGCCAGTGACACCCGGCACCCGGCGGTGTGGAATTCCGATCACTGGGGGCTCGAAGACACGACCCCAGCCCGGCAAGTGGTGGCACCTTTACCTTGTGACTTCACTGTACTTCGGCTCTCCAAACTTTTGATCACTTTCAAGCACCTCTTTTTCAAGTCGTTTACCGCCATCTGTGTCTGGATCTGCAATGTAACGCGTGATTTCAACAAAATAGAGTTTCTTGGTCTCGTCAAAGGTGATGACCGGTTTCGTTGCGCTGAAGCGAACGGAGATTTGCGGACGAGTAATCGTGGGTCTGACACCAACCGGATTCGGCGTGGTGATAAGTTTGTAGATGCTGATCTCGTATTGCTTGTTTTCATGCTCAAGCACCGCGGATATGTCAACCTTCGGTTCGGGATTGATGATGATATCTCGAGCGTTTTCGATTGCCCCGATTTGAGTGTTGCCGCTTCCGAAAGCGGTTTGAGCAGTGGCCTGCTTTTCTGTCGCCAGTGCGCTGACTGGTTGAGAGACAAGTCGTTGGTCTGACGAAGAGGAGTCGGGATTGTCACCACGAAACATGGGGAGGCTGACAATGCTCAACATAAGACCGATCACGCCGATAATCGTGCCGAACACGCTGTATTTTCCCACCTTAGAGAGACCCCGAAACCATTTGAGCCATGTTCGCATTAGATTGTTCCTTTCCCAATAGCCAAGCCACGCACCCTACCACTGCGATCAGCATAACAACTCACGGTGCGGTGAAGATGGGCTGGCCGGCGTCGTCGGTCATGATGAGGGCGGGGCCTTCGGGGCCGAAGGCGAGAAGGGCCTGCGAGCGGCCCGTGGCGTCTTTGATTGTCAGGCTCGCCATGTTGCGGCTGCCCCCGCCGAGCAGCGCGACGAGCTGCCCCTGCTGGTCATGGATGGCGACACCGCTGCTGCCGTCGGGCATGATGGTCATCCGCAGTCGGTCCTTCTGGTGGTCGTCTCGGATGATGAACCACGGCCGCTCATCGGAATCGACGATGGCCAGCACCCGGTTCGTCCCGTGCGAGTCGTTGACGGCCAGACCGCTGTGGGTTTCGCTCACTCCCATCGTCACGCGGGGCTGGCTCGCCTCGTTGTAGACCGTGACGTAGGGTTGCTTGGTTCCCGCCGCCAGACCCAGGGCGAGGCGCAACTGAGGCCCCTTGTCGCCGAAGACGATCTCACTCGATTGCGGGGAGGCGTTCATCATGATGTTGGCGTCTTTGAGATCGCCCAGCATGAACCGCACCTTGCCCTTGGCATCGCAGTCGAAGAGGCCGCAGATCTGGCCGGCCACGTCCCGCAAGACCAGATTCGCGGAATCCGTACTGGTCCCGTCGACATTCAGCATCATCCGCGCTCTTCCCTTGTCGTCGTTGAGCACGATCATGGGCGATTTCCCCTTGCCAACCTTGAGTTCGAGCACCGCCTGGCGGCGCTCGTCCAGCAATTCGATGTGCGGCCCGGAGTTGTCGATTCCGACGGTGATTCGTGGATTCGATTTAGCGTCGCGCATCTCGATCACGGTAAGGCCTTTCTCGCGGACGGCCAACTCCATCGCCATCGTTCCGTCCTTGTGGGTGAACTGCATGTGCGGCCCGTTCTTGCCGACCCCGAACGCGATGGACGACTTGCCGGTCGGGTCGGTCAGCGCCATCGCCGCTTCCCCCGGCGCGGCGGCGAGAATCCCCTGAACCTGCCCCTCCTGATTGACCAGTGTCAGGCAATTGGTCTCGATGGCTCGCAACTTCCCCGTCGCCAGTTCGGCGACGAGTTCTTCCAGACGGCGGCTTCGTTCTTCCAGCAGGCGGACTCGTTCTTCAAGATCCATGATGCCCTCGTATCATAAATGGATGACGGTCGAACTTTCGGAAACTATGCGGCTTCATCGGGCGTGTGTCTCTGTGGTGAATAATCCGGGTTAGACGGCGTCTGCTCAGGGGGCTCGGCGGTTCTATGGGAGCGAGTCAACATCGGGCGAGACCGGGCGTGGAAAACTTATACAGCGCACGGCGAGGTTTGACAGGTTGGCAACGAAGTTTGACAGGTTCCCAGACCGTCCCGTCGGCGGAGCGACGGGACTACGGTAGCCCGGTCGCTCCGCCGACCGGTGGCTGAAACCGTCGCGGGGGACGAGGAGCGATGTCTCTCTCGCCCAAACATCCCGATGGTATGATCCGCTCCCGACCCCACCCACCCGTTGCACTGTCTGTCGAGAATCAACCCTCCGTGAACTGGACGTCTGCGTCTGGGATACGAGGTGATCTTGATCCATCGCCATCGGAGAACTCATGGCAGATCCACGGCCCTCATCCCATTCACCCGACGCGGCGCGGCTTCCTCGCCCGGTTTGGATCTTGAGCTTCGTCTCGTTCTTCGCGGACGTGTCGAGCGAGATGGTCTATCCGCTGCTGCCGTTGTTTCTCGTGAGCGTGCTGGACTCGTCCAAGACGCAGTTGGGGGCGATGGAGGGCGGGGCGGTCTTGATCGTCGCGTTGATGTCGGCGGTGGCCGGGTTTCGCAGCGATCGCCGGGGAAAGGGGGGCGGGCGCGTGCCGTGGATTCGCTGGGGGTACGGGCTGCCGGTCCTCGGCAAGGGGGTCATCGCGCTGGCGACCCAGTGGCCGCTGGTGCTGGGCGGGCGGTTGCTCGACCGGTTTGGCAAGGGGTTGCGCGGCGCTCCGCGGGATGCCCTGATCGCCGACGTGGTGACGGCGGAGCAGCGCGGGCGGGCGTTCGGATTGCACCGGGCTCTTGATACGGCGGGGGCGCTCATCGGGGTGCTGCTGTCGGCGTTCCTGCTGTGGTGGCTCACCGGCACGCCGGACCGAACCGGCTTGCCGGATCGAATCGGCACGACCGAGGCGCTGAGTACCGCCGCGGAGACTCCGGCCTGGGTCTACCGCACGCTGTTTGGCGTGGCCTCGCTGCTCGGTCTGGCGTCGCTGATCCTGACGTTCTTCGTGCGCGAGTCCGAACCGGTGCGCGAGTCCGAACCGGCGTCTCCGGCGAACACGCCCGCGACTTTGGAGACACCGCCCGAGAGTAGTGCGGTTGCGCCGCAGCCGCTCGTCCGGACGGGATGGCTCAAGCTGCCGGTCTCGTACTGGTCGGTGCTCGCGGTGCTGGTCCTGTTCTCGCTGGCGAACAGCAGCGATACGTTCCTGCTGCTGCGCGCGAGTGATCTGGGGTATTCGCCGTTGGGAGTCGTGCTGGTCTATGCCCTCTATAACATCACGTATGCGGCGGTGTCATATCCGGCGGGCGCGTGGAGTGACACGCTCGGTCGCTGGCGAATCATTGCCGTCGGTTGGACGATTTATGCGGGCGTGTACGCGGGCTTCGCGCTGCTGCCCGCCTCGCAAGCGTGGGGGCTGTGGCCGCTGATGGCTCTTTATGGCGTCTATATGGCCTTGACGGATGGAGTGGGCAAGGCGCTGATCGCCGACCACGCTCCGAAGGAATCTCGCGGCGCGGCGATGGGACTCTTCCATGCGGTGACCGGCCTGACCACGCTCGGGGCGAGCCTGCTCGCGGGGATCGTCTGGGATCGCTCGGGGCCGACGGCGGCGCTGCTGATCGGGGCCGGGTTCGCTGTCCTGGCGCTGCTGGCCCTGCTGTGCGTCCGCCGCTCGGTCGCCTGAGGGCGCGGCGGCCTCGCAGACGGGAGCCGCTCGACAGGTACGACGAACCTCGCGATGATGAGTCGCGGGGGTGTTTTGTTTGAGGGAGCAGTGAGCATGAATCAGAAACCACAGCGCGGCTCAGCCGCAACCGAAAGGAACAAGAAGATGGTGGACAAGAAGATAGGAGAGGAAGCATCTGGATCTGGCTTTCATCTTCTTGTCCACCATTTTCTTGTTGAGGTCTTCTGATGGCCCTTCGTGGATGAGGTGGGATGGTGACAAGCTTCCGCGGCAGCGAGTGTCACTTGTTGACGGTGCGGAAATCTTCGCGCCCTGCGAAGAAACGAAACGTTAGTAGTACAGAACACCAATGGGATCAGGCCGTGGATCGGCATCGCGTTTGCGATGAGCTTCGTTGTTACGGTTCAGATGCTTGATGTCGTGTTTGGCGACTGGGGCAGCGTCTGCGAAGTCTGCGGGAAACCGGCCAGCGTCGTCGTTGCAGTAATTGGTAATGGCGCCAGGCAGTGGCCACGCATGTTTTGCGACCAGCACGCGCCGTGAGCAAGCACCCACACACCGTGCCGCCAGTGTCGGTGATCACAACACCTCTTTGAGAAAGCCGAACCAGATGCCGGTACCGACAATGGAGTCTCAGACGTGGTATGCCCTGTCTGGCGACGATGCGGCGCGAGAGCTGGCGGCTGATTTGACCCGCGGATTGACCGGCGAGGAAGTCGCTCGTCGGCGGGAACAACACGGCTGGAACGCCCTCACGGAAGCGCCTCCGGTGCCGATCTGGAAGAGGCTGCTCGGTCAATTCAAGGATTTGGTGATCTGGATTCTGATCGTCGCCGCCGTCATCGCCGGCGTGATGGGGGAGCTGGCCGATACGGCGGCGATTCTGGCGATCGTGCTCGTGAACGGCATCATCAGTTTTCTCCAGGAAGAACGGGCCGGTCGCGCACTGGCGGCACTGCAGCGGCTTTCGTCGCCGATGGCCAAGGTCCTTCGCGACGGCACGCTGCAATCGGTCCCCGCGCGCGAGATGGTGCCGGGGGACCGCATCGAGTTGGAAGCGGGAGACAACATCCCCGCCGACGCGCGGCTGCTGACGACTTTCAGCGTTCACGTTCAGGAAGCCGCGCTGACGGGCGAATCGGTTCCCGCGGACAAGGACGCGAACTGCCTGCTGAACGAGAACACGCCGCTGGGCGACCGCCGCAACATGGTCTACATGGGGACTGTGATTGCCACAGGCAAGGCCGGTGCCGTCGTGGTCGCGACCGGCATGAACACCGAACTGGGGCACATCGCCGGTTTACTGCAACGCTCTGAGCCGGAGCCGACGCCGCTTCAACGACGGCTGGCGGAACTGGGCAAAGTGCTGGTCGTCGTCTGTCTGGTCATCGTGGCCGTGATTTTTGCGCTGCAACTGGTGCGTGGCGGCAACCTGCTGGAGATGCTGTTGATCTCCGTCAGTCTGGCGGTGGCCGCCGTGCCCGAAGGGTTGCCCGCCGTCGTGACGCTGACGCTCGCCCTGGGCCTGCAGCGCATGGTCAAACGGAATGCACTCGTCCGCAAGTTGCCGAGCGTCGAAACGCTCGGTTCCGTGACGGTCATCTGCTCGGACAAGACGGGGACGCTGACTCGCAACGAAATGACCGTGCGCGAGGTGGTTGCCGGTGGCCATCGGTTTCAAGTGACCGGGGGTGGCTATGCACCTCACGGACAGTTTCTGAAAGGGGAGGGCGAGGCTCTGGAAGGGGAGGGCGAAGCTCCCGCCGAGCCGCAAGGGGCGAGCGACGGCGAAAGCCACGGTTTGGCGGGAGCCTCGACCTCCCCATTCCAGCCGGTCAATCCCCGCGACGAATCCGACCTCATTCAAGTTCTGACCACGGCGGCACGCTGCAACAACGCGACGGTCAGCCCGAGTGGCGATGAGGCCGATTCGTGGCAGGTCATCGGGGATCCGACCGAAGGAGCGCTGGTCGTGGCCGCGCTCAAGGCGGGCATCGAAGCTCACGATCCCGAGCACCATGTGGTCCATGAGATTCCGTTCGACTCGGAACGCAAGGCGATGTCGGTCGTGCTGCGAGGACCGGATGGCGTGCAGGTGATGTCGACCAAGGGCGCCCCCGAGGTGATTCTCGCGAAGTGCATCTCCGAACGACGCGGCGGCCGGGTCGAGCCGCTCACCGATGATCGCCGCAGCCAGATCATGCGGTCGAATTCCGAAATGGCGTCCCGCGCACTCCGGGTGCTGGCACTGGCGTATCGCGATCATTCGGATACGACGGGGACCGAGTACGACGAATCGAATCTGATCTTCGCCGGGTTGGTCGGCATGATCGATCCCCCGCGCGAGGAGGCCAGGGCAGCGGTCCAGAAGTGCCGCGCGGCCGGCATTCACCCCGTCATGATCACGGGCGATCATCCGGCGACCGCTTTGGCCATCGCCCGCGAACTGCACATCGCGGCGGCCGACGATCGCGTGGTCACCGGGCAGGAACTCAACGACCTGTCGGACGCTGACCTCGCGGCGCAGGTGGACCGGATCTCCGTTTATGCGCGTGTCTCCGCCGAGCACAAGTTGCGGGTCGTGCGGGCCTGGAAAAGTCGTGGCCAGATTGTCGCCATGACCGGCGATGGCGTGAACGATGCTCCGGCCGTGAAGGCCGCCGACATTGGCATCGCGATGGGTGTCACCGGCACCGACGTGACCAAGGAGGCGTCCGACATGGTGCTCACGGACGACAACTTTGCCTCGATCATCAACGCCGTCGAGGAAGGCCGCGGCATTTTCGACAACATCCAGAAGTTCGTGCACTACCTGTTGTCGTGCAACGCCGGCGAAGTGCTGCTGATGTTCTTTGCCGCCCTGATCGGCTGGCCGGTCCCACTGCTGGCGATTCAGATCCTGTGGATCAACCTCGTCACCGACGGACTGCCGGCCCTGGCCCTGGGCATGGAGCCGCCCGAGCGTGACATCATGACCCGCCCGCCGCGTCCTCCACACGAGGCCGTGATTACGCGGGAGCGAGGGCTGCTCATTCTGTTTCACGGCATGTTGATCGCAACCGTCGCAGCCTTGGGCTTCTGGATCATCTACCAGGGAGACGAAGCACACGTGGCTCGTGCCCGAACCGTGACATTTTGCATCACCGCGCTTTCTCAACTCTTTCTGGCCATCGGTTGTCGTAGCCAGCGTCTCACCGTGCCCGAACTGGGCCTGTTCACGAACCCGCACCTGCTCGGTGCGATTGTCATCTCCGGCTTGCTCCAACTGAGTGTCATGACACTGCCGTTCGCTCAGCAGGTCTTCGAGGTCACCGCTCACCCCTCGTGGGAATGGCTGCTGGTCTTTCTGCTGGCGCTGACCCCGGTCACGATCATCGAAGTCGGCAAGCTGTTGCGTTCTTTTGTTCAGAAAAATACGGCCGAAACATAACCACGATCCACAGTCGCGTCCTACTTGTTCGACTTGTCTCCCTCGTAGTGTTTTTCCTTGAAGCATTTCGTCGACAATTTGACCATTTCAAAAGGACGTTGCCCTCTGCCGACAACCTGACCCAGGCTTGACTTGCAAAACGCCGCACGCAATCGTGTTGCCGAATCGAGCATTGCTCCCGCCATCACCTCCTTCTGGAAGTCATCGCCATGAACAATCAACAGGCTTCGGAACAAATCAATATTGGGGAGCTCATTCAAGCCGTCAATAACACGCGGCTTCCCAGTGATCCGTTCAAGCTTCCCGGATGGCTCAGAGACTTGGTCGATCTGCGTCTCGCCGATCTCAAGACGAAGCATTCGGCGACATTGTCATTTGCAGGGGGACGAGTCGGCTCGTCGGCTGCGGCGCGAGTCGCCCTGGACAATCTGCTGACGTACTTGCGGGACGGCTTCAACTTCATTCGCGGCCTGCCGAGCTATCAGATCACGGACGCGGAGCGGTTGGGACTCCTCACCTCGTATGGTTGGGAAGGAGGCCTGATCGGCACGTTCACCGACGCACGCATCGAGTTCCTCGCCAATCAGGCCATCATCGTCACACCGCAGATCACGCCTGTCGCCCACCAGTATCCCGCTCAGTTGGTGACCTTCATCCAGGACCAACTGGCGATCCTCAACGCGAATCAGCCGGTAGCGACGGGCGGCTTGTCCCAGATCGCAACGGCCGCGCGGGATGAGGCTCTGCTGCTGATGGAGGCGGTCAACAGCCGGGTCCGGTTCTACTACTGCTGTGCTTCGGACGACCGGGAAAGCACTCCCGAACTCGCCCGAATCGGCTTCCAACCGAAGCGCGGTCCGGGCGAGGGCGAAACCCAACCACTCCCCGACGCCCCCGGTCCGGTCACTTATGACGCCACTGCCCGCACGCTGTTGGTGAATGCCCCCATCGCACACGCCACTTTCTACCACGCCTACCGCCAACCCGCCGGCGGCCAACCCGAATTCGCCGGCGAGTCCGACACCACCACCGTCTCGGTCATCCAATTCAGCCCCCTCACCCCCGGCGTCACCTACGAATTCTGGCTCGTCGGCGTCAACTCCCGAGGCGAAGGCCCGGAAAGTAACCGCGTCACGCATGTCGCGACATGAGAACCTCGTGTGTGATGCGTGAAGTCGTCGGAACGCACTCACTCACTGCCAAGGAACGGTGTGTTCCGAAGGCTACCTACATCCGATCAGCACTTCGACGATGACCTTCACCACAGGCAAGGTTCCACGGCCATGGTTCTGTTCAATTGGTTAATCGCGTTTCAAAAACGGTTGAGTGAGTCGCAATACTTTGATCCTCGTTCAAAGCGGATTCGTCCGCGCGGACGCCGGACCGATTTCTCCAGCACTCCGGCAATAATCGAAGTGCTCGAGCCGCGCCAGTTGTTGAGCGGTGTCGATATTCTTTCGGATCTAGAAGCCGCATCCGATGTGATCGATGCCGCTTACGTCCTATCCATTTCTGACGCACGCGACGCACAGGACGCGTCGAATCAAAGTGCAATGAATGGTTTTGATTCGGCCATTACAAGTATCAAGGATGCGGAAACAGCGAGCAATCAAGCGGCGGAGGCGGCGTACGCCGCTGCGGTCCTGGCAGCCTCAACGTCTGCCTCAGGAAGTGTCCAGGCTGCCGAGTCAGTATATGCAACCGTGCAACAGGCGGCCGTTAACGCTCTGAACGTCACGACCCTCGCCGCAGTGAACGCCTTCGGAGCCGCTGAGATAGCCGCCCGCGCGGATCAAACACTGGCCGACCAGGCGTCGGACGCGACGTTCGATGGTGCAAAGCAAGCTGCAACGAACGCCGAGAATGCGGCCAATGCGATGTCGGCGGCCACTTATTCGACGATCAGTTCGGGGGCGGAACAACCTTACCAATTGGCCGTGCAGGCAGCGAACGATGACCTTTCTGCCGCCACGGCCAACGGAGGCAATTGGACGTACACGCCGTTCGATCCGAATTCCGATTCCATCTATCAGTCTGCGTTGGCTGTCGCCCAAGCCGACTATTACACCGCTGTACTAGCGGCCGAATCGGCCTATCAGTCCGATATCGCAATGGCCCAGTCGGCTTATGAATCTGATCTGGCACCCCCAGACGCCGCCTACGCTGCTGCCATGGCTGGGGCACAAGCGACACTGCAATCCATCACGCTGGGAGCCGAGCAGGATTACGAAACGGCGGTGACCGCCAATCATGCCATGTATTCCAGTGCGGCCACCTTGGCCGGAGCAGCACTCACCACGGCTCTCAATGCCAATCAAACCGCTTACGAATTGGCGGCCTCCAATGCCCAGGCGGTGTTGGACGTGGCAACCATTGCGAACCGGGCCGCATTTACGGCAGTGACCGCTCCGATTCTTGCCGGACTCAACTCGGCTCTGGTGTCCAACAAGTTGGCGTATGACACTGCAATCACGATGGCGGTGGATGCATACAACACGTCCGTTTCCACCAATCCCAACGACGCTGCCATCGTCAACTCGGCAACAACGGCTTTGACCATCGCTTCGGGAGCGGCGGCAATATTGCAGGCCACGGCGGACAATGCGGCGAATGTCAGTGCGTCACACCAGATCATTGCGGCCACAAAGGCTCACGCCGTGGCCGACGCCGACGCGAAGAATGTCGCCGAGCGTGCGACGACTGCGGCCGAGGCCGCCATGCAGCTGGCCGACGCTGCGGCCAGTGCCATCTTTCTCAAAGCCTGCACCGCCGCGGAAGCCATCGAAGCCGGTTTGAACGCGATCGCAGCATCCGGGAAATACAACACCATCAACGACGCGATCGTGCAGTCGGCGATTGATGTGGCTAATGCCGCCCACGCTTGCACGAACGCGGAAGCGCCGATTGAAGCCGCTCTGGCGGTGGCCCTCTCGGCTGCCCGGGCTGTCCGCGACGGGGCGTTGGCACGCGCCTCAGCCGCCATGACTGTCGCGGTGCAAACGGCGCATTCCACCGCCATGAGCAGTTGGGCTGCGGGGCAGACTTCGCCCTACGCGGCCTACGAAGCGGCACTCGATGCCGCCGCCACAGTCAAAACGGCCACGGAATCGCCCGCCTATGGGGAGCACTATGCGAGCATGGCGACGAACAGAGCCCAGTGGACCGCCGACTTGGCTCCCGCGGCGATCAGCCACACCATCGACCTGTCCGATCACGCGCGGACGGCCGTGATCGAGATTCAGACGGCCGCTGGGACGGCCGCCAACACCGCCGCCAGCAGTGCGCTGACTTACAGTGGCGCTGTGATTCCGGCCGCGACGACCAAATCCAACGCGGAAGTTGATGCCGGGCAGGTACTGGTCGGTGCCGTCACCGGTGCGGCACAGACATTGACCGATGGCAAAGCGGACAATTCCAAAGCCTCGATCACCGCCGGCCTCGCGGCGGCGGCGGCCTTGGCGGATTCGCTGGTCGATGCCTCACAGGCCGACTCCGCCTCCGAGAATGCCGCGTATACCTCCATGATCGGTTTGAAGGCGACGGCGACCGAGGCGGCTGCCAATGCGATTGCCGCGTTGACACCTGGCACGACAATTGTGATCGAACGAGACGGGCAGGGGGGGTTGGTCTCTGAAAAATATTTCACTCCGAATACCGCCCCCTCAGTGATTGAGCAATACATCAATGACCGTCCGGGGTGTACCGTGATGGTGGTGGATCCGAACGGCCAACTCCAACCGCAAAACGGGACGCCGATTCCAAGGGTTCCGCCAGTAGCACCTCCCCGAGCGCCGGTGGCCCCTCCGGCGGTAGCCACCTCGCGCACGCTCTCGGATTCGGAAAAGGCGTTCTTGGAATTCGTGTACACGAATGCGATGCCGTTTTTGAAGAACAGCGATTTCTTGAACCAATGCCTGCACGAAACGCTTCGCGACGTCCGACTGGTCAATGCAACGGCCCGCAGTAACTGGGATTGGCTTTGGTGGCGTGGAGTCATCGCCCACTCAACGCTCTTCATCAATGGGAGCGGTGTTTCCGCAGTCACCATCGGACCGAACCAGTTCTACAATGCCGGGAAATACCCTACTGTTCCAGGCGAGGAACTTGATTTGCTGGCGCATGAAACATTGCATTCACTCCAAACAACGGCGACACTCAACAACACGCTGATTTTCCTCGAACTATACCTAAAAGACTCCATTCGGGCCGGGATTTTTGAATGGGAACCGTATAGAAAGAATCTATTCGAGATTTTCGCACATGCAATGCAAGATACCGTGAGGCTATTGCTTCGAGTCCATCCCAACGCCTTGAGCTGGTTCGATCCAAATTCACCAAACTATGGCAAGCAGCCCCCCGGCCTTGGAGACAGTATTAACGCAACGTTCCTTGACGCACTTAAAAATCACTTAAATCATTAGGCAGGAACTTGTGCTATGCGCATTACATGCTATTGCAACACTTTGATCGCTGTCGTTGCCTGTCTGGCTTGTGGCTGTGATGGAGCTACTAGAATCTCGGGACGCATCATCGACCAGGATGGAAACGGGATCACCGGTGCCACTCTCAGGCTCGTGGAGACACCTGAGTTTGAAAATCGATTAAGTCGGCCCCAGATAGACATTTCAAATGAAACCGGGGCCTATGAGTTTTCGTTCGCACATCCTCCCATTAACGGGAAATTCAATTTGGTCGTGACCCACCTCAAATATTCCGCAGAGCAAGAAGTTATCACGACTGGTACCCACAAGAATCACGACATCCGCCTGACACGAATCGGTCCGCCGAAGCCGGTGAAGGATGATTAGCAGGGAGCTTTGAACATTCGAGACATATACGGCCGCACCACCGCAGCGGACAGTACCGACGATGAGCAGTACAGATGACGATGTCTCGTCGCTGGAGAGCGTTGATGGTTTAGTACGACGACGCAACCGGAGACGAAGCTTGTGATGGTTTCAGACAGACCAAGAGCCCAATCCTGTCCCAAGCCGGGTGCGAGCCTCATGGGAGACAGTCGAGTCGGGGTTTCCCAGTCCCCCACATGCAGGAATGGTCGCCATTTTTGTGCCGGGTGGGTTGAGATGGCCGTTTTGGCGTAAACCAATGGCAATTTGCTTGTTGCGATGAAAGCGGGTCCAAAACAAGATCTTGTTTGCCATCCGCTGACGTCGGAGAGTGGCAAACAAGATCTTTGCCGGGTGTCTCCGACGTCGGAAAGTGCAGAACGAATTCTTGTTTGTTGATCGCTGACGTCACGGATCAACGAACAAGATTTCGTCTGCCTCTCCTGGACGTCAGAAACTGTCAAACGAATTCTTCGTCGTTGATCCGTGACGTCGGAGGATGGCAAACAAGATCTTCGGCGGCTGTCTCCGATGTCGGAAAGTGTCGGACGAATTCTTGTTCGCTTATCTGTGACGTCGGCGGATGGCAAACAAGATCTTTGGCGACAGTCTCCGACATCGGCGGGTGTCAAACAAGATCTTGTTTGACAGTCGGCGACCTCGGTGGACCATGAATCAACTCTTCTCGGACTGTCGGGGACGTCGGTGGACCACCAAACCGAGTTGATTTGCGTTGCTCCGTCGTCCCGGGACCGCCAATCGAAGTTTTTTGGCCTGGCGCGGACGTCGGGAAGGGGCCGATCGGCTCGGTTTTGGGGGTTGCAAGCCTGCGTGAATCTCCGGCCGACTCGTGTGGGAGGCCATAGAAATGCCAGAACCCCTTGGAAGCAAGGGGTTCTGGCGAGAGGCTCCGGTCGGAGTCGAACCGACGATGACGGATTTGCAATCCGTTGCCTTAGCCACTTGGCTACGGAGCCGACTCTCACTTGATCGGCAGTCAGGGCAGCGTGAGTTGAGCCTTCCCAACCGCGACAATCAGATTTGTCGTGACAGATGGATTTCCTGCCCAATCCCTCAAGTCGGGCGAATCGTAGTCGTCGAGTTGAAGGGGGTCAACTGAGTGGAAGTGGGTGGTGGATAGTGGGTAGTGGGGGTCAGTCGCCAATTGGTGGTCCTCCTCCGGTCCCCTCGCCCCCGTCTTCGGGGGAGAGGGTTTGGGTGTGGGGGCCGAGTGGTCAAACGCCGAGAAGGACTCGAACGAAACACATCCGAGTCCATCGTCCTCTTCCCGACGGATGCTCGCCTGAGGCGAGGGGGGGGGCCGGCCCCCACCCACAACCCCCCCCCCCCCCCGGGCGGGGGGCGGGGAGAAGAAAAAAAAAATGGGAGGAGAAAGATGAATTTGTTTTTTTGTGTGTTTGGGGGGTTGGGGTTGGGGTTTGTGTGTGG
>JANODP010000330.1:0-10418 GCA_031412755.1 Schlesneria sp. | reverse complement strand
CCTGGTACCGCGAAGCCCCCACACTCAAGGATCGCCCGGCAGTCCTTGTGATTTACGTACCGAAGTAAACCGCTCGGCCATTCGGTCGATTCGCCCGTGTTGGAGTGGCTGGGGTCGGGCGTCTTCGACCGCCCCCAGCAGTACGACCATGCGAATGCTGGGGGCTCGAAGACTCGATCCCAGCCACCCAACCCCGAAGAACTCTCTTGAGCGAAGCCCCACGCCAGTGGCATCGGAAACAGATCAGGCTGTCTTCGCAGGCAGGCCGGTGAGCTTGACGGCGGGACGAGGTTCTCGGCGAACGACCAGCCGGTCTCCGGCGGCGTCGCGCTGTTGCGCATCCTTCACCATCGCGTGCAGATCGAAGTTGAACTCGGCAGCGATTTGTTCGCGGATGCGGCGGATCTCTGCCACGATCGGGTCAGATGACATCGTTGATCTCCAAGAGTTCTTGCGGCGTGCAAATCACGGGAGGTTCGCAGCCCAGTTCACGGCAGACAGATTCGATTCGCAGCCGCAGTGACGGGTTGGCGATGTGTTTGCAGTTCCACGTTAGCAAGTAGTCTATGCCGCTCAGTGCGGCAACCGAAATGTGCAGGGCATCCACGGTCGCTTTGGCGGGTAAGGGAACTTTGCTGAGCAGCGCTTGCGCGAGCGTTTCGACCGAGTCGCTCACTTCCAGAAGCGGAATGCCTTCGAGAAAGGCCAACCGCTCCTGAGCCGCTTGAGGATCGCCCCTCGAACATTCATTCATCACATAGCGTGACACGAACAGGTCGTATCGCTGCCGTTCGTTGTCCCACCAGTCCCGCGTGGTTTGCTGATTGGCCGCGATCCGTAAGACACCACTCAGACGCATGGCCAAACATCCAATCACACTCGTTTCGAGGTAGATCGAAGGCTTCATCGCTAGTTCCTTTCCCCGATCCTTCGTGTCCGTGTCCCACCCAATTCAGCCTGCATCGCACCTCACGCCTCGACCAGTCGAGTGCGCCGCGGCAGGACGCCACTGGCGGCTGCTTTGAGTCGCCAGTGAATTCAAAGAACACTGGCGAGCGAAGCCCCTCGCGAGTAGCACCCGGTGCACGGGTGCCAACATTCTGACGTGGTTTGTGCCATCCGTGATCATGTCATTCATGCGGTGGGCCAGGTGGCTCGTCGTCTGGAAACAGTGAAGGCTCTGACGATCTTCGCGAACGTTGCTTTCGCCGAAAATTGCGAATATCCGAAACCGCTGGGACGCGATTATTTTCTCTTCCTTCGATCAACCATGCCGCCCAACGACGCAACGCATTCCCAACCCTCCGTTTGGACGCCGCTTTCCATTCCATCGATACAACCTCTTTGAGGTTGTCGGCAATTACTTCTGGTTTTACCCGTGGCGACGTCTCCAACAGTTGAACAACTACCGAGAGAACTGGATCGCGATTCGCGGCGTCCCAGACCGCTTTCTCGGCACCGTCACTCTGTGCGGTAGTTTCAACCACAATTTTCTTCCCATCCTCCGTCCGCGTCGCAATGCCAAAACGAGAGAGGACGGAGACGGAATTCCGATAACCAGCAGTCTTGATTTCATCCACAGACTTTGGCGAATTACATCCAAGCCATAGAAGTGCCTCGACAACTCGCTGTGGGGGAGCCTCGCCCAGAAATTTTCCGTTACGTGCTTTCCGGTCCTTCAATGATTGAACGTCGCCACGATCATGTACGCGAAAACCACCGGGAGCTTGAGTCAGTAGTCCAGTTGCGCGTAACCATCGCGAAATTCGTTCTGCATATATTCGCCAAGTACGGGCGCGATGCTGTGCTGCACGATTTGTTGCCTTTAGCTCGTCGACGAGCTGCTCTTGCGAAACGATTTCCGTCTCTTCGTACCGAGCCAGTCGCAACATCAGTGCATGGCGTCTGAGCACATCTCTGAGGCGAATAAGCACTTGCCGACTCTCATTTGATGCGACACGTTCGTCGAGCGCCAGTGTACGTGGTGTTCCTTTAGCGACTCCAAACATGACCAAGTCGTGAAATACATTCTGCGTCGTTCCTTCACCGATTCCGGTCCGTTGGACAACGTCTTCGATCGATGTAGGTTCGAAGTGATTGAGTTGAGCCGCTACCTTCAACAACGTTTGCAGTGATGTCGATGACGGTAGGAATGTAAATGGCAGTGAGGGAACGGATCCCGTCAAAACGTAATCGCGGAAGATGTCCCAATACAAATTCAGGCGGTCGCCACTCCGTACGACAAGTCGCCGTTGCAGAAGCGAGCGGAGGACTTCCTCACCGTAAATCTCAAGGATTTCGTACCAATCGGCTGGCGCTCCCTTGGCGATCGCCTTCAAGCAACCATTTTCTGCCGTCGTCAGCGCTTGGAGATCTCGGTTGAATAGTCCAGACACTTCGAGCGTGTCGGCTAGCTCTTCTTGCGACACACCGGCTTGGAGATTTTCCCAAATGTGAACACAAAGCTTCTTGATCAGCCACGGAAAGCCCTGACTGATCTCGATGATTTGACGACGCAATTCGGGACGGATGCGATTGCCTATCTCTTTGTCAAAGAGGGTTAGCGCGGACGATGCTTCCATGTGCGTGAATGGGAGCAGACTCACCTCCAAACGATGATCTGCTAGCTTGTGCCACATGAAGTATGCGGGATGACCTTGTTGCACCGTGGTATCCGTCTTCCATGCAAAGCCCAGGACCAAATTCGTGCAACGGGCAATGGTGGCAAGAAACAGGCGCTGAGCCTCCTCGAAGACAGAGAACAATTCCGGCTTTGAGTAAAGCTCCTCGAACTGATCAAACACAACACAAACGACTTGTTCGCTCTTTTCGAGGCTTGAAAAGTAGTTTTGAAGTGACGGGCTCTCCAATGGGTCTGCGTGATCGGTGATTCGTAATTCTCCATCTGCCAATTCGCCGAAGCCTGCTTTGGCAGCTTCTGTGAGAGCCGTTAGCAACGCGCTTGTCACGTAGCCTGGCTGCGCCGCTGCGCGCACATCAACTGCGAATAGAAATAGCTTGCCGCGGTGCCGAACGTTGTGACAGCGATCTCTGAGCTTCGTCACGAGCGAACTCTTACCCATTCCCGAATCGCCCGTAATCGCGAATACTCGCGTCTTGGTTTCTCCTGTTGGAATCTTCTTCAATAGAGACAACACGCGATTCTGCGCATCCATTCGACCAACGAAATGCTCAGGGCGTGCAGGACGGTAGTCCTTCCAATCAACGCCTGTCTGAACCTCAACGACGCGCAAGCTACGTGGTCGTATGGGGTGTTCGTCGTGCTGAACGGTGACGAGCTTGGACTCAAACGAAAGATCGGCAAGGCTCGTATCTGTTTCCGCAATGTTCCGCAGAAGCGTCGAGTCTGTAACGAGATTCCCGCTATTGGCGTCAAAAATCAGAGCCATCGACGGAACTCTCGACTCCAAGACGGTGAGCGCCCAGAATCGTCCGTATTCCGTGACCACCAGCATCCAATCTCCGATCGCGTCTGCATCGGTGACGATACTGTGGGCGGTAGATGTTGGCTGCGGAACGATGAATCTCGCTTCGATGAGCAATTCGACGATCCGCTCCGGCGGGTAGATGCTAAGACGATGTCGCTCAGCATCCTGTTTCCTCTCCCAGTCGTGCTGAATTCCTTTGGCATCTTTTCCGAGTGAGCCAGTCGAGACGAGCCACACCTCGTCGTACTCGTGAAGGACGAGATTCCCTGCCAAGTGCGTCAACACACCAGCACTCAGCGGATCGCGTTGCGCTTTACATTCGACAAGGACTCTACGTCTTGAAACCTTGTGCAGACATGCGAGGTCGAGTTCCGAACCAGTGCGTCGTACTTCGCTCTGCACTTCGTAATGCTGTCGCTCGAGAATCTCTTTCGCAAGAAGCTCAAGAAGATCGCCCTTGGACTTGGTCGAGGCAGTCGGATGTGTCGCAACCTCAATTCGCATAGTGCTGCTTGGCCAATCTATCGGTTGATTTCTGCGGCTGGGTGGCGGTTCAGAGTCTTCGATGGCCCCGTCTTCGTCAATCTCACCGGGGCCATCCACTCCGCTTCTGACCCCGCCACCCCACCAAATGGCGCAATCAAGAGTGTCAGCAATTCTGTTAGCGGCGGTCACACTTGGTCCGGTTCCGGGTGGACCCACGGGGCTCGATAGGGGCGGCGGAGGCGGCGGTTGGCTTCGTCGTCGTTGACGATGCGCTGCTGGGTACGGTCCCACTTCAGCGAGCGGCCCAGCTCCATTGACAGGTTGGCCAGAATGCAGCTTGCTGACGAGATGTGACCCTGCTCCACGTCGGCGACCGGGCGGCCGCGGGATTCGCGGGCTTTGAGCAGATCCAGCATGTGGCCGCGGATGGCCGGGGCGACGTGTTTTTCGAGGTCCTTCTCCGTCTTGTCCTCGGGATACTGTTCCAGTTCGTACTCGACGTCGCGGTGGACCGGCTGCCCGCCCGTCGGCTGGAAGTCATAGCTGTTGACGCTGCACCTCAGCGTCCCCTTGTCGCCGTAGAACGTCGCACCCCACGGGTATTGCGGGTCGGGCGACGAACCCCACGTGCGGTGCGTCCAGACGACGGGGAGCGAACCGAACTGAAACGTGGCGGTCTGCGTATCGCTGATGTTGGCCCGGCTCTGCTTGTCGACGTAGATGCCGCCGTCGGACGCGACGTGATCGGGCCAGCCGAGGTCGAGCATCCAGCGGACCATGTCGAGCATGTGGACGCACATGTCGCCGACGATGCCGTTGCCGTATTCCATGAACGCCCGCCACCGGCGGGGATGGACGAGCGAGTTGTATGGCAGCATCGGAGCGGGGCCGGTCCACATGTCGTAGTCGAGATTGGCCGGCGGCGCGGCGTCGGGCGGGTTCTCGCGGGCTCGCATGTGGTAGTAGCAGTAGATCTCCACGAGGCCGATCGTGCCGAGCTTCCCCTCCTTGAGGATCTTGTCGCGGGCCTCGGCGAGGTGCGGCGTGCTGCGGCGCTGAGTCCCGATCTGCACGACGCGGTTGTGCTTGCGAGCGGCGGCCAGGATCGCCTGCCCCTCCACCACATCGACGCTGATCGGCTTCTGCAGGTACAGGTCGGCGCCGGATTGAATCGCCGCGATGGCCGGCAGGGCGTGCCAGTGGTCGGGCGTGGCGATCAGCACCAGTTCGGGCTGCGTCTGCTTCAAGAGTTCGCGGTAATCGCCGAAGGTCTCGGGGCGCTTCTGCGACTTCTGCCGTTGCGACACGAGGTCCGCGGCTTCCGAGAGCATTGTCTTGTCGACGTCACACAGTCCGACGACCTCCACCGGCGCGACCTGAATCAATCGCAGCAGGTCAGCCTTGCCGTACCAACCGCAACCGATGAGCGCCGTCCGCGGCGGCGCGACCTTGGCGGCACCGAACACCGGCGGTGCGAGCGCGGTCAATCCCAACCCGGCGAATCCCGATTGCAGAAACGTGCGACGGTCCATGAGCAGCCTTTCCAAAGAGAACGAATCGAAGAGACCCCGGCAGTGTAATCACGACGCCACCGAGAAGCCGATACGGCAGGGCTTCGCGCCGACACCGACCGAGGCTCGTTTGCGCCGCGCCGATGGCGGTTTTGGTAAACCGGTATACGGACGTTGACCACTCACGTTCGAACCTTTGCGCTTGGCCATCGTGAACTCCTCAATGGTGCTTGTCACGGCAAATGAAGGGAGCCGCGGCGTTTTCCGTGGCGACTATTGGTGGTGAAGGCCTTTCCAGGCCGTCTCAACCGATGGACTGCGAACCCCCGTTACTTTGCATCATCCGACGACCAGTTTGAAGCGACCGTCGCCGTAGAGGATGTAGTTCGCCCAGTCTGGTTCATTGTCGTTCAATAATTCTGCTCGGGACTTCGTGACGGCGGATTCCAAAGTTTGGCCTTCGGCGAGGCGGGTGTAGACGCCGGTGGCGAAGCTGGCGGCGGCGGAGTCTCCGACTTCCCAATACGTACCGAGATAGGCTTCGACACCGCTGCGCAAGAACAGCTCGGCAAAGGCCGCGGCCTCTGTCGTCGTTGAGCCGCGAACCCGTCCCGCTTCACAGGCATTCACGAACGCGACTCTCGGCAGCGAACTGATGTTCTCCAGGTCTTCCAATGTCAAACGCTCTTGCCCGGCAAGAAGCAGTCCGCTTTGATCGCGACCGGGGCCGTTGAAGAAGGCATGTCCGCAGTAGTGGACCACATCGGCCTGCGCGAGTGCCGCCTGAACAGCCTTTCTTGTGGCCTTCTCACCGGTCAGTACGGTCAATTTCACTCCGCTCTTTTTCTGTTCGAGAATCTTCTTTATGGCGTCCGCCTCGTCTTCGGTGCCCGGCAGATCTTCCGTCGGGTTCACGATCAACAGCACATTCAGGAGTCCGGTCTTCGGTGGTCTTGCGAACAGGTGCTCGATCGGCACTCCATCAACCGCGAGGCGGCGACTGATCCCCGCCTGCACGGCAGGCCGATTGGAACCGTCTGACGTGGCCATCAGTTCAAACGGCAACTTCGACGAAGGAACATCATGGATGATCATGGTTCTCGCGTGGCTGCATCGCGTGAGGAGTTGAGTGGCATCTTTTCCCAACAGAATCTCCGCCAGTTCGCCTCCCCGTTGTTTCAACGTCTCCAGGTCGGGGGTCGCACGCTTTCGTGACCCGCTCCCTTCAGAGAACACGGAGAGCTGCGCAGGGGTCAGATTGATTCGCCGTGATGAGGCAATGGCGCTTCCGGCAGGAGGCAATGTCGTGATCGTAAGTTGGTCGTTCTCCAAGCTCACCTGCAGGATCAACTCTTCTTCACGACCCGATGGTGCCGCAGGGCTCGCGATGGTGCGACGTGTTGTCAGGTGAACGTCCTTTTGACCGGCGAGCTTCTGATGCAGCCTATTAAACCGGTCTGCGTTGGTTTCAAACCAAACGATGGTTACGTGACCGCGCAGTTCGGCAAACCCGCGGAGCATCGCGTCAGCCATCGCCTCAACATCGGTGAGAACCGCACCACCGAAGGCCACCACGCCGAGTCGCTGAAACCCATGTCGCTGCGCTTGGCGGGCCGTTTCGCGGGCGGCCTGCTCGACTCGCTGCTCCAGTCCATCGACGTTGCCCAGCGGTCCGAGCGAGGCCAGGTACAACCAGTTGGCATCAATCTCGGGCGACTCCAGACTGATCAGCGTTCGTCCTTCTGCCCTCTTAGTGGAGATGCGTCCGCCAATGGCCTGGTCCAACGCGGCTCCGGCTCCACCGAGTGGGATCTTGTCGAACGCGGCTACCGCCACCGCATCCAGCTTGCTCCCAATGGTCACGCTTCCCTGAACCAGTTCGATCTGCAGCTTGCCGGCTCCATGGGCGCGGGCCATATTCAGCAAGCCCTTGAGAACTAGCGACGAGATGACCACGGGATCACGAGTCCGCAGTAATCGGAGGTTCTCATCCACCGTCAGCCCATTCCATTTCAACGAGGCGGCGTCGGTGGCCAAGCAGGGTTTCGCGAGTTGCAGGACTGCCTCCGCCAAGTCCTCCAGCCGCTTGGGCAGTCCCAGCGTCTTGTAGTCTGGGTCGTCGTCGTCGATCTTATCCACCTCCTCCGCGATCTTCTGGAAGGAGGCCGCGTCTTTCCAGGTCTTGTCGTACAAGCGATCGGGGATCGGGCCGCCTTCCAACAGATCGGCCACAAGAGCCGCAGCTCCTCCGAATCCCCCGACGACATAGAGCGGCTTCCCGATTTCGAGCGTCCGCCATGCTTCCTCGACAACACCGGGCAGGCGTCCCCCGTAGCCGGGACTGGTGTCGGAGAGAGGTACCGCCGCTCCACCCAGCACGACCCGCGCGAATGTATGCTTGGCCATGACCTGCCGCATGTCCGAATAGTAGAGCGCGTTGGGATAACGTTTCTTGTCCGATGGGGGCGGCAGGATGGCGTCCGGTCTGACATCTGGCTTGGCTTCCGTCTCTTCCACCAGATGATGCACTGTCAGCGGCAGGCCATTCGGCACATCCTTCAACTTGAGCGGGGCACCCAGATAACTGTGCAGAAACCCCGCCGACTTGGCGGCCGTTTGGTTGTAGCTCTGAATCAAATCGGCCAGGAGCGGAGTGAAGCCGTCCGGCCTGAAGTTGCCACCGTAAGCAATGGCCGCGCCGGCAGAGATCAGTGACCGAGCCATATAGACTGTGGCATCTCGAACGTGTTCAGCGGTGAAACCGTCGGGGCCATTAACGTCCGGGCTGTCCGACAACGACATTGCGACTTGAAGGTTTTCAAGTGGTGAGGTGACTGTGGATGAAGCCCCTTCCCGGTTCAGCAACCGACGAAATGCCGTCGTCGGCGTCACCAACTGCAATCGCGGTCGCGCGGCCTTCAGAATCTGGCGTTCAAACACGGGCAACTCGGGATCGGGATGCAGGGCGAGTGTGGCATGGATCGACACCAACGATCCCTGAGCCAGATCGAGCAACTCGGGCGGGCGGGCCAGCACCACGGTATCGCTCGGCAGCCCGGCCACTCGTTTGAACCGCTCGCCCTCTTTACGGAAGTAGGCCGATCGCAGCCATTCGATCATGGCCCGTGACGCAATCGTTGCGGGGTTATTGTCCCACACGACGCTGGGTCCATTGCCTCCATACGGCGAAATCCGCTGTTCCCCCTTCTTCAGCACCTCGACCGTCAAGGAAGGGAGCTCATGCCGCTTCGCTGTTAACAATTCGCGCTGGCACCACGTGCGCGAACTGTAGGCATCCCCACGCACCGCGAGAAAAACTCCATTACCGACGGCGCTATCGAGTTGATCAGCCAGCGACTCACCGGCCTCCAAGCTGACGGTATCAAAGAAGGCATGCCCCGTGGTTTCCGTGACGATGTGATCGTGAACCGACTTCGCGGCGGAGGCCGATGCGGCCAGATCAGCCTTCGCATGCGACACAAACAACCGCACCTTCTTCCGTTCTGGTTCCAACAACCGCGTTACCGCCAACACGATCTCATCCAGCGTTTTGCGACGCTTATCATCCTTGTCACCCTTGCCGTAAAGCTCGGTGAGGAGGTGCTTGACCACCAGTGTGTCCTCCACGCTTCGCCAGACCTCTGCCGTCGGTACGATCAGCAAATGTCCATTGCCGAGTCGCGTGTGCCAGTCGGTGAGCTGGTTCAGCACCGTCTGCCGCTTTGCACTGAACGAAATCCCACCCAGTAGCGGAATCACCACCACAATCTCAGCCGCCTCCAAATCAACCCGATCCGCAGCCACCGCACTCCACACCGGTATCCCAGCTCCAAACGCCAACGGATCACTGACCGGCCGAGTCAGTTGCTCATACAGATCCTGCCCCAGCTGGAACGCCTCCTCCCTTTCGTCGTTATGGAAGTAGACGGTCAGCAGAATCAGCGCTGGACGATTCTTTTCCGATTTTTCTTTTGAATCCGATCCCGCCATTGAAACAGTCTTCGCCATGATAGTCGGCCCTCAAAATGAAACTACGACTTGAAGATGCCTAACACGGATGCGAATTTGCCCGACGCCCCTATGCTTCGGATGACCGGTGGACCTCTCTCTGAATGCTCAAGCATTCGTCCACCGTTTTCAATCCTGGCTATCCTTTGAAAGATCACTCTAACTGAGGATGACCGAGTCAGGGCAATTGCGAAGCATGGGGTTTATCCAAAACGTTACCAGTTATCGGTTCAAGTTCCTCCGGCGTGACCTATCGGGCCGATCTGGGTGTTCTGCGCGGCTCGGTGTCGATTGCTGAGGCAGGGACTCACTCACAATCGGCTTTCTTCACGCGGAGCGATGAAGGCTACATCGGTTGCGGCTGAAAGCCGCGCTGGGTCATTCGCACTGATGTCACATCGCGCGAGGATGGCGACGCGCAGCGATCTCATCGGCGCAGTCCTTCACGAACAAAGGTCTGCGGCCCGGAACCGCAAAGCCAGACTAATCGCGACTCAAGGAGCTTCGATTGAGTAGTACAGCGTGTCGGGTTGCAGACGAATCTCGCCACCCGTCTGCGTGGCGGAAGTCGGTTGGCCGAACTGGTCGAGCGCGGTGACTTTGAGTTTGCTGGCGTCGGAGCGGCGCAGGCGAACGGTGCCAGCAAGCTTGTGAACCAGCCACGGGTTCTCGCCGATGGAGGTGATGCGGTGGCGGCGATCGCCGAGCGGTTCGGTCCGGAAGCCCGTCGGCTTTTCTTCGGTCATGACTTGCAACAGCATTCGGTTCGACGTCGCCAGCGGCTGGCCATCGAGGCTGACGACGATCGCGTGCGCGACGTCGAGCGGGATCGAGAGTGTCACACCTGCCAGCGTGATCTCACCGGCGGAGGCGAGGTTGCCGCTGGCTCCCTGGGCGGCGGGGGCGTTGATGGAGTAAAAGCCGACGTCCGTCTTGATCTCGAAGCCGATTGACGGCGTGCCGT
>JANODP010000329.1:0-3510 GCA_031412755.1 Schlesneria sp. | reverse complement strand
CAGGGGGCTGACGCCGCCCCGCTCAGAAGTTGCTCATCGTGAACTGCACAATTCAGCAAGGTTCCGTTCCATGTCGTCGCAGTCTGAAGGTCTTCGCAGTCCCGAGTTGTTGCACCGGGCATCAAGTCGTCTGTTGATTGTTGATGTTCAGGAGAAGCTCGTCGCTGCCTTGAGAGAATCGACACGCGAGCGATTGGTCTCGAACTGCCGGTTCCTGATCGAGGGGGCGAGGCTGTTTGGCGTACCCGTCACAGCGACCGAGCAGTATCCGCAGGGTCTCGGCTCGACGGTTGCTTCGCTGGCGGAGTTGATCAGCGAGCGACCGGCCAAGAAGCGGTTCAGTGGCGTCGAATGTCTCGGCTGGCCGACGGCGGCGTCTGCCAGCGACGATCGCTTCCAGATCGTGGTGGCCGGGATGGAGACTCACGTCTGCGTGATGCAGACGGTGCTGGATCTGCTGGCCGCCGGATATCAGACGACTGTCGTGGCCGACGCGGTCGGGGCGCGAGGCGACCTCGATCACCACACGGCTCTCGAACGGATGGCCAACGGCGGCGCGACGATCTCGACGGCGGAAGCGGTGTTGTTCGAGTGGTGCGAGTCGGCGGAGGTCCCGGAATTCAAGCGACTCAGCGCGTTGGTGAAGGCTCGCGCCGGTTGAGTCGGCGATCCCCGTGGTTCCTGCGCGTGACGGGTAATTCAATGACATCGAGTTGCGACAACGGTCACTGAGAATTTGACCGGCCGTTAGGATGGTCTTTCAACGCTCACTTCGCACTAATCACGGCTCACATTGCCTTCCCGTTCATTGAACAACGTCCTCGAGACCATTTCACCATGTGGCGTGGCATCTTCGCTCTGCTGTTTCGATCGCTGCGAACTGACTCGCGGGCGGTGCGGGTGCATCTGTTGTGGTTCTTCCTGCTGGGAGTGATTTACCTGGCGCTGTGCTGGGCGCAACAGACTTCGATCTTCTTCGGGGCACCGGGGCGGTCGTTCTTTCGCATCGTGGCCTATGTGAACGCCGCCTTCGTCACGCTGCTGGGAGTCGGGTTCTTTTCGAGTGCCATCACGGAGGAAAAGGAGGAGGACACGCTCGGCCTGATGACCATGGCCGGGATCAGTCCGCTGGGGATTCTGCTGGGAAAGTCGACCAGCCGGTTGTTTCAGGTGCTGTTGCTGCTCGCCATTCAATATCCGTTCACGCTGCTGGCCGTGACGCTGGGCGGGCTGATGCCGTCGCAGATCACGTCCGCGTACCTGTCGCTCTTCTCGTACACGATTCTGCTGGCGAACGTCGGGCTGTTGTGCTCGGTCTTCTGCCGTCGCAGCCGTGATGCGGCCGGGCTGACGTCACTCTGGCTGGTCGGTTACTGCGCCGTTCCGGCGTTCGCGACGGCCGGATACTGGTATCTGCTGCAAAACAAGGGCTGGACGATGGACGACTCCGGGCAAAGGCTGATCCTCGCGCCGCTGAAGTGGCTGAGTGAATCGACCTTTTTCACGGAACTGTATGCGGCCACGGAAACGGGCCACGAGTTCGCGTGGTCGCCGCAAATCGTCGGCAATGCGGCGGGAGGGCTGGTCTGTTTTCTGTTGTCGTGGTGGCTGTTCGGCTTCGTGGCGATGGACCCCGCGCAGGAAACGACGTCGCGCGGGATGGTGGCCCGCCGAACCAGCCGCCGTCTGCAAATGTTCAGTGCGGGTCGGGTGTGGAATGCGTCGCTGGTCTGGAAGGACTTTCATTTCATCGGGGGCGGCTGGGCGGGAATCGTGATCCGGTGCCTGCTGTATTCCGGCCTGTACGGACTGTGCGTCGCCGCGAACAACCCCGCGACCTGGGGTGCCCAAAACTACGGCAACTGGTCCATGCGCTGGGAGGACGTGACGTGGGGGTTCCTGTTCTTCTCGCATCCGCTGCTGGCGATCGACATCGCGCTGTGTGCGTCGCGCGTCTTCCAGGAAGAGATCAAGGGGATGACGTTGTCGTCGCTGCTGATGCTGCCGCGCTCGATTCCCGATCTGGCGTACTCGAAGGGCCTCGGCTGCGGCCTCGTCCTGCTACCGGGTGTCTTCGCGAACCTGTTCGTGTTGCTGTTCCTTCCCGGTGGACCAAAACTGATGGGCGAGGTCTTCGACGAACCGGGCTTCTGGTGGTGGCTGATGAACCTGTTTCTCCTGATTCACCTGACGGCCGTGCTGTCGTTGCAACTGCGGTGGGGGGCGATGGCGCTGTCGTTCGGACTGACGGCCGGATCGATGTTCGTGACGGCGCTCGCCATTTCAACAATGGCCTTCGGGGGTGGCATGCGCCACGAAGAAGAGCTGCTGGGGGTGATGGCGGTGCTGATCGGCATCGCCTGTCTCGGTTGTCACGCGATCGTGCTGCTGAGGCTGCCCAAGCTGGGCGAGAAGTGAAGTCGTAGTTGTAGGTTGGGCGAGAGGTAAGCGTCACGCCACCGAGTCCGCGACCTCGCGCAGGTTCTGTTCGATCGTCTCGCAGATGGACTTCAGCGGCAGGTCGTTCACGTCGGAGCCGAACGGGTCTTCGATCTCGACGCCGATTTCTTCGATGCCGAACAGGACGTAGGCGATCATCAGCGTCACCGGCACGGTTTCCCAGCCGTATTTCTGGACGAGGGCCAGCGGCAGCGTGAAGCAGTAGACGATGAGTGCCCGGCGCAGATGCACGGCATACGCGAACGGGAGCGGCGTCGAACGAATCCGCTCGCACGCGCCGCAGTAGTCGATCAGAAGCTGCACGTTCTGATCGAGGCACCGCAACTGGTCGCCGTCGATCAGCCCGCGGTCCTGCGCCGAAGCTATCAGTTCGGTGAGCCGGCGCGACACGGCGAGCGGGACGTGGCCCATGCTCAGCACCTCCGAGACGGCCTCGGCGGAAAGATGATTCTTCGCGGCACCGATGTCGGACAAGCCTCGCAGCCGATGCATCGTGCCGTAGGCGAAGGCCACGGTCCACCAGATCGCCCGTTGAGCCAGTTCACGATCGGCGGCCAGCCACGCGGCCGCCTGCCGCGCGAGGTTGCGCGACTGGTTGACGATGCCACCCCACAGCTTGCGCCCTTCCCAGAATCGGTCGTAGGACGCGTTCGTTCGAAACACGAGCAGCAGGCCCATCGAACCCCCGATCAGGGCATGAGCCGACTCGGCAATCGCCAGATTGTCGAACCAGTCGGGGCCGTACTGGTACAGCAAAACAATCAAGGCCGACCAGATCACGCAGGCACTGACGCGCCCCAGAATCTCGCGAACCATCGAGCCTTCGACATCGAACAGATGGCTCGTCCAACGGTGAGGATCATAGGGGGTCATGTGCAGTGGAACCTTGTTCGTTGTCGGCGAGGGTTTTTGATTTTCGATTTTTGATTTTCGATTTTGGATTGGCCCGATCGGAACCGAGTGCTTTCAGTCCCAATCCAAAATCGAAAATCTCCGGCATCAGTTGTTCTTTCCCACCGGACCCTCCCAGCGAGCGGCCAGATAGTCGCG
>JANODP010000328.1:0-9218 GCA_031412755.1 Schlesneria sp. | reverse complement strand
CAGGGGGCTGACGCCGCCCCGCTCCGAGAAATCGACAAGAGGGCTAACGCCCAAGAATTACGCTACTCTCTCACTCATGCCATTCACCGCCGAACAGATTCACGATGCGATCCGCCATTTGCGACAGGTTGATCCCGTCCTGGGAAGCCTGATCGTCAAAGCCGGTCCCTTCACGCTGAAGTTGAATCGGGACAGATTTGGGATGCTCGTGCGATCGATTCTGTCGCAACAGATTTCGACCAAGGCCGCACGGTCGATCCGCATGCGGCTCGACGAGTTGCTCAAGCCGGACAAGGTCGCGCCGGACGCGGTGGCTCGCGTGACCGACGAACAGCTTCGCTCGGTCGGCCTGTCCGGGCAGAAGGTTCGTTACCTGCGGGATCTCACCGAACGGACGCTCGACGGCCGTCTGCGGCTCGACCGGATCGGCCGACTGTCCGACGAGGAGGCGATCGAACACCTGATCCAGGTGAAGGGGATCGGCCGCTGGACGGCGCAGATGTTTCTGATGTTCTCGCTCGGCAGGCTCGATGTCTTCCCGCACGACGACCTCGGTGTGAGATCTTCGATTCGCGATCTGTACGGCCTGCCCGAACTGCCCGACAAACACCGCAGCCACGCCATCGCCGAGCCGTGGGCTCCGTATCGCACGGTCGCCTCGTGGTACTGCTGGCGTCTGATCGACGTGAAGAACGATCCGAAGATCGACGCGAGCGAGTACCCGGTGTGATCGTTGTTTGAATCGCCGCGCCATTCCGGCGCGGCATGAACAAAGACGGCTTCGATCTTTCGTCCGCTTCCTTTTTGGATTACCGTGACTGGTGCCCGTTCGAGTTCCGATGTGAGTCAACCATGTCTGTTGCCATTCCACCGCTGTCTGCGTTGCCACCGCCGTACCCGGTTGTGCGGTTCAGCGTCGATGATTATCACCGCTTGTCGGAAGTCGGCCTGCTGGGAGAGAACGAACGGATCGAACTGCTCGAAGGCTGCCTGGTGCCCAAGATGACTCACAGCCCTCTCCATGCTGACACGATTGAATCGCTGAGTGAGCTGCTGCAACGAGTTCTTCCACCCGGCTGGCGAGTTCGTGTGCAATTGCCGATTACCACCAGTGACAGTGAGCCGGAGCCGGATCTGGCGGTGGTGCGACGAACACGTCAGACGACCGGTCATCCAACGGCGCCCGACTTGGCGTTGACCATTGAAGTGAGTGATTCGACGTTGACTCAAGACCTCCACGACAAGGCCAGGCTCTACGCGCGAGCCGACGTTGTCGAATACTGGGTTGTCAATTTGCGAGACCGCCGCCTCGATGTGTTTCGTCAGCCGTCAGGCCCGATTTCGGAACCGTGTTACCGGCAGTCGCTTGTCTTCCAACCGGGGCAAACGGTTGAGTTGCAACTCGATGGTACGAAGACGGTCGTGCTCAACGTCTCTGACATGTTGCTTTGAGGGTCAGGTTCGGTTCGCGCCGGGAACCCAGAGGATGTCGTCCAGTCCGTTGTTATTGGCGGCGCGCGCGAGAACGAACAGCAGGTCGGAGAGCCGGTTCAGGTAGATCGCGACCTGCGGGTTGACCCGCTCGTGCGCGGCCAGATCCAGCACGCCGATCTCGACCCGGCGGCAGACGGTTCGGGCGTGATGCAGGTGCGCGGCGACGGCCGATCCGCCGGGGAGGATGAAGCTGGTGAGCGGCGACAGTCGCTCGTTGGCCGCATCGATCCGGCGTTCGAGTTGTTCGACTTGAGCCTCCGTGACGCGGAGCGGCGTGTGGGCGGGCGGCTCGTCGGACTCCGGGACGCACAGGTCGGCCCCGACGTCGAACAGATCGTTCTGAATGTGAGACAGGATCCGTGCGAGTTCATCAGTCGGTCGCGACGCCAGCGCCAGTCCCAGGACCGCGTTCAACTCATCGACGCCGCCGTAGGCCCTGATTCGCAGATCGGTCTTCGGAACCCGACGACCGTCACCCAGCGACGTCTCGCCCCCGTCGCCGCTCTTCGTGTAGATGCGATTCAAGTAGACCATGCCAGCACCCCTCTCAAATTTCAAACTTCAAGGACCAAACACCAAACGAATCGCAAATCTCAAGCTCCAATGACAGAAACCAGAACCGTTCCGAAAGAGGGCTGGTTGGGATCGGCTCTCGATTGGCCCTTTGCGATTCGGAACTTGTTTGGTGTTTGGTGTTTGGTTCTTGGTATTTGGGATTTCGTCAGTTCGATGTCTCGAACTTGCTCCAGAACCGCTGCCCAGGAAAACACCGGCACATTATTGGAAGTCGGCGGATTGGTTGCATCCCAAACGAACGGCCCGTAAGGTGGCGGGCGTTCCGTCGGACCACTTTCTCCCCCTCGGCTACGACGTTCACCGATGATTCTCACCGGCGAAGAAATCAAGTCTCAGTTGGGCAAGAGCATTGTCATCGAACCGTTCGATGAGAAGCAGCTCAATCCCAACAGCTACAACCTGCGGTTGCACGACGAATTGATCGTGTACGAGGAGATTATCCTCGACGTGCGGCGGCCGAACCGCTATCGGCGGCACATCATCCCGCCCGAAGGCTTCGTGCTGCATCCGGGTCAGCTTTACCTCGGTCGCACGATCGAGCGGACGGAGACGCACGACCTGGTCCCGATGCTGGAAGGCCGCTCCTCGGTCGGTCGGCTGGGACTGTTTGTCCACGTGACGGCGGGCTTCGGCGACGTCGGTTTCTGCGGCTACTGGACGCTGGAGTTGTTCGCGGTCCATCCGATCCGCATCTATCCCGGCCTGCCGATCTGCCAGATCTTCTATCACACGCTGCTGGGTGAGATCCGCGAGTACCGCAGCGGCAGCAAGTACCAGAACAACCAGGACATTCAACCGAGCCTGTTGTTCAAGGAACTGCAGCAACCGGAGAAGGACCAGCAGATGCGGCTGGCCTTCGGTCAAGAGGTGGCCGAGTAACGGTGAATGACAGGATCTGTGGTGCCTTGATGTAGGACGGGCACACTTGCCCGTCCGGCTTTCCGACTTCCCGCCGGACGGGCAAGAGTGCCCATCCTACAAGAGCCGGAAGCCCGGGAACCGCGCGTCATTTGTCCCTGGCCGGTGCCTCGTCCGGCAGCGATTCAAACTCTTCGATCGCGGTGGCGTTGGCGGCCCCCTTCTCCTCGATCAATTCGTTGGTCGTACACAAGAGATAGAATCGCAACAACGGACGCAGGGGTGAGAATGGATTGCGCTCGACAGCCTCGCGGAGGGTCTGCGTCGCACCGGTGCAATCACCCGATTCCAATTGGGCCAGGGCGATTTGGAACCGCAGCGCGGTGGCCTCGCTCCGAACGTTTCCCAGGGATTGTGCCGCTGCCGAGTGAGCCCACGGATACTGGTCGGCCGCGAACCAATACTGATTGAGGGTCAGGAAGGGGAGCGTCAGCAGGCTGGCCTCGGCGGCGCTCGTTTCCATCTCGCGGACCTGGTCGCGCCAGAGTCGGATCGCGTTGGGATAATCGGCTGTTGCCAGGGCGGAGACCGCGACCGGATCGCGCCAACCTGCCGCCCCACCTCCCAGCGAGGCATCCCGTTCGACACCCTCGAGTGTTTCATGGGCTTCGCGCACCCGTCCCGCCTCCAACAACCAGATCCCGAGCATCGACCGGGCCGCGACGTTCTGAACCGTGTACACGGCGTCCTCTTCCAAAATGCGGATCGCCGTCAGCACTCCTCCCGCTTGAAAGGCCGACGTCGCCACCTGGAGCCGATCGACGTCGGCGGCAAGGGCCTGCTGAGTCATCTCGTCAATCTTGGCGACCGTGTCTTCCAACGTCAGTTCGAGATTGACCAATCCCTCGCGCTGTCGGCGTTCCTGTTCGCTCAGTTTTGACGAGTACGGTTGCAGCTTCTTGATCTGTCTCACCGTTTCCAGCGCCAGATCACTTCGCCGCGTTCGTTCCAAGAGTGAGAGCATGTCATAGTGCACATCGACGTTGTCGGGTTGGAGAGCGGCGGCCTGCCGCAAAGCTCCAATGGCTTGGTAGTACCGGGACAGCCCCAACCACGACGCCTGTGACTCGGACATCACGCCGGTTTCGATCCGATCGAGGATCAGGTGAGCCAACCCCAACTGGCGGTAACCTTCGGGTGACTGGGGATCCTCGCGCAACCCGGCGGTCGCGGCGCGGATCGCGCTCATGGCGAAGGCGGCTCGGACGGGCATCGGAACCTCACCGCCCGCCGCCGCCATCTGCACATAGTGCTGAGCGGTCCCGACACCGGCCGGAACGGTGGGCCGTCGCAGCGCAAACAGGTTGTCGTACGTCGTCGCCGGCCGGGCCCATTCACGGATCGTGTCCGTTGCGGCGACATCCTTGCGAAACGCCTGTTCGACGTACTGCAGGCGATGCTTCGAGACAAACTCCTGCAGCGCCGCGTCGTCGGTCTCCGCGCGATAGAACACCGCCGTCACCGCCGTCAGGTCTGTCAGTGCCCAGTCCTTGGAGGAAACCAGATCGCTGAAGGTCATGTAATCGGGAGGGGGATTCGGACCCGTCAGACGTGGCATCACGCGGGTGATTTTGAACTTCTCGAAGGTCGTCCTCCAGACGGAGGTGTCGCCGCTGCCCGGCAACTGTTCGCGGTGTTTCTGAAGCGAGCGGCGCGTCCTGTTGTACAGGTCGATCAAATTCTGCTCATCGCGTCCCGAGAACAAGCCCGCGCGATGGTCCACAAACGATCGTTGCCCCGCCCAAATCGACAGGTCTCCCTGACGAGCCACAAAATGAAAGGGACGGTCGTCAAAACTGTTGGCCGCGAGCTGTTGGAAGATCTCCATCTGCACTGCCAGATTTTGATCGAAGCCGACTCCCGTCCGCTTGCCGCCCGGTCCATCGATTCGTCCGCTGATGACCAGCCATGCCAGCGCGAAGAAACTGAGGACCGTGACCGCCCGTCCGCCGCGCGAAAACAGCAGCTCCCGCCAATCGACCGAATAGACCTGCCCGAATCGCCGGCGAAACCACTCCTGTGCATTCACCGAACAGACCGCACAATTCACCAGACTGGCCGCCGCCAACTCGTGAGTCGTCAAACACGCCAATCCGTTGAAGAGGACCACCGCCAGCAGATGGCCGGGATGGAGACGCTCGCGATTGAGAAACATCACGATGAGCGTGGCGAGGAACAGCACGATCGCGGCGACGGTACTGAGACTGAGCGAATCCCAAACATGGGGCGACAGGATGGAGTAGAAGGGCAATTCGATCGCCGAGGGCCTGGGGAACAACTGCCGGAGTGCGGGATAGTCCACCGCGTACAGTCGCCACGGTGACAACCACGTCTCCCACAGAAACGGATGCAGCACGGCGATCGCCACGGAAACACCGGCAACCCGCCACCAGTCACGACGTCGGAGGACATCGGCCTCGTCACTCACGCCGCCGCGTTGAATCGCATTCCCCGCCGCGAACACCAGCAACAACAGCCAACCCAGAAACGCGCGGCTGTCGAATTGAGACCACAGCCAGATCAGGGGCACGATCGCCATCAGTCGCGGTGCCGAGGACGCCTCTTCCGCACGCAACACGATCGACAGCGTGGCCGCGAGCCCGACGAGCGTGATCAACTCGGGCTGCATCGTGATCTGCGGGTAGCAGACCAGCAGCGCCAGCACGGCGCAGATCGATCCCCACCACGTCCGAATCCCCGAACGATGAGCATGCGCGAGCAACCCGAAGGCGAGGCCCGCCAGCAAGCCTTGAACAATCGACAGGCCGATCCCGCCCGAAACGGCATGAATGCCCGCCGTGACCAGATCGAACAACCACGACAGGTTGACCCAACGGCGGTCGCTCGCCGTGAACGAAAGGACGTCGTTTGCAGGAGGCAACACGTTGTGAGTCGCCAGGTACTGACCCGACTTGATGTGGACCAGCGTCCTCGAATCGGCGATCTGCGAGACTCCGAACAACAGCGCCAAACCAACGACCGCCCACCGGATCACGAAGTCGCCCCGAATCGCCTCGTCCTCGACCAGTTCCGGCGTGAGCGGTTCCCACTCGGGCAAGCCCTCGTCAACGGGCGGCGCGGTTCCGTCCACCGGACTCGTCGCCGCAGCGGGTTGGCCGGGCGATGACTCTGCGGATTGCGGCTCATTCGAGGCGGGCGCAGGCTCACCGGAACTGGCCTGATTGTCGCCAGACGGTTCGGACGAAGAAGTCACTGTGTCGCTCGCGGGTCAGGGAAAGAAAGGCTCAGGGCGGGCCGCATGGTACGAGCCGCGACGAAACACGGTCAACCAACCCGCTCGGACGGCGAGGCGACATACGTGAGTCATGGCAAACCTGTTGGGCGTCGTTGATAGACTCAACCAATCCGGTCCTTGCCGACCCACGGACGGAGCACTTCGGGTACGACGATGCTGCCGTCGGCCTGCTGGTAGTTTTCGAGGATCGCAATGATCGCGCGGGTGACGGCGATCGCGGTGCCGTTCAGCGTGTGAACGTATTTCGTTCCCTTCCAGTCGGGCGACTTGCAGCGGATGCCGAGGCGACGGGCCTGGAAATCGGTGCAGTTCGAGGCCGACGTGATCTCGCCCCATTCACCCGCTGCGCCGCGGCCGGGCATCCACGCTTCGAGGTCGAACTTGCGGAAGGCCGGGCCGCCGAGGTCGCCCGACGCGATGTCGAGCACTCGATACGGGATGCCGAGTCCCTGAAAAATCTCTTCCTCAATGGCGACGATCTCGTGGTGAACGGCATCCGACGCCGCGACGTCCGGCGCGGTGAAGCCAAACATTTCGATCTTGGTGAACTGGTGAACGCGGTAGATGCCGCGCGTCGCCTTCCCCGCCGCTCCCGCTTCGGTCCGGAAGCAGTGCGAGATGCCAGCCACTTTGATCGGCAGCTTGTCGATGTTGAGAATCTGATCCCTCAGCATGCCTCCCAGCGTGATCTCGGCCGTCGCCACCAGACAGAGGTCCGTACCGGCGATCGAGTAAATCTGCGTCTCATTCCCGCGCGGCTGGTATCCGGTCCCTTCGAGGATCTCCATCCGAGCCATGTCGGGCGTCGTGTGCAGCGTGAACCCATGCTTCACCAATTTCTGAACGGCATACTGCGTGAGCGCCAACTCCAGGAGTACTGCTTCATTCTTGAGGAAGTAGAACCCGCTTCCCGTCACCCGCGCCCCGGCCTCCAGATCGATCAGGTCGTGCTTCTCGGCGAGGGCCACGTGATCGAGTGGCTTGAAGTCAAACTTCGGGATCGTCCCCCAAGTCCGCACGGTTTTCGAGTCCGCTTCCTCACCGAGCGGCGCGTCGGGATGAGTCAGATTCGGGATCGTCATCAGCGCGGCCCGGACTTCCGTTTCGACGCCCGCCAGTTCCGCATCGAGCTGCGCGATCCGCTCCCGCATCGCGCGCCCCTTCTCGACCAGCACCTGCTTGTCCGCCGGAGCCGCCTTCGGAATCAAGGCCGATGTCTCCTTCTGCTCGTGCCGCACCTTGTCGACTTCGGTGATGAGCATCGACCGCCGATCCCGCAACGAAACGATCCCGTGCAGATCCGCCTCCACATGCCGGTGCTGACAGTTCGCCCGGATGGTTTCAAGGTTGTCACAAACAAACTGAAGGTCGAGCATCGTGAGTCCATCAATCCATGAGAGGAGGAGGCTGCGTGACGATTCAAGTCATTCGAATCAACAGAGAGGCGATCTTCAGCAAATGTTCGCGGCCGATGGCGATGAACCATCGTGTTGCATTGCCGCCAGTTTGGCCCACAGGCTCGCGCTGGCTCGCGTTCCGCGATGGAAGTCGGCGACGCTGAAATGCTCGTTGGGGCTGTGCAGGTTGTCGGTGTTCTGGCCCCAGCCGAGCAGGAGTGTATCGACCCCCAACACGTCCTTGAAGGTTTGCACGACGGGGATCGAACCCCCCTCGCGGATCAGTCGAACTTGCTGAACTCCCCACGCTTCACGGATGGCCTCGGCCGCCGCTTCGATGTAGGGACTGGTCGGATCGAACACGAATGCCGGGCAGCCGTGGTAGCTGGTGAACTCGAACGAGAGCGATGGCGGGCACTGGGCCTTCAGGTACTGATGGAGCGCCTCGGTGAGCTGGTGCGGGTCTTGAGTCGGCACCAGTCGGCAGGTGATCTTCGCCGTCGCCTTCGACGGCACGATGGTCTTCGGCCCGACACCTGTGTACCCGCTGACGAGGCCGTTCACTTCACAGGTCGGTCGCGTCCAGCGCCGTTCGAGTGTGGAAAAGCCAGCCTCGCCGAAGACCTCGGTGATGCCGAGTTCCGCTTTGAACGCCGCTTCGTCGAAGTTCAGGTCGCGGAACTGCTGCCGCTCGGCGTCGGAGAGTTTTTGGACCGCGTCGTAGAAGCCGGGAATGCGGATTCGCCCGTTGTCATCGTGCAGCGAGGCGATCATCCGCGCGAGGCCCGTCGCCGGGTTCATCACCGCGCCGCCGAAAACACCGGAGTGCAAGTCCTTCTTCGGGCCGGTGACCGTCACCTCGATAGCGAGGATCCCACGCAGGCCATACGTGATGGCCGGCTGGTTCGGCGCGTACTGACTCGTGTCGCTGACGACGGCCACGTCACAACTCAAACGGTCCTTGTTCGCGTTCAGGAAATCTTCGAGGTTGCGACTGCCGACCTCTTCCTCTCCCTCGATCACGTACTTGAGGTTCACCGGTAGTTTGCCGACCGTCCGCAGCCACGCTTCGGCCGACTTGATGTGCGTGAAGACCTGCCCCTTGTCGTCGGTGGCTCCTCGCGCGTAGAGGCAGCCGTCGCGGACCGTCGGCTCGAACGGCGGGGTCGTCCACAAATCGAGCGGGTCGGGGGGCTGAACGTCGTAGTGACCGTAGACCATCACCGTCGGAGCACCGGGTGATTCGAGGCACTCGGCGTAAACGATCGGATGCCCGGCGGTCGGCACGATCTCGGCCTTCATCCCCAAGTCAGCCAGTTGCCGATGGACGAACTCGGCACCGCGACGCAGTTGTGGCTTGCATTCCGGGTCCGCGCTGACGGTCGGGATACGCAGGAACTCCTTGAGTTCTTCGAGAAACCGGTCGGCGTGTTGGTCGAGATATTCGGAAACCGTGGCGAGCATGAGGTAAGTCCTCCATGAAGGAGCCGGGCGATCAAAGTGGCGAGAGAATACAGAGCCAACCGTCACCAAGAAAAGGAAGCACTGAATGTAGGATGGGCACTCTTGCCCGTCCC
>JANODP010000327.1:0-8447 GCA_031412755.1 Schlesneria sp. | reverse complement strand
GCGCGATGCCGGGACGGTCGCGCGGCTCACTCGAACGGTGAGACCACGGAGAGGTTGTGATTGTTTCGTGGGGTTAGCTTACTGCTTGTCGTGGTCGCCCCAGAACATGACAAGCTGGAAGCTTATCCCACGTCAATTGTTCACAGCCACGGAGCAAACACGACGCATCCCCGCGTCTTTTCAACGGATGAATCATGGAAATCATGGAAAAGGTCGGCGACGCCTTCAACGTCGTGCTCGGAGGGGCCGAGCGGTTCATCACCGGATTGTTCGGCTCGTCGAACGAGCGGCGGGTGAAGGCAATCGGTTTCACGCGCGATAAGCAGGGGAACTCGATCATCTTCCCCGGCTCGGTGCTCGACCGGATCAATCAGCTCGAACCGGACCTCGAAAAGTTGTCGGACGCCGAGCTGCGCGAGACGGCTTCCAAGTTGAGGCGACGACTGGCCGATGGGCAGACGCTCGACGATCTGGTTCCGGATGCGTTTGCCGCCGTGCGCGAGGCGGGCAAGCGTTACCTGAAGATGCGTCACTATGACGTGCAGATGGTCGGCGGCTACATCCTGCACCAGGGGATGATCGCCGAAATGGTCACCGGCGAGGGAAAGACGCTGGTCGCGTCGTTGCCGGCGTTCCTCAACGCGGTGGCCGGTTCGGTCCACGTCATCACGGTCAACGACTATCTCGCCCAGCGCGACATGGAATGGATGGGGCCGCTCCACATGGGTCTCGGCCTGACCATTGGCGCGATCCAGTCGAACACCAGCCACGCCGAGAAGCAGATCGCCTACGGCTGCGACATCACCTACGGCACGAACAACGAATTCGGCTTCGATTACCTGCGCGACAACATGAAGTCGTTCCGTGAGGAACAGGTTCAGGGGCCGCTGAACTTCGCGATCATCGACGAGGTCGACAACATCCTGATCGACGAGGCCCGCACGCCGCTGATCATTTCCGGCCGCGCTCACGACGACGTGACCAAGTATCCGCAGGCCGACAAGATCGCGCGGCAGCTTCAGCGCGACGTTCACTTCGAGTTGAAAGAGAAGGAGCACTCCTGCCACCTGACCGAGGTCGGCGTGCGGTTCGCCGAAGAACTCGCCGGAGTCGAAAGCTTCTACACGGCCGGCAACATGGAGTGGCCGCATCTGATCGACAACGCCCTGAAGGCGCATCACCTCTACAAGCGGGACGTCAGCTACATCGTCCGCGAGGACGAGGTGATCATCATCGACGATCACACCGGTCGCATGATGGAGGGCCGTCAATGGAGCGACGGCCTCCACCAGGCGGTCGAAGCGAAGGAAGGGGTGAAGGTCAAGGAGGAGACGCAGACGCTGGCCACGGTCACTCTGCAAAACTTCTTCCGGCTGTACAAGAAGCTGTCGGGCATGACCGGAACGGCGATGACCGAATCGGCCGAGTTCGTGAAGATCTACAAGCTCGACGTGGTTTCGGTGCCGACCAACCGGCCGCTCAAGCGGGTCAACTATCCCGACGCGATCTATCGCACCGAACCCGAGAAGTGGGATGCCGTCGTCGATGAGATCAAAGAAGTCCACGAAACGGGCCGTCCCATCTTGCTGGGCACCGTGTCGATCGAGAACTCGGAAAAACTGAGCGGCAAGCTGACCCGCAACGGCATCAAGCACAACGTGCTCAACGCCAAGTTTCACGAGCGTGAGGCCGAGATCATCGCCCAGGCCGGCCGCATGAGCGCGGTGACCATCGCCACGAACATGGCCGGCCGCGGGACCGATATCATCCTGGGCGGCAACCCCGAATACCTGGCCTGGGACGAACTGAAGCACGAGAAGAACGAAGAGGGACGCCTCAAATATCCGTCGCGGCTGGATGTTCCCAAATACGTCTGGGAAGAGCGGACCAAACAGATCGCACAGCGCGAAGGGATGGCCGACGAGGGCCGCAAAGTCGCCGAGGTCGGCGGGCTGCACGTGGTCGGGACCGAACGGCACGAGTCGCGGCGGATCGACCTGCAGTTGCGCGGCCGCGCCGGCCGCCAGGGAGACAGCGGATCGAGCCGCTTCTTCCTGTCGCTCGAAGACGACCTGATGCGGAAGTTCGGCGGAGAATGGGTCAAGGACTGGCTCGCGGCGCTCGGCATGCAACCGGGCGAACGGATCGAAAGCGCGATGGTCACGCGACAGATTGCCAGCTCGCAAAAGAAGGTCGAAGAACGACACTTCGAGCAGCGCAAGAACCTGCTCGAATACGACGAGGTGATGGACGAGCAGCGCAAACGGGTCTATTCCTACCGGCAGGCGGTCCTCGAAGACGCCAACTGTCGGCAGTTGATTCTGGCAATGATCGACACGCAACTCGCCCACTGGACGGAACACTTCCTCAAACCGTCCTATCGCTGGGAGACCGTCGTCGAATGGGCGCGGCAGAATTGTTCGCTCGAATTGGAAGTGCGGGACATCAAGGACTTGGATGCCGAGGACATGATCAGCTATCTCAAGGACGAGGCCGATCGCGACGCCGAGACGCAGATCCGCGAGAAGCTCGAAGAGAACCTGCCCGCCGAAGTGGAAGACGACCGTCTGCGCAACTGGCAGGCGATGGCGATGTGGGTCAATCGCCGTTACGGATTGAACACCAACGATCGCGAGTTGAAAAAGGTCGGCCTCGACGAACTGAATTCCTATCTCTATCAGCGGGCTCTGGATGCCATTGCACGGTTCGACTTCAGCCCCGTCGAAGTCTTCCTCAACCCCGACTGGGGACAACGGTCACTGTCCGGTTGGGTCCAGCAGCAGTATCTGATCGGGATTGCGTCGACGACGTTTGACGGCAAGACGCCCGAAGAGGCTGCGGCCATTATTCGCAGCCAGATTGTCGATCGGTATCGCCTCAAGGAAATCGAGTTCCCTGTGTCGGTGGGCCTATCGCACTTCATGGCGGAAAGCAGTGGCGGCGGAGGCGAACGGTACAACCGCGAGGGCCTCGCCACCTGGGCCACGGATCGCTTTGAGTCGCCGCTGATGACCATTGATCAGATTGCATCACGGTCGCGCGACGACATCGTCCGCATGTTGATGGATCTCAGTGCCCGCTTTTTTGAGCGGGGCCGCGTCATCGAAAGGCTCGACGAACAGTTGGACGTGGCCTGTGCGAAGCACCAGACCAATGGCCACGCCCCGCACGGTGTCTCCGTCAGCCGTTCCGCACGGGCCTCGGAGCCGGTCACCAATCCGACTGCGGCCACCGAATTGGTCGAGTGGGCCAATCGCGAGTTCCACGCCGACCTCGATGCCGCTTCACTCGCGCTGACCGATCGCCACACGCTGGCCGGTGCGATCCGTCAGGCTTACGAACGCCGTTACCGTCGCGAACTGTACCAGGCCGAACGCTCCGTGATCCTCGACACGCTCGACACGCAATGGAAGGACCATCTGTACTTCATGGACCATCTGCGATCGGGCATCGGCCTGGTCGGGTATGCTCAAAAGGATCCCAAGACCGAATACCGACGCGAGGGGACGCTGGCCTTCGAACAGATGTGGGATCGCATCGCCGCCCAGGTCACGGGGACGATCTTCCGCATCGAGGTTCAGATTCCCGAGTCGAGCGGTTCGGTCTGGCAGATCACGTCGACCGAACATGCCTCACCCGCCGAAGACATTCCCGACGATCATCCCGCACTGACGGGTGGAGGTGGAGTCCTCCCCAACAAGGGCGCGGCACCGGCCGAACCGATCCGCAATCAGGGAGAACGCGTGGGCCGCAACGACCCGTGCCCCTGCGGCAGCGGCAAGAAATACAAGAAGTGCTGCGGCGCGAGTTGAATGCGCGGAGGTTTTGAAATTCGCTCGGAGGGAACGGATGCCCTATGTCGTCACTTGGCTCTTGAACGCGGTTTACGCGCTGTTGCTCGTTGCCGTGTCGCCGTGGGTTTTGTATCGCCGCATCGCGCAGGGCAAGTACCGTGGCGGGTGGCGAGAAAAACTGTTCGGCCGCGTGACCCGGCGGCATCCCGAGCGGCCGTGCCTGTGGTTTCATGCGGTCAGCGTCGGGGAAGTGCTTCAACTCCAGCAGGTGCTCGACGAGACGGCGGCCCGGTTTCCCGAGGCCGAACTGCTGATCACGACCACGACCGACACCGGCTTCGATGTGGCGCAGGCCAGGTATCCGCAGCACACGGTGTCGTACTTCCCGCTCGATTTCAGTTGGGCTGTGAACCGTGCACTGGCTGCGATCCGACCGAGCCTGGTCGTGCTGGTCGAACTGGAACTGTGGCCCAACTTCATCTTCGCGACGCATCAGCGGGGCATCCCGCTCGCGCTGATCAACGGCCGCATCGGCGAGAGGAGTTTTCAAGGCTACTGTCGCGCGAAGCCGCTGCTGCGCCGAGTCCTTTCGTGCTTTGATGTCCTCGCCGTGCAGAACGAGACCTATGCTCAACGGCTTCGCGCGCTGGGCGCTCCCGCCGAACGAGTCACCGTGACCGGCAACATCAAGTTCGACCGCGCCGAGTCGAGCCGGGACAACCCGCGCACGGACGAACTCCGCCGCGCCTTCGGCCTCGCCCCGCACGAGCAAGTCTTCATCGCCGGCAGCACGCAGGAGCCGGAAGAAACGTATGCCCTCGACACGTGGTCGGCCCTGCGCGACGAGTTCCCCCATCTGCGCCTCGTCCTCGTCCCGCGCCACAAGGAGCGGTTTGAGGCCGTCGCCAATCTGGTCCTCCAGCGCGGACTGCCACTGATCCGCCGCAGTACCGTGGGGCAGGCTGCCAGCCTGCCCCATCGAATTGGATCAACGGACGGGCAGGCTGGCAGCCTACCCCACGTTTTGCTTCTCGACACGCTCGGCGAGTTGGCCGCGTGCTGGGGTCTTGCCGACATTGCGTTCGTCGGTGGCAGCCTGACCAACCGTGGCGGCCAGAACATGCTCGAACCGGGCGGCTACGGTGCGGCGGTGCTGTTCGGGCCGAACACCTGGAACTTTCGAGATGTCACCGAGGCTTTGTTGTCGCTCCAGGCGGCCCGCGTCGTCACCGGTCCGGGCGAGCTGACCGCCGTCGTTCGCGCGCTGTTGCTGAACCCGGTGGAAGCTAGTCGCCTGGGCCAGGCCGCTCGCGAATTCGTGGCCTCGCAACGCGGAGCGACTCGCCGCACGGTGGAACTGTTGTCCTCGCTCGTTGCCGATTCGACGAGCCAGACCAATTCGGCGCGAGCGGCATGACCCCGAATGATTCATGGCCTCGTAGCTGAGTTCGCAAGAACTCAGTTGGTGAGTGTACGTTGGGCTGAGTTCTTGCGAACTCAGCTACATGCAGGCGTCCGCTCACTTGCCGTTGGCGTTGGGGCTGACCCGTGGAGTGGTCGCCACCTTGCGGCGAGGCTCAACTCCACAATTCGGACAGCGGCGCGAACGGGATCAGCGGCAGTTCGGTCTGGTCGATGGTCGTCTTCAGGGGCGCGACATCGATGCCGCACCAGGCCACCAGCGTGGCGGTCAGTTCTCCGGGCGAGACCGGTCGGTCGAGGGGCTCACACGCCGTGGCATCACTCGCGCCGAGAACCGCGCCGCCCGTCAACCTGCCTCCCGCGATCAATCCCGACCAGCAGCCGGGCCAGTGATCGCGGCCCTGGTTGTCGTTGACCTTCGGCGTGCGGCCGAACTCACCCGCCGCGATGACGAGCGTGTCGTCGAGCAGGCCGCGTTGAGCCAGATCGTCCAGCAGTCCCGCCAGCGCGCGATCGAACTCGGGGCACAACCGGTCCTGGTAATTCATCAGCGTCGCGGGGCCGCAGTGCTTGTCGCCGTGACAGTCCCACGTCAGCCGGTGATGCAGCGAATCGAACAGGTTGACCGTGACGCACCGCGTCCCCTGCTCGACCAGTTGGCGGGACTTCAGCAGCAGCCGGCCGAAGTCGCTGCCGCCGTACAGTCGCTGGATCGCCTCGGGTTCTTCCGCAGGTTCCCGCGTCGAGACGACCGGCTCCCATTCGCTCCCCAACACGCCGGCCTGTTGTCCGCGATAGGCCCTCACGCCGGTCTCACTCAGCGGACCGTTCACGAGGCAGCAGGCCGGCACCGCACTGCGCGCCGACGATCGACCGGGCACCGGAGTTCGACTGGCCACGACACTGCCCCAGTGCGGGAACCGCAGACCGTCGGTCGAGAGCCGTCCGGTCTGCAACAGTTGTTGCCCGGTCTCGTGAATCGGGGCCGAATCGTGTGCGAGCGACCGGATCACGGCGAGCCGGTTGGCTCGTTGAGCCAGCAGCGGCAGCGTTTCGCTGAATCGCAGGCCGGGGACGGAGGTCTCGATCGATTGGAACGGACCGCGAATGGCGGACGGGGCATCGGGCTTGGGGTCGAACGTTTCGAGCTGACTCGGCCCGCCCGTCATCAGGATCAGGATGGCTCGTCGGTGCGCGAAGGCCGCCGTCCCGCGAGCGAGCGCCGCCTGCGACAGTCCGACGACACTCAGTCCGCCAACGCGCAGGAAGTCACGACGCGACACGCCATCCCCGCGCTCGGCGTCCGGCGCCCCCGCGACTCCGTTCTGATCGTCCAACATCTCGCCGCCCTTCCTCCGCCAACCCCAATTCCAGACGGACATGACTCTATCGCTGCCTCACCAAGAAGAAAAGAACGTCTGCCTCCTGCCATAAGTCGGCTCTGTCGTGACAACATCGGCCACAGACCGGCCGTTCGATGCAGTCGTTCACTCGTTAGGTGCGGTCGATCACGGACGCTGGGCATCTGTGACGGTTGTGCTTATCCTGCCGCCGTGTGATTTCGGATTGGAAGTTCCTTGAGTCCTGTCCCCGCCAGAGGCCCCCGATGATTCTCGACCTCTTCAAACTCGATGGCCGCGTGGCTCTGGTGACGGGAGCCAGCCGTGGTCTCGGCCAGTCGATGGCGCTGGGCCTGGCCGAGGCGGGGGCCGACGTCGTGGCCGTTTCCAGTTCCGGGGGCTGTCAGGACATCGAAGCCCTCGTCTGTGAGACCGGCCGCCAGTTCTGGTCGTTCACCTGCGACCTCGGTCAGCCCGCCGCGCGAGTTGGTCTCATCGACCGCGTCGTCGAGCAGACGGGGCGACTCGACATCCTCGTCAACAACGCGGGCATCTCACACCGGCATCCGCCCGAGGAGTATCCGCTGTCGGAGTGGTACCACCTGCTGGAGGTTCACCTCAACGCGTCGTTCGATCTTTCGCAGCAGGCGGCCAAACACATGCTGCCGCGCGGTCGCGGCAAGATCATCAACATCGGTTCGGTCATGACGTTCGAGGGGGGACTGAACATTCCGGCCTACGCGGCGGCCAAGCACGGCCTGGCGGGGCTGACCAAATCGCTCGGCAATTCGTGGGGCAAACGCGGGATCAATGTGAACTGCATCTGTCCCGGTTACTTCGAGACCTCGCTGTCCCACGTGTTGCAGGACGATCCCGTGCGCGGCCCCCAAATTCTGGACCGCATCCCGGTCGGACGCTGGGGCCAACCGGATGAGCTGGCGGGGTTGTGCGTGTTTCTCGCGTCAGACGCCTCGAACTACATGCACGGCAGCACGGTGGCAATCGACGGCGGCTGGCTGTCGAGGTGAAGGCGGAGGGATGAAGGATGAAGGATGAGGGACAGACTTAGCGAGAAATGTTGGAACGTGGAATCGACCTCTTGTTCTGAACCTTCCACCCTCCGCCCTCCGCACCTTCCAATCTCCGTCATCATCCCCACGCTGAATGAAGCCGGTCGCATTGCGGAGCTGATCGCCGCCACGCGGCAGGTGGGCGTGTGCGAGATCATCGTCGTCGATGGTGGCTCGACCGATGGGACTCTCGACCGGGCGATCTCGGCAGACGTCGTGCTGTCTTCGGAACCGGGTCGGGCGAAGCAGCAGAACGCGGGAGCGATGGCCAGTCACGGCGAGGCCCTGCTCTTCCTGCACGCCGACTGTCAGCTCCCGGCCGGTGCGTTTGAGGCCCTGCGCGCGGCGCTGCAGGACGGACGCACCGTGGGCGGTTGCTTTCAACAGCGGATCGAGGCCGATGGTTGGGCTTATCGCTGGCTGGAGCGAGGGAACGCGTGGCGGGTCCGTTGGCTCGGCATGGCCTACGGCGATCAGGGGATTTTCATTCGCAGAGACGTCTTCGAGGAACTCGGCCGGTTCGCCGACGTGAGGCTGATGGAAGATGTGCTGCTGATGAAGCGTCTGCGCCGCACAGGCCGTTTCGTTTTGCTCGACGCGCGTCTGTCCATCTCGGCCCGCCGCTGGCAAAGGCACGGCATCGTCCGGCAGACGCTGCGCAACTGGCTGCTGCTGATCCTGGCGATATGCGGCGTCTCACCCAACCACCTGGCCCGGTTCTATCCGAACACGCGGTGAGCGCTGCTCTTTCTGAGCGGGGCGGCGTTAGCCCCCTGGATCAGTTGGGAACGGGCTAACGCCCAAGATTCAGGGGGCTGACG
>JANODP010000326.1:0-30770 GCA_031412755.1 Schlesneria sp. | reverse complement strand
GGCGTTCAAATTTCAAAATTGGCCGAGTGCGGGATGAGATCATCGGATCGAGTGACGGCCAATTTTGAAATTTGAACGCCCGACCCCATCCCCGTTGCGGCGGAGATCGTACCGTTGCGATCTCAGGCCGAAAACCGTGGGGGATCGTGCCGACTGGCCTCAACGATCGTCCTCCGTATAATCCCGCCCGCTCGATCTGATTGTTTCCACCAACGAAATCGCCACCTTGCCGACCACAGAGATCTCTCCCGCCGATCCGCGACCGCTGGTCACGACCTGGCTGCTGATCGCGCTGTTCGTCGGCGGTGTGACGAGTTGGGCGACGGTTTGGCGGCGGCATTGCCAACAGCAACCGTGGCTCGACCGATGCGAGGAGCCTCGCGCCACGTGGACCTTCCTGTCCGAGCGACTCGCGCTGCTGCTGGCCTGTCTCTGGCTCGGACTGCATCTGGTGCCTCAATTCGTCGTCGACCCAGAGTTGAAGTCACAGGAATTGTCGAACGCGGGCCTGATCCTAGCCATCGTGATCGGCGGAGGAACCACGTTGATGCTGATCGCCCTGCTGGCAGGAAGCGGTCGGTTGTCGGCGGCCGATTTTGGGTTGAAGTGGAAACCACTGACGGGCCAGCTTCACGATGGCTGGTTCGGCTTCAAGCTGACGATCCTGCCGATGACCGTGGCCTTGGCGATGACGATTCCATTGAAGACTCCCGAATTGCAACACCCCCTTTTGAAATTGCTCGCCCATGATCCCGACCACGTCAAGCTGGCTCTCATCGTCTTCCTTGCGGTTGTGATCGCACCGCTGTCGGAAGAGTTGATCTTCCGCGTCATTCTGCAAAGCACTCTCAGTCGGATCGTGCGTCCCCGACTGGCGATTCTGGCGGTCGCCGTCTTCTTCTCGGCCGTGCATGGTCCGGTGGATGCCCTCACGCTGTTGCCGCTGGCTCTGGTCCTGGGCAGCGTCTTTCATCGACGGCACAGCTATCTCGCGGTGGTCGTGATTCACGGCCTGTTCAACGCTACGATGCTCGCCCTCGCGTTGCTGTCGGCGAGGTAGCGGTTGGCGATTCGCAAACGGCATGGCCGATGGGACGCATGGGACTGATGCGACTTATGGGACAGACTTGGGAAATCTCATCAGTCGCATACGTCACATCAGTCCCATTTGTCCCATGAATCGTACCAGCCGCGCACCATCTTCCCGTTCAAAGTTCACCGCCCATGAGTTTTCTTCCCGTTGACGAACAGTTGGCCCTCATCCGGCGTGGTGTCGAGAAGATCGTGCCCGAAGAGGAACTGGCCGCGAAGCTGACGAAGAGCCGCGAGTCCGGGAAGCCGCTGCGCGTCAAATACGGCATAGACCCGACGGGCATTGACGTGCATCTCGGCCACACGGTGCCGCTGCGAAAACTGAGGCAGTTTCAGGAGCTGGGACATCAGGCGGTGATCATCATCGGCAACTACACGGCACTCGTGGGAGACCCGAGCGGGCGCGACCACGCGCGCAGCAAGAAGCTGAACGCCGACGAGGTCGAGGCGAACGCGAAGGATTACCTCCACCAGGTCGGCAAGGTGATCGATCTGTCTCGCGCCGAGGTCCACCGGAATGGAGACTGGTTCGGCAAGATGAGCTTTGCCGACGTGATCGGGTTGTGCGGGAAAGTGACCGTCGCGCAGATGCTGACGCGCGACGACTTCGCCAAGCGGTACGCCTCGGCGACGCCGATCTTCCTGCACGAGTGCCTGTACCCGGTGATGCAGGCGTGGGACTCGGTCGAGATCAAGGCCGACATCGAACTCGGCGGGACCGAGCAGCTTTACAGCTTCATGCTGGCCCGCGACCTGCAACGGGACCAGCACCTGCCGCAGCAAATCGGGGTGATGTCGCCGATCCTCGTCGGGCTCGATGGCGAGCGGCGGATGGGCAAGAGTCTCGGCAACTACATCGGCATCGCCGAGTCACCCTACGACATGATGAAGAAGTTCATGCAGGTGCCCGACGCCGTGATGAAGATGTATTTCGAGCTACTCACCGCGATTCCTCTGGCCGAAATCGAGACGATCCTTGCAGGACATCCCAAGGAGGCGAAGATCCGTCTGGCGAAGGCCGTCATCGCGGGATACCACTCGGCCGACCAAGCCCATGACGCGGCCGAACGCTGGCAGCGCGAAGTGGGCGGCGGCGAGTTGCCCGCCGAGATTCCGACGGTCTCGCTCAGCCTGAAGGCACTGGCCGAGCAGCTTCCGCATCACGCAACCGATCTCGCCGCGCGCCGACTCGCCGCGCCGCAGCTTCTCAAGACGCTGGGTCTCGCCGCCTCGACCAGTGAGGCGGCGCGGCTGATCGCGCAGGGAGGCGTGTCGATCATTCGAGGCGATCAAACCTCACTGGTCTCGGGCGCGAAGTCCACGATTCCGCTGGAGTCGGACCTGTTGGTCAAAGCGGGCAGGAGACGCATCGTGCGGCTGAGCGTCAGCGAATGAGATCGGCCTTCAATCATGTTCCCTCCCCTCGGAGCACCAGCCTGACCCCTGACGTGGAACGTCTCTGGTCCACGGCATTCTCCAGCGCGAAGCGGCTCGGTTGTTCGTTGCCGGGCCGAGAGTCTGTTCGAGGTCGGCAAGCAACGCGTCCAGGTGAGATGCTTCCTGCGCCGGGAGTTCCTCGTCACCGAAGCGGACTCGATAGAAGAGGTCGCCGATGGGGGCCAGTCCCCGTGTCAGTGCGGTGTCGTGATATTTGATCGCGAGGCTTCCGGCAACGTCCTGCACGAACTCGCCCTGAGTCTGCGCGGGGCGTCGTTCGTGGCCGTGCAATTGCATCAGACGCACGAAGCGTTCGTAGAACTCGACCCGTCGATGGCGGGACGCGGCCGCGCCGGACCTCTTTCCCCATCCTGTCCAACCGAGCCGCAGGCTTCCCCGCCGCAACAGCCACAGCAGGCAGAACAGGATTCCCAGCGTCAGGCTCCCGCGCAGCGTCAGCCAGTTGCGCGGGTTGATCATGAACAAGGCGAAGCCCACCAGACTGGCGCGGGGTGAGACGATAAAACGACGAATGGGCCACCAGAAGGAAATGGCCAATTCGCGAGCCGGACCGTAGATCAGATCCTCCTGCAGATCGAGCGAGACGTTCAGGACGTTGCTCTCCCAGACGCCCGACAAGCGCGATGAGATCGCGGCCCACAGACTGCGTTGATTGCCCACCTGCGTCACGCTGGCGGTCCGTTCGGCTTCCGGCGTCGCGTCCAGCGTGACCCACTTCTTGTCGTCGACCCACGCCTCGACCCAGGCGTGCGCGAACCGCTTCTCGACGTGCAGCAGGCCATCCGTTCGGTGCTCGCCCCCTTTGAAACCGGTGACCAGACGCGCGGGAATCCCCACCGACCGGAGCATCAATCCGAGGGCGGAGGCAAAGTACTGGCAATGCCCCGCGCGGTGATTGAAGAGGAAGTCTTCGACGGGTTCGATCCTCGGATCGTTCTGCGGCGTGCTGAGCGAATAGGCATAGATCCGCGAGTCGCGCAGATGCGACTCGATCACGCGGGCCTTTTCCAGGTCGGTCAACGTCCGCCCGGTTCGCTGCTCTTCCGTCGCGACCACTTCAAATGCCAGGCCCGACAGACGCTCCAGCCCATCGGGAACCTCCCGACAACGGTCAAAGTAGTTCGTGTACTGATACGTTGCCGACGCCAATTTGGAGGCGACGTAGCCGGCCTCGCGACGCGCTTCCGGCGCAGGCAGTTCGGAGAAGGCAATGTAGTCCACGACCGACGACTTCTTGAACCATTCCTGGCGCACCACAATGTCGTTGAGCAACTGCCGGCGACCGCAGCGATACCGCTCGGTTTCGCGGATGTCATCGGTCATGGCGACGGCACGATCCATGCAGAACAGGATGTCGTGCAGGTTCTGGTCCAGATGAATCTCCTGCCGAACGGTGGGAATCACCGTTCCGGCGGCCGTGCGAGGCACGCGGTGGTCGTCCGGTACGGGGAACAACTGAGCCGTGTGCTCGGTCGCCAGCCGGTGGGGACGCCAGCGGCCCCCTTCGTAGTCGGTGAGAATCACTCCGCGAAACAACGGCTCCGAATGACCCAGCCAATCGGCATAGGTATCGGGATCCAGCGGCTGATTTGTCTGGTGGTCGAACAGACGCAGAGACAGCACGGGATCGTTGCTTTCCAGCACCTGCCGCATGTCGCCGAGGCGAATCTCCGTCGCGAGACCCGTGACCGTCATTCGCAGCGTCGGCGGCAGTTCATTGTCCGCCAGACCGAAACTCGTTCCGATCCAGATGCGCGGGATGAGGATGAAGAACAGCGTTCCGACGAACAGACCCAGCATCGACGTGAACGCGACTCCGCCCAAAAATCGCATCGTCACTCCGCGTGAGTCATCGTCGTGACACACGGTGCTGAATGCCTGACTGACCTCACGCTGTGGATCGGCGTGAGGCCCCGGTGCGGATCGTCGTCCCACGCTGGCTGCCGCCGGAGTCAACCCCTCGCGATTGGCGGTCGAATTGGCCAACGCACTGCGATCCGGTCGGGCATCAAGCCGCCCGTCTCCGGCAAACGCCCCGATGGCGCGATACAGCGAGAACACCGACATCGTCCAGGTCGCCGCGACGAGGTAGCCAATCACGCTCAGTCCGAACCAGCTTCCGTTCGTCAGCACCGATGCCACCGCCACCTGCAACACGCCCAGCACCAGCAGTTGCCAGTAGCGGGAGTTCTGCTTGCGTTGCAGCAGCACGATCCAGGTGAGGTAGACCACCAGATGAATGCCCGACAACAGCTTTCCTTCGGGGTTGTCGCCGAAGAACTCCACCGCGGCCGCCACCAGAGACAGACAGCCCAGGACGACGGACGGCACTTCACCGAGTCCGCGAACCTGCGTTCGATCTGGTCCCGCCCTGCCCTCACTCCACCAATATCCAAGAATCGCCATCGGCAACGAAACGAACGGAATCCAGCCCCCCTCGGCCGTGCCGAGAACCACGCCGACAAAGGCCGTCAGCAGGTAAATGCTCAGCTTGAATAGGGTAGCGAGATCCATCGACGACACTCTCAATTGCATTCGTGGTCCTAGGGCAGCACTTTACGCGACAGACAGACCTCGACCAAGCCCGGCGTCGTACTGGTCCAGATTGGCGAGCGGGGGACGTCAGTCCTCCGAGAATTCTTGCGGTTGACTCGGGGGATTCACATCCCCGCTCGCCAATCTGTACCACTACCCCCGGCGTGGTCACGGCGCGGCAGACGAGTCACGGAACGATTCAACTGGTAAGCTGGCATCCCGTTTGAAGCTGGTCCTTGCGGAGCCCTCACGATGTTGCAGAACTTTCGGTTCAGCCTGTGCCTGGCCACGCTGTGTGCGTTCACAACGTTCTCAGTTCAAGCGGGCGAGGTCTTCGTCGGGAAGACGTTTCCTGCGCGAGACACCCTCGCCCCGCAGGCGGACGAGTCGCCCGAGGCCACAGCGTGTCTCGCCGGGTTGGTGTGGAAGCCGGTCGAGTTTGAAGTGACCGTGGAGGCTGGAAGCGATCCCGCGATGGACGGGTTGGTCCGGTTCCCGTCTCCCAAACCGAACGGCGTCGAGCAGAATGACCGCGTGGCGCTGGAGTGGTATGCCGCCAAGGACGAGTCCGGCAACGTCATTGACGCGCCCGCCATCGTCGTCGTTCACGAGTCCGGCTCGAAAATGGAAGTCGGTCGCATCTTTGCCAGGGCGCTGCACGCGCACGGACTGCATGCCTTCATGATTCAGTTGCCGTTCTACGGCGTGCGCAAGCCGTCCGGCTTCAAGCCCGATGGACGACACGTCGAGGCGACGATGCGGCAGGGGATCGTCGATGTGCGCCGCGCGCGAGACGCCGTCGCTGCGCTGCCGCACGTCGATCCGACCAACATTGCGGTGCAGGGAACCAGCCTGGGTGGATTCGTGACTGCCACGTCGGCCGGGTTGGATCGAGGCTTTGCATCGGTTCACATCATGGTCGCGGGAGGCGATCTGTACGGACTGGTCTCGAACGGCCAACGCGAAGCGGGCAAGCTCCGCGAGATGCTGGCCGAGGCGGGCTTCACGGGTGACAAGCTGCGCGATCTGTTTGCCCAGGTCGAACCGCTGCGGCTGGCTCATCGGCTCGACCCGCAAACGACGTGGCTCTTCTCGGCCACACGCGACCAGGTCGTGCCTCCGCCTCACGCCTTCAAACTGGCCGAAGCCGCCAAACTCGCCAACGATCATCACACGCGACTCTGGGCCGACCACTACACCGGAATCATCTACGTTCCCGTCGTGGTCGATTCCATCGCCAAGAACGTCAAGGCCATGACGCGAAGCCGTTGAACGGCTTGGTCTGTGCCTCGCGCGGTGCTGATGTATAATCCGACCCACGTTCGACCCATCGCCTCTCACGAGAGATCTTGCCCATGACCAGCCGCTTGAGAATCTGTGTCCTCCTGCCAAACCTCGCCCTGTGCGCGGCGTGGATTCTGGCAGTCCCTGTCGGGTGCCTGGCCGTTGCTCAAGAATCAAAACCGGCGGCCCCCGCCAAAGAGGAGTCTTGGCAGGTCATCTACCTCAGCGGGCAGCGAATCGGGTTTACTCATTCGGTGACGGAGACGATCAAGCAGGATGGACGCGATGTCGTTCGTTCCTCGTCCGACGCGCACATGACCATCAAGCGATTCGGCCAGTCACTGGTGCAGAAGGTAACGGTGGCGACCGAGGAGTCCACCGAGGGTGACCTGTTCAACTTCCGCTACGAAATGGCCAATCCTCCCGCCAGTTCGACCTCCACCAAGGGGACGGTGGAAGGCAAGGAGCTGAAACTCGTCCAGACCGTCAACGGGAAACCGAAAGGGTCGGTGCAGGTCTGGCGGCCCGATGTGAAATCGCCCACCTACCAGGATCGCGTCCTCAAATCGTCCCCCTTGAAGCCGGGTGAGACTCGCTCGTTCGAGGCCTTCATGGCTGAGTTTGGCAAGGTCGCTACGGTCAAACTGGTTGCCGTCGATTGGGAGGAAACCGCCTTGCTGGACGGCAAGAAACAGAAATTGCTCAAGGTCAAGATGACGCAGTCGCTGATACCCGGCGTGGTGACCGTCGGCTTTGTCGATGACAAGGGTGAGACGCTGAAATCCTCAACCAGCATGCTGGGGGTTGTGATGGAGACGTACCAGGTTTCCAAAGACGAAGCTCTCAAGGCAATCGAGGGGGCCGAACTGGATCTGGCCATCAGCACGTTGATCAAAGTCAAACGCATCCCCAACGCACACGAGTCGAAGAAGATTGTCTATCTCGTCACAACGCTGGGGCAGAACCCCGAGGATGTCCTTCCCTCGGGAGGGACTCAGACCGTCAAGAGGACCGACACCGAGACCGGCGAGTTGAGCGTCACCGCCGCCCCCATCCCGGATCAGGCCACCTTGCAAGCTGTGGGTGACGAATTCACGGCGGAATCGCAATTCCTGCAACGAGACGATGAACTCGTTCAGGAACACGCGAAAAAGGCGGTCGGTGATGCGACCGATCCCGCACAGATGGCTCGTCGCATGGAGAAATATGTTCAGAAGACGCTGACGAAGAAAGACTTCTCCACGGCCATGGCTTCGGCGGGAGAAGTGGCCAAATCGCTCCAGGGAGACTGCACCGAACACGCTGTCCTGCTGGCGGCCATGCTGCGTGCGAAGGGGATCCCGTCGCGAGTCGCCGTCGGGCTGGTCTACGTTGACCTCAAAGACACCTCGGCGTTTGGCGGCCACATGTGGACCGAAGCCAATCTCAACGGCCAGTGGATTCCGCTCGATGCGACTCTCGGGCGCGGCGGCACGGGCGCGGCGCACATCAAACTGTCCGATTCGAGCCTGTCCGACGATGGCCCCGCCGCCATCGCCAGCTTCGCACCACTCATGCTGGTGATCGGGCAGTTGAAGATCGACGTGAAGTCCGTGGAATGAATCGTGTCGGACCGTGAGTCCGCTCCGCTGCGAACGGTGCGTCTTGCAATTCTTACAACGCCCAAGGCTTGCAAGTGTTACAAACGACCGACTCATTCCTGCAGTCGCGGGCTGGCCGCGTTGGCGGCCGAAATCTCATGCGGTCTTGCAGAATAAGGACTTCTGGCGGACAAGTCCGTGGAGGCTTTCAGAAACCGAAGCGCTGGCACATCTCGTGCTTTGTGTTGATTTGGAATGAGCAATCATCCGCATGAATTCGCGGAGCGGTCATTCGACCAGCACCGAGATTCTGTATTTCCTGCCGGCCCGAGGGAGACGGGCCACGCTCCGCTTCAGACCCACATCACCTTTCTTGCCCACTCAGGCCGGGACGTTACCCGCAACGTCCCGGCCTCTCGCCTTCTTTGGCTTCCCCCGAGCTTCTTGAACTGACGATGCGCAGTCGATAACGTGCGCGCTCGACGCGTGTCGAGCCATCCTTGGTCCCGCGGCGGGCGGCATCGCAATCAAGCCCAGCTCCACTGAAGCGGAAGGCGAATTCCCTTGGCAGAGTCCATCCGTGATGAACCCCAGACTCAGCGCCGGATCGCCGTCTTGGTTTCTGTGCCCGATCCCAGTCGCCACCTCGGAAAGGAACATGCGCTCGACGAACTGCAGGGGTTGGTCAAGACAGCCGGCGTCAAGGTTGTCGGTACGCTGGTGCAAAACCGGGAACGGCCTCATCCCACCACTTGCCTGGGGAAAGGCAAGCTCGCCGAACTGAAGGAACTCGTCGAGGCCACCGGGGCCGAAGTGGTCATCTTCGACAACAATCTGACGCCAGCCCAGGGACGCAACCTCGAAGAAGAGACGCAGCGGATCATCGTCGATCGCAGTGAACTGATCCTCGACATCTTTGCGACTCACGCCAGGACCAACGAATCGAAGCTGCAAGTGGAACTGGCTCAGCTTCAGTACACCAGAACCCGGCTGAAGCGGATGTGGACGCATCTCGAACGAATCGATGGCGGCATCGGAGCCAGTCGCGGTCCCGGTGAAAAACAGATTGAGACGGACCGCCGCCTGATCGACCATCGCATCGCCGAACTCAAGGTCAAGCTCAAGGAGGTCGAACAGCGACGCGAGCGAATGGTCAGCCAACGCGACACCCAGACACTCGTCTCCGTGGTCGGCTACACCAACGCGGGCAAAAGCACTCTGATGAACGCGCTGACCGGCGCGAACGTCTATGTGGCCGACCAACTCTTCGCCACTCTCGACACACGTACGCGCAAGTGGACGATCCCCGCGTGGGGCAGCGTTCTCTTGAGTGACACCGTCGGCTTCGTTCGTGACCTGCCACACGAACTGGTGGCCTCCTTCAAATCGACGCTGACGGAGGCCCGACAGGCTCACCTCTTGTTGCACGTCGTGGATGCCGCCAACCCCGAAGCCGAGCAGCAGGTGGAGACCGTTGAAAGAGTGTTGACCGAAATCGGCATCGACTTCAGCAATTCGATCCTCGTGTTGAACAAGATCGATGCCGTGCAAGACCGAGGGCACGTGGATGTCCTGCGGGCGAAGTACTCACATTCTGTGAGCGTCAGCGCGCGAGATCGACTGGGACTCGATCGGCTGGGAAGCATGGTCACCGAACGGCTCTCGGACGGATTCGTCGACGTCACAATTGAAACTGCGGTCGATAACGGCCGGCTGTTGGCTTACCTCGCCGAACACACGCAGATCAACGAGACTCGGTACGACGACTCGTCGGCAATTTTGAGTTGCCGTGTCCCGCGAACCCTGCTGCCACGATTGCATTCCGAGCCGGGCGTCTTGAAGATAGAAGCCCGTTCTCACCCGGAGGACTCCCCTCCGCCAGTGGCAACTCCCGATGATTTGGCTCGGTGACGTGTCGGCGCGACCAGACAAACCACTCAGGGTGACCAGTCCAACTCATGATTCAAGCCGATTCCTCGCAGCAGCCTTTTTTGTAATTGTTGAATTGGGGCAGCCTTTCGTTGCTCGCCCCCTGACGAGACAGCGACAACAATGCTTTTCCCAGTGATCGAATTCACACACCCGTCGCTCCCGTAAGCCAGCAATCAAAGTATCTCGCCCATTTTGCACAGTCAGGAAATCAGACGATGGCAGAAGACTATCTGAAGAAGCTAGTCCGTGATGGCGTCATCAGCCGCGACCAACTCACCGAAGCGGAAGAGCTTTCCTCCAGCCTGGGCACCACGATCGATGATGCCCTTGTCCGGCTCGGCTATGTCTCCGCCGGGGAGCTTGGCCAGCTTCAGGCGTCGCAATACGGATACGACTTCGTCAATCTTGAGGCCATGGAGATTCCCCAAAGCGTGATCGCTTTGATTCCAGAATCGGTCGCCCGAGAAAACGTCGTCATTCCGGTGACGCTGGTTGACGAACGGCTGCGCGTCGCCATGAGTAATGCCCTCGACCTCGACGTGATCGACAAATTGCGCTTCATGGTAAATCGCGAGATCGATCCGGTTGTCGCTCCCAAAGAAGCCATCCAGACGGCGATCAACCGTTTTTACGGAGGCTCCGAAACGGAGTCTGTTGACTCCATGTTGATGGAGTTCACTGAAACGGCGATTGACTTTACGGAGACCGAGTCGCCCCAGACCAAGGCCCAGGAAGCCGAAGAGAATGCCCCAGTCGTCCGATTGATCAACCTGATCATCTCCGAGGCGGTCAACATGCGGGCCAGTGACATTCACATCGAGCCGTTTGAGGACCGAATTCGCGTCCGCTACCGAATCGACGGCGTCTTGGTGGAACGCGACAGTCCACCCCGGCGCCTGCTCGCCGCTCTGACGTCACGCATCAAGATCATGGCCCGTATGGACATCGCAGAAAAACGACGTCCACAAGACGGGCGCATCAAGACACGGACGGGAGGTAAGGACTACGACCTCCGCGTCAGCATCCTTCCCACAAGTCACGGCCAAGCCGTCGTGCTGCGGATCCTCGACCGAGAGAACATCAAGGTCGGCATTCGTAATCTTGGATTCGGTGAAGAGAACTACCGCCGTTTCCAAACCATCATTCGTCGTCCAAACGGAATTTTCCTTGTGACCGGTCCGACCGGAAGCGGCAAGACAACGACCCTGTACAGTGCTCTCGGCGAATTGAATCGCCCCGACCGGAAGATCATCACCGCCGAAGACCCGGTCGAGTACTACCTGCCCGGCATCAATCAAGTGGAGGTTAAACATGACATCGGTCTCGACTTCGCGCGAATCATTCGCGCGATGCTGCGGCAGGCACCGAATGTGATCCTCGTCGGAGAAATTCGTGATGCTGAGACGGCGGAAATGGCAATTCAAGCTTCCTTAACGGGACACTTGGTATTCAGTACACTTCATACGAATGACGCGCCCAGTTCTATTACGCGCCTGATCGACATGGGGGTCGAGCCTTTCCTCGTGGCTTCCAGCGTGATGGCGATCATGGCCCAACGATTGGTTCGCGTGACCTGTTCGAAGTGCAAAGAAGTGTATGACCCGGATCCGAGCGAACTCCAGCATTTTGAGCTCACAGCGGAACAAATGACCAACGCGAAGTTCTGTCGAGGAAAAGGCTGTAACCACTGTCAGCACACCGGGTATCGAGGACGCATCGCCACATTTGAGTTGATGGTGATGAACTCGACCCTTCGCGAAATGACCTTCAAGAGCGAACCTTCGCAAAATCTGCGGCGGCAGGCCCGTCTGTTTGGCATGAAGACACTGGTGGAAGACGCTTTAGGGAAAGCAGTCCAAGGGAAAACGACATTGCTGGAGGTGTACAAACTCGACAAGGGCGGACACTGATTTCCTCGCGGGCCTCGACCTTAACGCCTTGAATTCGGGCGGATGCGATGTGTCGATGGTTATTTGGATCGCAGCGGTCGCTGTGATCGGTAACTTCAGGTTGATTCAGGAAGAGTTTGATCGAGCGAGGGAGACTCCGATACTCTCCCCGTCGCCCGTCAATTCGCCGCAACGTCAATCGATCTTATTTTTCGCAAACACTAAATCACTCAACTCGACTCTGACGGGATGCAACATGGCGACACTGCAAATCGACAAGATGCTGGAGACGGTGTGCCGGGAGAATGCGAGCGATCTGCACATTGCCACCGGTCAGCCGCCCGTACTGCGGTTGGGTGGCCACTTGGTCCGCCTGGAGACGAAATCGCTGGTTCCCGAAGACACCGTGGGGCTGATGAAGAGCATCACCCCGGAACGAAATCAGCAAGAGCTACAAGAGGTGGGTGGGACTGACTTCGGGTTTGCGTTCGGCGACAAGGGGCGATTCCGCGTTTCCGTCTTCAAGCAGCGCGGTCACATCAGCATGGTGCTGCGACGAATTCCGAGCCAATTTCTTTCGTTCGAGCAACTCGGGCTGCCGCTGGTCATTCGAGATCTGCTCACGCGTCCCCGCGGCTTGTTCCTCGTCACGGGACCGACCGGTAGCGGCAAGACGACCAGCCTGGCGAGCATGATCAACTACATCAACGACACGACCGATCACCACATCATCACGCTGGAAGACCCGATCGAGTACTACCATCAACACAAGAAGTCGATGATCAATCAGCGCGAGATCGGTGTCGATGTCCCCAGTTTTCCGGAGGCCCTGCGTCGCGCATTGCGTATGGACCCGGATGTGATTCTGGTCGGCGAAATGCGCGACTTGGAAACCATCGCGTCCGCCATCACGGCTGCCGAAACGGGGCACGTCGTGTTTGGAACCCTGCACACCACGGGAGCCCAGGGAACGGTCGATCGAATCATCGACGTTTTTCCGACCAACCAACAGGAACAGATCCGAACGCAGTTGTCGGTCGCCATCATCGGGATCCTGTCGCAGGCCCTGCTGCCTCGCAAACCGAAGGGGGTCGTGGCGGCTTATGAGATGCTCGTGGTGACGCCGGCCATCGCCAACCTGATCCGCGAGGCGAAGACTTATCGAATCAACTCCTCCATTCAAACGGGCCGCAAGTTCGGCATGCAGTTGCTGGACGACGCCCTGTTCAATTTGTGGAAGAACGAGTTGTGCGAAGAGGACGATGTGGTCACGAAGTCCAATCAGCCGGGCGAATTGAAGGCCAAGATCGCTCGTGCGAAGAAGGGGCTGTTGGAAGATGAAGAGGGTGAGGACGACGACGACGATGATGATGACAAGTAGAGGTGGTCGGAAGGCCGCGTTTGCTCACAACACGCGTTCGTTCAACAAGTGGTGTTTCGGTGAATTCTCGGATCGATGACGGGACGTAGACAGACATGGCTCAGCGCCGGCTCGGACAGATTCTGGTGGACCTCGGTCATCTCACAGAAGACCAGTTGTGGGACGTGCTCGAGGAGCAGAAGCAAAGTGGCGGCGAGATCATCGGCCAGGTTGCCATTCGCATGGGGTTCGTCACCGAAGCTCATGTGACGGAGGCCCTGGCGGAACAGTGGGGCATGCCGGTCGTCAATCTGACGGAGACCACGATTCCTCCCAAGGTGCTGGAACTCGTGCCGCAGACGATGGCCGACATCTACAAGATCATGCCGATCTCGTTGAAGGACAACGTCCTGACCGTCGCGATGGCCGATCCGCAGAACATCGCCGCGCTGGACGACCTGCGAAACATGCTGGGTGTCGACGTGCGGGGTGCCGTCTCGAATCACCGGGACGTGGAAGCCGCCATCGGGCGGCACTACGCCGACCGCGAAGAAAGCATTGAAGACGTCATCGGGCAACTAGAAGCGGACAGCGACGGGGCCGTCACCAAGGGGCATGGCTTTGACCTGGCGGCGGACATGGATGAGGCTCCGATCCGCAAGCTGCTCAACATGATCATGCTGCTGGCGATCAAGGACCAGGCCAGCGACATCCACTTTGAGCCGTTTGAAGACGAATTCAAAGTGCGCGTCAAGGCGGACGGGATGCTGTACGAGATGGTCCCGCCGCCGCGACACCTCGCCAATGCGATTGTCTCCCGTATCAAGATCATGTCCGACCTGGACATCGCCGAGCGCCGGCTGCCTCAGGACGGCCGGATCGAACTGAACGTCGGCGGGCACTCCGTCGATTTGCGGGTCAGCGTCCTTCCCACGCTGTTCGGTGAGGCGGTCGTCATGCGAGTCCTCGACCGGACCGTCGTGCAACTCGACCTGAACAAGATCGGCATGGATGCCAACACGCTGACCAAGTTCCGCGAAGTCATCAAGCGCCCGAACGGGATCGTGCTCGTCACCGGACCAACCGGCAGCGGCAAGACCACCACGCTCTACTCGGCGCTCAACGAACTGAACGACATCGAAACCAAGATCATCACCACGGAAGACCCGATCGAGTACGAGATCGACGGACTGATCCAGGTTCCCGTGAATCCAGATATCCAGGTCACCTTTGCCACCGTGCTGCGAGCCATCCTGCGGCACGACCCCGACACGATCCTGATCGGTGAGATCCGCGATTTTGAAACGGCCGAAGTCGCCATTCAAAGCGCCCTCACCGGACACCTCGTGTTCAGCACGCTCCATACAAACGACTCGCCGTCGGCCATCACGCGACTGCGAGACATGGGCATCGAACCGTTCCTGATCACCGCCACGGTGGAAGCCGTGCTGGCCCAGCGACTCGTGCGAAAGATCTGTTCCGAATGCCGGACGCAGTTTGAGCCGAGCGATGAGTTGCTCATGGAACTGCAACTGCCGATCGCGCAGGCCCGGCAATACAAGTTTTATTACGGCCGAGGCTGCCAGCGCTGCAACAACTCGGGCTACAAGGGACGTTGCGGCATCTATGAACTGCTGGAAGTGAACGACGAGGTGCGCGATCTGATCGCGGCCAGCGCCAGCGTCGATGACATTCGAAATTATGCCCGCAGCCAGGGGATGACGACCCTGCGTGAAGCCGGCCTGAAACTGATCTTCGATGGCGTCACCACGATCGACGAGGTCGTTCGCGAAACCGTCATGGAAGATGTCGAATAAAACGCTTTTCAATCACTCATCCGTGGTACGGCCTCGGAGTGGGAACTCACCAAGATACAGCCTCCGAGCGGGGCGGCGTGAGTCCCCCGGTTCCGTCTCGCTCGTTGTGGTGCCAAGAACCGGGGGGCTTACGCCGCCCCGCTCAGAGTAAATCGAAAGTTCAGAGCGAATCCAAAGTTTGGTCACGGTTTGGCACGGCGCGTGTAATGAGAGTTGATTACGTCGGTTCGTCGTCGCAGGCGGCGCGATGCGCGTGCTTTCATCGGTGGCTCGTTTTCAGGGTGTTTCGCAGAGTTTTGAAGTTGGAAGCTGAGAGCCTTGCGATGCTGACCTCGCGTGTCTGAGGCAGAATCGCCGTCCGGAATTGCCACAAACGCAGCGTAATCGACGGGAGATGGTCATGGCGACTTTTCAGTACGAAGCGATGGATAACACGGGCCTCGAGGTGAAGGACACCATCGAAGCCAACTCCGAACAGGAGGCCCAGTCCAAGATCCGCGAGAAGGGTTTCTTCGTCACCAAGATTGCCGAGAAGGGTCGCGGCAAGAAGACCAAGGAGGGTGGCAAGACCAAGGGAGACGCCAAGACCCAGGCCGATGCCAAGAAGAAGGTGGCCGGCAAGAAGAAGAAGGGCGGCTTCTCGTTCGGCGGAGTCAGCGGCAAGAAGCTCTGCACGTTCACCCGCCAACTCTCGACCCTGCAGGATGCCGGCCTGCCGATTTTGCGAAGCCTTCGCATCCTCGAAGGCCAGTGCAAACCGGGACCGCTCAAGAGCTCACTGCTCGGTGTGATCGAGGACGTTGAGTCGGGCAGCACGCTCTCCGAGGCGATGGCCAAGCAGCCCAAGGCGTTCGACAACCTTTACGTCAACATGGTGAAAGCCGGTGAGGCGGGCGGTGCGCTGGAAGTCATTCTCCAGCGATTGGCCGAGTTCAAGGAGCGGGCCGAAAGTCTGAAACGCAAGGTCAAGGGGGCGATGATCTATCCGTGTGCGGTCATCACGGTCGCCACGCTGATCGTCGGCTTCATCATGTACTGGATCATTCCGAAGTTCAAAAAGATCTTCGACGACTTCGGAACCGAACTCCCCCCGATGACCGTGCTGCTGATCGGCATCAGCAATGCCGTGGTCAACTACTGGTACCTGGGGCCGGCCATTCCGTTCGCCCTCTGGCTGTTGATCAAGATCATCAAGAAGAACAAGACGGGAGCGTACGTGTGCGACTGGATCGCCCTGCGAATTCCGTTGCTCGGGCTGATCTTCCGCAAGTCGATCGTGGCCAGAACGTGCCGCACCCTTGGGACACTGGTCGCCTCGGGCGTGCCGATTCTGGAGGCGTTATCCATCACCCGCGACACGGCGGGGAACGCGGTCTTTTACAAGGCTTATGAACACATCATCGCGGCGATCCGCGAGGGTGAAACGATGGCCGTCCCCCTGCGCGAAACGCGGACGGTCGATGAGATCGTCGTGAACATGGTCGACGTCGGTGAGGAAACGGGGGCGCTCGACACCATGCTCTACAAGGTGGCCGACGTCTTCGACGAAGAGGTCGGCGTGCTGGTCGAAGGCCTGGTCAACCTGCTCGAACCGTTGATGGTTGTCGTGCTCGGCCTGATCGTCGGCTTCATCGTCATCGCCCTGTTCATGCCGCTGATCAAACTGTTGAACGACCTGTCGTAGAAATTATTTGACCAACGGCCAATGGCCCCCTACCAATCCTGTGCAGCCGTCGGCCTGACGATGGCGCTGGTGAATCAGAGTTTTCTCGAAAGATTCCATCCCGATCCCGGAAGGAAGCAGAGGACCGAAATCATGATGGCCACACGCTCGCCAAACAGATTGCATCGCCGCACCGCTTTTACGCTGATTGAACTGCTGATAGTCATCATGATCCTAGGCATCCTTGCGGGGTTGCTGTTGCCTGCCATCAACGGCGTTCGCCGCAGGGCCAGAGTCGCGCAGGTCAAGACCGAGATCAACACCCTGGAATCGGCCATCGCCAGTTTCAAAGCGGACTTTGGGATCGAGCCTCCCGGAAGCATTCGTTTGTTCAGCACTTCGGCCGGCTGGAACACGACTGGAAGCACCACAGCGGACGAGACCATCCGGGTGAAGAGCCGCGCCTATATTCGACAGCTTTGGCCACAGTTTGACTTCAACTCTGCGGCATCGACCGGCGGTGCTTCGTGGACCGGCTACAAGGACCTGAATGGGGCGGAATGCCTCGTGTTTTTCCTGGGTGGTGTCTCCAATCCTTCTGTTCCCGGCTCGGCGCTGAATGGCTTTTCCAAGAGCCCCACAGCTCCGTTCTCGTACTCCGGGTCGAATCGCGTGAAGCCGTACTTCGATTTCGTCGTGACCCGACTCGTCGACAAGGACACGGATCAGATGCCCGAGTATGTGGACCCGCTGCCAAGTCAATCCTCTCCGTATATGTATTTCAGTAGTAATGACGGTCGGGGATATGCGACTGCGACCGGAACGAATTCGTCGGGCGCGGCAGATTGGTGCCATACCGACTGCTTCAATGACGGTTTCTTGGGAGCATCCACTTGGTCTGCTGGCTCGTGGGCGAACGGCAACTGGATGCCGCATCTTTATATGACGTCGGTTGACACCTCGGCAGCCACGCAGGCGCTGCGAGCCTCCAACAGTGTCCCGTTCGCTCCGAAAAAGTATCAGATCATTTCACCGGGCTTCGGCGGCATAGGGGTGACACCGGACCGAGCCTACGGAACGGGTGGGCTGTTCGATCCGAAAAACGCCTCAGGGCTGGGAGGGACTCCGGATGGCGACAACATCACGAGTTTCCATGGCGGCACGTTGTCCGGCGAATGATGTGAATTGGCACAGGGCTGAATTTGTGGTGGGTGAAGCGACCCGGTGCGTGAGGCTCGCAACTTCACTCGCCCCGACAAGATTAGAATTCACTGCGGAGCTGTTCCGCGGTGCGGTGACGGGACGGTGTGCGATTCAGTCCCCTCCAATGAGGAGTCTTCACATGACCAATCATCGAGTCCATCGTCGTCGCGGCGGTTTCACCCTGGTGGAACTGCTGGTGGTCGTCGGATTGATCCTGTTCCTGATGTCGATCTCCATTGTGGCCCTCAATGGTGCGATCGGGATCGCGCGGCAACGAGCCACTCAGGCGACCCTCTTGAAAATTCACGGCCTGATGCAGCAGCGGATTGACGCCTTCAATCGGGCAATGGAAAAAACCAACCGGCAACAGGCCATCGACCAGTGGAGGCGCGTTTGGTTTCAAACTTACCAATACGCCCCGCCGGATAACGTACTGGATGTAATGGTCCGCAAACAGATTTTCCGCACGCGTTTTCCGCAGAACTTCGTCGAGTCCAATGGGGCTCCAGCCCCCCCCGTGGGTGTCACCTACGTGACGGCGAACCATCAGCCCGCCACCGAAAGCTCCGCGCTCCTGTATTGGATTCTGACCAGTTCCGAGGTCTACGGCATCGCACCGGTGGACGAGAGCGAGTTCAGTTCCAGTGAGGTGCGCGACACCGATGGGGATGGCTTGAACGAGTTCGTCGATGCGTGGGGACGTCCGCTGCGGTTCTATCGCTGGCCAACACATTTGTTCCGCCCCGGGACGTCCTCCACCACGGTGGGGGCGATTGGCGCGACGGCTTCGGTCGCAACCACATTTGCACCGATCGAGCGAAAATATGCGGGCGTTCTATGGTCGGGCCTGCCCGCCGTAGTGACGGGTGAGCTCGACCCGTTGGAGCGCGATCCCGATGACCCCACCGGTCAATTGCGGCGGTTCGTCAATGAAACACTGAGATTGCAAGGTTCGGCAGCAGCGATCTCCGCGATGACATTTGTCCAGAATCTGTTTAGCACTCCTGACACATACCACGCGTTCTTGATCGTATCGGCGGGGCCGGACGGGGTCTTGGGGCTGGAGGAACCGTTCAATCCGACCACGATCAACCCCACCACCAGCCCGGCGCTGGGTGCCGCCCAAGGCCGGCTCGGCGCGCTGACGAATTACAGCGCGATTGAACTCAACCCGATCAACGACAACCTGACCAACCGCCAACGCTAGTTCGCCTTCGTCGCGAGGACTCGATCATGTCACGCATGCACACCATTCGCCGAGCCGTCCCACGGCGGGCTTCACGACACTCGAGCGGTTTCACGCTGATCGAGTTGATGGTCGTGGTGGCCCTGTTGGTGCTGATTGCGTCCATGACAGTTGCGGCCATCAACCTGAACGTCAACAACGACAAGATCCGCGCCGGGTCTCGGCAGGTTCAGTCGTATCTGGCGGGGGCGCGCGACCGCGCGATCTATTCCAAGTCCCCGCGTGGCGTGCGATTCCTGCTCGACCCGACGGTTATTCCGAGCCGCACCGTTTCGAGCATGGTCTTCATCGCTCCGACCGATCCGTGGACGCGGGGAACAATCCAACTGGAACGGCTGGACGCCGACAACGATGGCGACGCCGATAATTATGTCAGCATGCCTCCGAACAACCCGCCCGCCGTCATCGTGCGTGGTTTTGACAATGACCCGAATACTGCTTATCGAACGGAGTGGGTCGATCTGTACAACCGGGGTCTGCTGAAAGATGGTGCCCGCATTCGCATCCCCGCAAATGATGGCAACTGGTACACCGTAACCAACACGGTGCAACTGGCCAGCGCGAGTGCCACCGGTTCCGGCGGACCCATCCCTCCGCGTCTGCGACTGACCACCGACTACGCTCGTCCGGGCAACACAGATGGGAACAGCGTGGCGGCGTTCAATCAGGGGACGGGGCCGCAGACTTATCTGCTGGAGCTGCCCCCGTCCGTGCTGCCCAATCAGGATCCGGTGCTGATGCCGAAGGGGGCTGTCATTCATCTGGATCGGTGCAGCAGTAATGTGGAACAAGTCAATGCCGCCACGCCGGCATCGGGACGCGGCAACAGACTGCCGGATTATTGGAAGCGTCCCTCAACAGCATCGCCGGTCGACCCGAGTGGTTTCGATTACAAAAGCACTTTGGATGTGATGTTCTCGCCGCGCGGCGTGGTGATTGGGACCGCAGCGCAGCGCGGGATCATTCACTTCTACATCGCCGATCAGAAGGATGCCGACCGAGACCGGATGTACTGGTCGAGTCCCCCGTCGTATCCGACGGCGTCTGCGCCGGAGTTCGGCAAGTGGACCACCAATGCGTCCGATCCCACCTACGAGCGAAGTGACAAGGTGATCCTGTCGCTGTTCACCCGCACCGGCGCGATCTCAACGCATCATGTTCATCCCAATACTGACGTGACGCAGTCCGACAGATTCAAGTATGCCGAGACCGGCGAGGTGGCCGGGAAATGAAAACGATCATGCGCTCAACCCACAGAAGTAGCCGCGTTCGCCAGAACGCGGGTTTTCGTGACATTCGCCCGCACTCTGGCGAGTGCGGCCACGGTAACGGAATCCCTGTTGGACCAACGTCAGCCGCCGGTGCCACGCTCAGCGAGGTGTTGATCTCGCTGCTCGTGATGAGCATCGGCGTCGTGTCGCTGGCGACGCTGTTCCCGATCTCGGTGCTGCGGTCCCTGCAGGCGACGCAACTGACGAGTTCAGCCAATCTGCGTTACAACGTCGAGGCATTTTTGGGGGTGAATCCTCAGATTTACACCATTGGTACCGGTTGGCAGAGGGCGACGGCGTACGCTATTGGCGATCTGGTCACGCCCACGGGATGTTGCACCCCGTCGATCGTGCTCTCTTGCACTCAGGCGGGAACTTCTGGGTCAGTCGAGCCGACGTGGAATACTGTCGATGGCGGTACGACCAATGACCCAACCCCAGTCGTCGCGACTGGAGTTCAATGGCGGACTTATCGGCTGCAAAACTATGTGGTTGACCCGTTGGGGAAACATCTCGTCGAAACCAGCTTTCGCCAAACGGCGACGAACGGTGACTTTTTCGGTAACGACGGCATAAACCCGCGACAATCTCTGTCACCTTCGGGGGCTCGGAACATCCGTGCGTTTCCGGGTATTGGAGCCAGCAATCAAGATCAGGCCGCCGATGCGGCCACACTCCCCGACAGTTGGATCAGCCAGGTCGAGTCGAATCAGGTGAGTTACACAGCGGGCGCATCCACCTGCACGCTGGGCGACCTGCCGTATGACTTGGGAACGACGACGCCCACGACACCCGCAAGCTACCTTCCTTCGCGAATCGTGCTGTTCGATATCACAGGCAAGATCAGCCATGTGCGGTCGATCAGTGCCATCTCCGGAACGGCACCATCGCAGACGATCACCTGGCCGGCAACCACCGTCGGCAGCGGTCCCCTACCCACCGGCTTCACACCGGTCAGTGCCCGCGTCGAAACGAAGGAGCGACGCTACACGTGGCTGCTATCCGTGCGCCGCGACGGGGATTCGTTCCAAATGGAAGTTGTCGTCTTTTTCCGACGGCCGTTCTCGAGCAAGGACGAACAGGTCTATCCGGCCACGTTCACCGCTGTGACCGATCGCGGTTACGACGAGCAATACGGCGTGCTAAGCCTGGACGACGACGGCCAGAATGGCACAGACGACGCAGGAGAACTCGGCTTTGTCGGCTCGGACGATACTCCGCGCAACTGGGTCGTCTTGCAGTACGACGGTACTGGCGAGAAGCCGTTCGTCAAAAAGGGGGGCTACGTGACCGACGCCGACAATCTGAGGTGGTATCGCATTCTCGATGTCTTCGAGAGCGACACGCCGACGAACGTGATGACCAAGGCCGGCTTGAACAGGACGGGAACCATCTATCCACCGGACCAATCGGCGTTCGGTGCCAATACGAAATCGATCCTGCTGCGGGTGGAAAACAGAATCGTGCAAAGCGGTCCGCAACCACCGACAAACGCCGGCGGCACTCCCACTGGTCCACCCAACGGCAGGGCGATGCTGATGAGGAACATCGTCGATGTCTATCCGATTCGCACGCGCGTTATCAATGAATCTCAATAGTTGTTATCGCATGTTTTCAGGGTGCCACGGTTACGGCTTGGCGTGGCCGTGCTGAGTGGTTGTGAAGACACGGCCAAGCCGTGAGCGTGGCGCCCCAGAAAATACTTATGCACCGTACGTGGCTGAACCGGTTTTCGGACAGCCTCTGAAAGGCATCCCATCATGAGTCGCACTCAATCCAAATCGAAGACTGTGCTGCGAAGCCGGCAGACGACTAGTTTCGTTCAACACCACCTTCCGGCGCGCGGCTTCACGCTCGTGGAGATGCTGGTGGCGGTGACGCTCGTGCTCATCATGATGGCGATGTTCGCGGAGATCTTTCAGATTGCGGGTGGCTCCATCGCCAAGACGCGCGGCTTGGCCGAGAACGACCAGCGATCGCGGACTTTGCAAACGATCATCAAGGCCGATCTCGACAAACGCTCGTTCCGTTGGCCCTATCCGTTTGCAGCGGGCGAAAGTGCCGCTGTGCCCGAATCCAACTTCGGCGACCGGCAGGGCTACTTCTACATCTCGGAGAACAATCCACAGAACTCGCTCGACGACGTGTTGCAGCTCACGGTGATGTCGACCATCACCAGCCGCAACAAGGACGAATCGCTCTATTACGGCCAGGCACTCAACCTGACCGGCACCTCCACCACCTATGAGAATCAGCCGGATTACGACGATCTTCAACGGGGCAACAATACGGCTGATTCGACCGTGGCCGAGGTGGTGTACTTCGTCCGCAATGGCAATCTGTATCGTCGACAATTGCTGATTCGAGAAGCCGAGTCCGGTTCAGATCCCGAACCGGATGATGCCCCGACGAACAATCCTCCCCGGCATGTCTTTGATCCGACCATCTCACCCGGTCCGGCATACCAGTACACGCCGGGTGGCAGCACGTTTTGGGCGGATTATGACTTCTCGGCTTTCTACAACGAGAACGCTTCCAACGTGCCAACAGGGGCTCATTTCCTGGGCTCCAATTCGCTGAACAACAGCGGCGCAACTGGTGTGGATGCCATCGCATTGCCGTATCGACGGTTCGGTCATCATCACTTCGGAACTGGGGTGACGAGCGGTCACGCCGGCCGGCCCAAGGAGTTTCGAGCGGACACCGCTGCAGCCGATTTCATCGGGCGGTTCACGCTGCAGGAATGTTCCGATCCCGACTTCCAGTACCCGCAGGACAGGACGAGCGGAAGCCGGATTCCGACCAATCCAACTTTGGCGCTCACGCTCGATCCAAACGACAAGACGATCACCGGGCCGGACGACTTCAGTCAGGGACAGCGGCGCGGCGAAGACCTGTTGCTGTCGAATGTCCATGCGTTTGACATCCTCGTCTGGGACGACAACTACGGCGGCTTCGTCAACATCGGTGATCCGAATCTGCCCCCCACCTCGGACTATTCCATGACGAAGCGGCGCAATGCCAGCTATGGCCCGCGACTGCCCGCCACCGTGTCGGCACCGACCGTCGTCAATGCGGTCTTTGACACATGGCATCCCCAGATCAACATCGATGGCGCGTCTCCTGCTTTAGACCATCCTCCATTCCGCCCAATCACGTATCGCCCCGACTACCTGGCCGGCACAGAACCAACTCCTACGAATAATGGTGGGCAGTCGGAGTGGCTGCCAGGCAGGGTGTACAACCTTGGCGACATCGTGTTTCCCACTCAGCCAGTTGCAAATCTGTCGATCCCGAATCCGGGCCCGCCGTTTTATTATCGCTGCGTCCAACGAGATCGGGCTCCCAAGGCCAAGGGGAAAGGGAAGGGAAAGGGACAGCAGGGAGGCAACACGAGTGACGACACCTATGAGCCAGTCTGGCCGCGCCTGGCGGGCTTGGTCGTCGAAGACAACGCTCTCTCCTGGCAGGCGGTGGACAATCGCAAGCCGCTCAAGGCGATCAAACTGGAAATTCGTTTCATCGATGCTTCGACTCAACAACTGCGACAACTGACCATCATCCATTCACTGGTCGACTGAGACGATCAGACGAACACCGTAGGGTGGGACCTGTAGGCCGACCTCGCCGAGGTCGGCGAAGCAGATTTCGGCGAAATCTGACCACTTTGAACACGACGACAAATCACAGCACGAGTCGCGATCGCGACAGATTCACGCCCTTTTTCTCTGCGGGCCCGGGCAGACGAAACTGGAGACCCAAGCCATGCCAGCCAAGACTCAAAACAGACGCAATTTCAATCGCCCCCGTCATGACAAACGACGCGGATCGACGCTCCTCATCGTGATGGTGTTGATGGGGGTCCTGGCGCTGCTGGGCGTGTTGTTCTACACGTTCTCGGCCCAGGAACGGAGCAACGCCGAATACTATTCGGAAGCGGCCAAGGAACACGGCGAACCCAGTCTCGATGCCGACGTGCTGTTCGACTTCGCGTTGGAACAGATCATCGTCGGGACAAACCCGCAATTCAAAAACAGCGTGCTGTGGGGCAGCCGGCATTCACTGCTGTCGAATGCGCTAGGCTTCGGCCTGCACAAACCCGGCGATTTGCACCCGTTCAACGGTGAGGGGGTCAACGTCATCTTCGATGCCTCAAACAATGTCGCTGTCGATCAGAATCGGAACGGCCTGCCCGATGATGGCACGGCGGGTGAACCCGACAATCGTTACCTCCTTTTATACAACGATTCACCTGCGGCTCAGAACGAGGATGCCAACCGGAACGGTAATCTCGACGCGGGTGAAGATCTCAACAACAACGGACAACTGGACGTCCTTGTTGAACGATCGCTCATGGCCGAAGATGTGAATCGGAATGGAATTCTCGATCCGGGTGAAGATCTCAACGGCAATGGAATACTGGACAGCCGCTATCCCCAGAGTGACGTCGGCTACACCTATCCCGACATCAACAATGTCTTTCTGTGTTATGTCGGCAAGGTGCGGGATGAGAACGGCAACGTCCATCAGGTCGTCAAACCGTCGTATCTCGTGCCGGGAATCCTGCGGAATGCGGGCGGAGCGCCCAACACGAATTGGTATCAGGATGCGACTACGGTCTCCCGGAGCATGCGCGCCCACCCCAATCATCTGTTTGTTCCGGTCAATCCGACTCAGGGGGCAACGGTAAACCGGTACCTCACCGATGCCGAGGCTGCTACTCAAACTCCTCCGCTTGCGGCCGGTTTTCCCTTTCTTCCGATGAACCCCAACTACACCACGGCCATCAAAAACCCACCTCCAACCGTTGCGGGGCGCATGGGGGCCTACAGCAAGCTGTCTGCCACACCTTCGGCCGCGGCACCGAACGGTGACGATCCGATCGAATTCGATTACGACAACGACGGGGACGGCTTTCGCGAGTCGATCCTGATCGACCTCGGCCATTGCGTCCGGTCGGATGCGGCGGGCAACAAATATGTGCCGATGTTTCTGATCACAATTCACGACCTGGACGCGCTGGTCAACCTCACGGCCCACGGCAACCTGGCCAAGATTCTATTCGGCCCGAACGATCTGTCGGCCGCCTCGACACCGGTCAGTAATACCGCGAATCCGTTTGGTTGGGACACGTCCATCTCGGCATTCAACTCGATCTCACGGTCCAACCTGGGATTGGGACCCTCGGAAGTGAATCCGTTCTGGGCGCTCAACGCCCGCTACAGCGTCGATGGCAGCGGATCGGTGTTCACCCAACACCAGGCGTTTTTCGGTGCGACACCCACGCTGCTGGGCGGCGCGAATCCGCCGTGGGGTGAGACCGCCAACCAGGAACTCCTGTGGGCCAAGATCGGACGACTCCAGTTTTCGGGCGCGACGGTTCAAGATTTGTACCCTGGCGTGTATGGCGAAGAGGGTCGGCTCTATCAGGCCTATAGTGCCAGCACACTCGCGGCTTCTGGAGGCCAATCGCTGCCGCGACCGGGCGTCTCGCTGCAAGACGACAATGGCGATGTTTCGGAGGGCCAGGCGCAGGCCGCCTCAACGGCGAATCCGTTTCCTTCATTTCAGCATCCGCTGGATCACAGCGGACTCGGTTCCTATCAAAGTTCGGCCAGCCCCAAGCAACTCAACTGGTCCACGTCCGGTGCCAATCAGTGGATTGCCTACAACCGGTACGGCAGCAACATCGCAACCCCTTCCGCCAGCAGCAACGTCAAGTGGGGGCAAAAGTCCGGCCTGATGACGAACACGCTGACGCAGGGCCTAGGTGATGATCCGCAGGAAATCGGCTTCTACGCCGAAGACAAGCGGGATTTCGACAATGTGTTCAAGCCGGATGAGATGCTCTACCTGCAACTGAGCAACACCGAGATCGACCGGTTGAATGTTTCCACCCGCCTGTCGAAACTGCTGCCGTTCAATTTCGCCAAGGATACGACCGACAATGTGCGCGGTGAAAACATTCGTAAGAAGTTCACCACGCTGAGCAACGACCGCAAAAGTTTTGGTCTGCCGTCTGTCTCAGCCAACGCGGCCTATGGCAGAGCGTGGGAATTCAGCATCGATCCCACGTCGACCAAGTCCATGTTCCCTCCTCAGTTCGGTTCGGTGGCCCGTTACGCGACCACCGCATTGGCCGAGGATCCGTTCCGTCAGGCAGTGCGGTATCTGTTGGAAATCGAACAGGAGGGAACACAGCCGACGGCGCCACGACTGCAACGCAAGCTGAGCCTCAATCAGTTGCTGACGGGCGCGAGCAGCAATCAGACGGAGTTCCGCAATCTGTGGGCACACCCGGAAGACCCCGGCGCGGCGACCATCAATTCCGCTCCGGGCGTGACTGTCTACCCACCGACGACGACGGCCGGATACGAGTACTGGGCGCGACGTGACCGCCAGCAGATGGCCCGCGATATTTACGTGCTGCTGTATCTGCTCGGCCACGGAAATGACAACATCGACACTGCCATGCATTTGGATCGGACCAACCGATCGTCACCGACGCCTGTCACACCTTACACCACGACCAAACTCGCTGAGATGGCGCAATTCGCCGTCAACCTCGTCGATGACATGGACCGCGACGACATCATCACGCGGTTCGAGTATGACACGGACCTGAGCGACGGCTGGAATCTCGATGACGATGCTTACACCTCATCGGGTGAGAGCAACCGCGCCGAAGTCTTCGGCGTCGAACGGCTCGACCTGTCCATCAGTGAAGCCCTGGCCATTCAAGCCAAGCAAGCGGCGTCCATGTCCGATCACTCTCAGACCAGTTACGACGAGGGATCGTCCGATCGGCACTTCGTCTATGTTGAGCTTCGCAACCACGGACCGTTCGACATCAACTTCGACAGCAAGGAAGCCTGGCAGATCGTGATGAAGCAGGATGCCAGCGGCATGAATCCGGCGTGGGAACGGCGGTTAAGTCTTAAGACCGGAACAATTCTTTCGGGTGCCGCACCCTATGTCATCGGCTCAACCGACGCCGATACCGCCGTCTCAACCGGCTCGACATTCAAGCGGAGTACCTTCGGGGTCGATCCCAGTTGGGGGAGCGCTCTAGTGCAGATTGCCCCCAACGGCAAAGACTGCGATCTCGATTTGATCGAAGCCACCCCGGCATCCTCAGCCTTCATGATTGAGGACGAAAGCAATGGAAATCTAACCAATACTCCCGGTGCATTTCTCAGTGCCTTCACCGGCGCAACTCCCATCGGCAGTGTGACTGCTCCGGTCAAATTCGTTCTCCGCCGCCGGGCGCATCCGACACGGACCAAGGTCACCACGACCACGGACAATCCGTGGGTCGAAGTCGACTCGATGACCATCGACAGCAGCGGAACGAGCGGTTCACCCCAACAATCATTTAGGTTGTTCGACGCGGGAGCATCCCCATCGTCCACGACGATTCCGCCGTTGCTTGCCAAATTGACCAGCCGCGAACGCTCGCAACCACTCGACTCCACTCCACCATCGCTGGATGCCAGCACCCCGCCGAGCCAAGGTGAGCGATATCATGCAGAGACACCCTCCACAGCCAACACCATTGGCGCGGACAACAGCAATCTTGTTTCGCCATTCAGTATTTGGCAGCCGCACTTTGATCGCGACTTTGCTTCCGTGATGGACCTGCTGTTGGTCCCTGTATTTGGCCCCGGCAAGGTCACGGCGTACATGAGGGATGTGAACAAGAAAACACCGCAAGGGCAGGTGAGCAGTACTGCTCCCGACGATATCGCCAAGTCAGCGGCGGCCAAATTCCTGTTGCCCGAACATCCGGACAATTTCGGTGCGATGACTCCCGATCGGACGTTGGACAATCGCTGGCATCGGCTGCTGGAATTCCTCGAAGTTCCGACACGCACCAATCGCAATTTGGGAATCGGCACGGACCTGTCCATTCCACGCGTCCCGGGACGAATGAATCTGAACACGTTCCGCTTTGCAGACAACTTCGCCGCGCTGTTGGATGATTCACGCAATATGATCTTCAAGATTGACGGGACCAATCCTGCCGGCGCGCCGTACCATCAGGTCGAGCCCGATGCAGGTGAGTTGTACGACCAGTTCGAGGGAACGGCTCGCGACTGGTGGGATCAGTTCCTGAAGAGTCGCGACCGGATTGATCCGTACTTTGCTTCTACGGTCCCTCCGGCGCAGCGGGTCAGTGTGGCGTTGCCGGGTCTGCCGGGGTCCAATCCATTCCGAAGCTTGTCGGACGTGGGCTATACCTACGACACGAATGTCCCTCCCGTGAAGCATGCCAGCGTGGAGAATACGATTCTTCGAAGTCTGCCCGCCGACACGTCCGTCGCCGGAAGCAAGCGACGACTCCTCGAAATCGGCAATGCCACCGATCACGCAAACGGGGGCGTTGATCCCTTCATCCGTAATCGCCTGTTGTCGAAGATTGCGGGTAATACCACAACCCGCAGCAACTCCTTCGCGATCTTCATCTCGGTCAAGTATTTTCAGGCGGTCGAGGACAGCACCACGAACCCGGCTGTGCCTGCGATTCGAATTGGCGGCCCGCTGAACGGCCTTCCGGAACCCGAGCACCGTGGCTTCTTCATCGTCGATCGTTCGAAACTTGAGAAAGGTCAGGTTTCGGGCGGGACCAGATATGACTTCCGCGACTTCGTCGAATATCGGAGGACATTGGAAACTCAATAGTCTCCATTCTGACCGTCAAATCAGGAGCAATTACCACGACCCGGGATGTCGGCCGCTTAGTCGCGCTTCACTCCTGTTGCGCGAAGACCGGGCGCAGCAGATTGTCGACCGGCGCGAAGTCGTCCGTGAGCAGATGTCCCTCGGAGAGCGCGTGGACTGCGCTCATCTGGCCGCTCAGCGCAGGCTCCTTCTGTCCCGGTCTGGTCTCGATCGCGGCGAATGGTTTGCCCTTCCATTCGCCCGTTTCGGCGAGGTGCGTCAAGTCGAGCGGCTGGCGCGAGCAGACCATCACGAACGTGTCGCGATCGCTGTCCGGCTGAGCGTGCGACGTGCTGAAGACGTAAATGTTCGGAAAGACCTTCGCAGCCGTGGCGACATAGCGACCGAGAAACCGCCCGGTGCCCGGTTCGCGCGACTTCTTTGCCGCCGCCACAACCGCCGCCGTCCACGTGGAATTCTGCGGTTCGAGGTCGATCAACTTCTGCTGGTATTCATCCGAGACGATGCCGCGAAACCCGAGGGCGTACTGATCGCCTTCCAGTCGGCAGACTTCAACACATTCAAACGGTGGGCGGGCGGGCTTCCATCCCGTGAGGGGTCCTCCCGTGGCATTGAGCGCCGCCGGAATCATTCCGAGGAATGGCTTCTTTTTCCGAGTTTGAGCGGCGAGTTGTTCAATCACTGGCCACCACGCCTGTGGATCGTTGTCGAGAAACTCCTTCTCTGAAGCGGATTCGGTCTTGGAAACCTCGACCCGATCGGGCGACATTCCCGACAATCGGTGCTGATCGGCAAGTGTCAGTGTGCGTTTCGATCTCAACCGATAACGGTTGTTGTTGAGCGATTTGATTTCCAACGGTGCGTAACGTCGCGGGGCCGGTTCGTATTGGCCGACGGTCAGTGTCATGTTGGCGAGACCTTTGGGGAGACGGCCCTCGTAGTCCACTTCGCTCTCACCGACCGTCTCGCCGGGGAACTCGGTGCGGGGATACATGTCGATGATGTTCGCCTGATAGACGCCATCGTCGGCGAGCAGGTCGTGAGTGTCTTGCAGGAACTCACGCGTGGTCAGATGCGCGGGGATGCTGAAGTCGTTGAAGGCGTCGCCGTAGATGAAGTCGTACCGCACCGGGGGCTTTCCCGCCGCGACGAGTCTCTGATTTTCGCGCAGCCGGTCATCGACGAAGTTCCGCGCATCGCCCAGTGTTGTGACGATCCGCTTTTGTTCTACCTCCGTCAGCCCGAGTTCCTTCACGACGGCACGATAGACGGCGGGATCAAGTTCCACGACCTCGATGTTCGGGCTGCCGGGGAACTCCTTCAGGAACCATCTTGGAAAAATGTAGCCACCGCCGCCGACGAATAAAGCCGACGCGCGCCGTGACATCCCGCGGGCCTGTTCGATCTCACGATACCACGCACCGGTCGGCGTGTTGCGAATGAGTTGATCGCGAGTCTCGTTCGTCAGCGCCTGATAGGCCGTCACCACACCGAGCGTCACGTCGTGACGCAAGGTCGGACCAAGGCTTTCTGGAATCGTGACTCCTTCGGGCATCAGTTCGAGCGGCACGGAAGAGAACCCGCCCCACAGCGGCACGTTCGTCTCCCTGTGCAGCTCGGTGATGGCCCGCCAATACGGAGCGTCCGGTGACAGTTCGAGCAGCGCGTCGAAGACCGCCTGCGACGGCTGGTCGATCCGCAGGAGAGACGTCTTTTCGTCGAAGGCCACTCCCTGCGGCAATCGCTCCTTGTCGAACC
>JANODP010000325.1:0-4794 GCA_031412755.1 Schlesneria sp. | reverse complement strand
CGCCGCCTTCCGAAACGCGGCACTCAATTGGCATCGGCTGATCGGAACCGTCAATCTCGCCGCCACCACCCGCAGCTTCACACGACAATCTCAACGACTCTTTACCAAACTCGGCTTTGTGATTTAGGCGATGGCCCTGCCCGGATGGTCAGGCTGGCGGCAGCTTCGGCGGCGAGGTCGTCACTGCGGAGATTGAAGAGCAGTTGGCAGAGGACTTCATTACCGAGGTCGCTGAAGTTGATCAGGGTCCAGCTTTCCGAGTCGGCCGGGGCGCTGAGATAGTAGACTCGCGAACCCCTTAGCACGAGCCACAGTCGTCCGGTGCTCCTCCAATTTAGTACCCGTCGTCCACGTGAACTGGTTGTCGGCACCGCGGGTTCCCAACCGCCGCTCCACCGGCTCCAAGTGAACAACCGGCACTTCGTCGACGCACCAGTCCGCCAGTTGTCCGCCAGCCCGTACAAGTTGCTTTTTAATGGCGAAGGAGAAGACGTGAGCGAGGTTCGATCGTTCTCACTTGCTACAACACATCACCGATGTGTCAGCTTGCCAAAAGACAGGCCTTTCTGCCGTTCCACAGGCATCGCCCCATTGTCGTCAGCCATGCCCGGGCACCTTTGAAAGCACCCATTTGAAAAAGCGTTCAGTCAGCTCCTTCTGTTTCTCCGGTTGAGACGCTTCCATTGTATTCCAATCAAGAACGTCGTAGCGGCGGACATCCTTGCTCGTATCAGTCGGGACACCCTCTAGGCGGTGCGTGAGATCGAATGTTCCCGGCTCCGCGTCCCATTGTGTCAGCGCTACTTCGCGGAATTCCAGATTCGGTGCCAACCAAGCCAGATCGCCGCCGTCCTGAAATTCCGCCGACAAACCATTTAGTTTCAAAGCACACGCGCAAACGCTCAACCTGTACGAACTATCCGGGCCAAGCCAACTGCGAATCATGGAAATCGGCCCCGCAGGGAGGTTTTTGCTTTCGCTGATGCGGGACTCTATTTCGGCTGAGAGCGAGTCGATTCGCTTTAATGCATTCACCATCGCCGAGCGCTCATCGAATTCCGCCAGCAGCAACGTCGCAGAGCAGGTTCCCAACAGCGTACTGATGAGGGACACGTCGTTTTTTTCTGCCTCCGGGTCCTCGTAGCTGTTGATGATTCGCAAAATCGCGCTGCGATGCCGCCCTAAAGAATCGTCCAGCATTGTCTGACAGATCTTAAATCGCTTCTCACGGGGTAATTCCGAAAGCATGCGACGCACGCGGTCGTATCTCCGGTTCGCAAGAACCAATTCAAAGTGACGTTGACCACGACGCTCACCACGGCCGGTTCCGGGATAGAAGTAAACGTCCTTCTTTGCCAAACCCGCCATTAACTCGTCCAGTGACTCAGTCGACACTTGTTCGATCTCTTTTCGGGAACGCTCACGATGTATCGAGTCGCCATCACGAGAGACAGCGGGCGCGGAGTTTCCCGGGGCCAGCGGCACAACTGCTTGGGGCCGACGAAAACGTCCGGCAATGATCGCTGCGTTCAATGCCACGATGACGACAATCGCCACCAAGACCCATTGCGTAGATCGTTTCATAACTATCGGCCCCATTGTTCTGGCGGTGTTCTCATTGCCAGTTAGCCGTACACAACCAACGGAAACGAGCCCGAACGGGCACCACGGAGTGCGCCATCAAGCGCATCGCAACCGCGATTTCGGCTGTTATCACACCTGCCAGTTTTCGCAGGGAATCGTGTTTGGCCGCGTGTTCACCCGCAGGCCAGTACCATGTTGGTGGACAACACGCGTACCTCCACCTGATATTGACCCTGCCCCATGACTCGGACTTTCCGAAGAACAACCAACTTTGATTGGACGATCCATTGATCTGAACGGCCGGCGTTCGGATGCACGGTCCGACCCCTTCACCTGCCTGGTGTTGACCGATGGATTGCCACGACATTTAGGGCTTCTTGCACATGCATTGACCGCCCCTTCCTCCCGGGCAGTAGTACAGAATGCCGTAGATTGCACTCTCCCTGAATTTCTCCTTTGTACTCGCAATCTGCTCAAATCCCTCGCCGTTGTTGCAGATCGTTTCGACCTTAATGCAGTGCCCCGGAACAGGGATTATCGCACCGGCTTTAGGGCTGCAATTCTCATAATCGTCGGCATAAAGAAATGCGGGATCGTTGACCCATACGCTAAGCCCCATCGCATAAGCATAGCAGTTCGTCTGAAGGCTCGGAGCACCGGTACGGGTGTAGCTGGACGGAGGCGTGGCGGTCACACCGAAATGATCGTCCCAGTAGGCGTTGATCTTGTCATTTGTCACCGCCCGCTGATTTCCCGTGTCGTCGGTATACATTTCGCCGGCGCCCAGTGGCCAGGCCGCAACATGGATATGGGCGTAGAAGCGATTCCCCTTGGCAGTCTTGTGGGCGCCGCCGCAGTCTTCACCGTTGATGTAGAAGACATCTTTCATCCCCGCCCTGGTCAGAGTCATATGATATTTGGTACCCCCATCGATGATGTCGCACTCACCATCGCTGTCCGATGAGGCGCGGCATTCGACATTGTGCGTCGCGGCACCGAGTAGCAAGAACGCGATCAGGATTGTGTTTCTCATGGCTTTGCTCCCTGACTGAAAAAAGATGTTGATCCATTTCCCGAATCTCCGAACCACATGCACCAACAGACGCTGAGTTCCGGGGAGTCGGGGATGCCAGAGCACGTTCCGTGTTGGCACCTAGGGCAAATTGACCTGTTGCAAATTACATTAGCAAACCGCTGCCTGTCAAGATTCGGGGCATCCAGTGGTGACTTGATCGATCTGGCGGGAACTGAGAATCCGATGTCTCCGATGTCGTAGGTTGTGGGAAGCAGCACGCAGCATGTGTCGGGATTGAGTTGCCGTGATTCAATCCACTTTGCGAGTGAAAGTACGTCGTGCCCCCACCCGAGCGAACTTCCACGAAGGTGCCGATAGCCATTGGCGGGACCACCAGCCAACCAGTTGAAATAGGCGATGTTATGCGGATGGTTTTCGACCGACGAATAGGCGGTGTTCCACAGGCACGCGAGGATGAAGCCGGCCACGAGAGAGCGGCGCCAGGGGAGGATCACAGCGGCGGCGCCGGCAAGCACGAAAACGAAGCCGAACGCGGGCAGAATGTAACGCAGATGTTCGTTGCACTGAGTCTGAGAACTGACAAGCAACAGCAGGGATATTGCAGGCGCGAGAACGACGACAACGTCGCACCAATGGGGTCGGATCGAGTGGTCGCTGATGGGATCGGTTGCGTGGTGATCACGCCCCGGGAGTGAGTCGTTCTTGGCGGGCCGGTGGCGCAACAGATACCACGCGACAACCGCCACAATGATCTGCGTGCCGTGAGGAGTCTTGACGGCCAAACCATAGAGATAATAGTACCACCAACCACCCAGCTTCCATTCGCCTCTCAGGTACGAGGGACGCCCGTAGTCCTCGAAGTCCCGTTTCTGTGTGTCGAATCCGAGCACGTACGATTTCGGCATCGGCAACCGGAGATTCGCAAGGCAGGTTCCCGTGAAACGGTTGCCCGGTGTTCCCGGTTGCTTTCCGGTCAGGGTATGGCTGACGAAGTTGAAATCTTTCAGTTTTGTGAAAGTACCATCGTAGCCGTATCCAAGATTAATCAGGTATGCCCCGAATGCGACGATGATCGCCAACTGTGCAACTTGTTTTCGCGCACTGCCGGTTCTCCCGGGTCCGGTCCCTGCTGGCGTGGCTGACTGATCGTGCCCATCACGCGAAACGGCCGTTTGCGGTGCGCTGCAATACCAGAGCAGCCACAATCCGGGCCACAGACCAAACAGCACCAGCCAACTCATCTTCGTCAGTTCGGCGAGTCCGAGAAACAAGCCGGCAGCAAACGCTCGACTCCAAGTGGGTTGCTTCAGCCACCGCCAAAAGAAATAGCCGGCTCCGAGGCCGAAAGCGGCTGCGGCCGATTCCGTGGTGATCAACTCAGCATGTGCGAGAACATTGGGGTCGAAGCACCAAAGTGCCAGGGCGATCAGTCCGGCGCCGCTGTGTTGCCAAAGTTCCCGTGACCACAGAAAGCAGAAGAGGCCGCCGATCAGGCTGAAAGGGATACAACTCCAACGTGCGAGTGTGAGCAGCCATAACGATCGCTCGCCATTGACGGCCACGAGGCGGGAACCAAGTGCAAACTCTGCGCGTGCCCCTGGTGCCTCGTAAAAGGCAGACCAATCCGTTTCGCAGCCCGCGGCCATCACAGGTAAAGCGGCCACCATGCGCGTCAGTGGCGGATTGACGCGAAACAACTCGAATGTCCCAAACTTCCAATGACTGATTCCCGCGACGAGAAACGCGGGTTCCAGCATCGTGGGACTGTGTTTGGTCGCGGCCCACGCCAGCATTCCAGCGTGGATCGCCAAGAGCATCACAACGGTTGGAACCACCAACGCCTTGGACGAGTACAACCGCTTTGTGTGAAAGCAACTGTCCCCGACCGACTTCTTTCGCAGGAAAAACAGACAGCGGCGACCAGCCTGCTGAACAGATGGAATCGGCATCTCGTAAGTTGCCTCCAATCCAATAGGTCGACGCTTAATTAAAACGGAAAGAATCCTGCGCCGGAGATCAGCGCGCTACGGGAGGTAAGGCAGCAGCGTGAAAATGATCTACCGGCAAAGGTGGGAGATTGGATAGAAGGCGGATTGGGAGCAGCCGGTTGAACGCGAGTCTCAAGGAAGAGGCCATGTCGGAGCAAGTCACGGAGGACCTCAAGGGCACGATTC
>JANODP010000324.1:0-24387 GCA_031412755.1 Schlesneria sp. | reverse complement strand
GTCCGAGCAACTCAAGACCCGCGACATCGACGAGGTGCTGTCGCGCTGGGAGACACGGCTCGCCGGGGCCGACGCTGCCAGCGTCGGCCCCCCCGCCCATCCCACCGATCCCGACCTCAAAGGAACCCCGCGCAGCCTGATCGCCTCCTTGCAACTCTCGTTGGACCATCTCGACGAGCAGTCCCGTCAACTCCTCCCGCGCCTCGGCGTCTTCCAGGGGGGAGCGATGGAGGACATGATCGTCAAAGTCACCGGGCTGGGTTCGATCGAAGATCATCCGGAAGCCGCCGACGTCCGCGCGAGGTTGGAGGCGTATGACTCCGGCGACGATGCGGCACCGTTGCTGCGCGCGCTTGGCGCAAAGATGCCGGATGACATCACCATTCCGATCGCCGCACTCGATGAAGTCCTCGGTACTGAGCAAGCCGCAAGGTTTCGGACGGAAGTCGAAGGCATTCGGCAACGCCTCGCAGCCGTGACTCAGCGGACGGAATCGCTGGCGGGAGTCGATGCGGGGACGTGGCCGGAGTTACGGCGGCAACTGGAGGGGGCGGCGTTGGTCGAGGTGGAGAGCGTGACCGGTCGTGCGGTGCCGTTTCTGAAATTCCATCCGACGCTGGCCCCCGTGTTGTGGGCCGAACTCGTTGCGACCACCACCGAGTCCGACCGCCAAGCGCTGCTCGACCGCTTCCGTCAACACTACTACCAACTCTCCTGCACGCTGTACGACGAAGACCCCACGAACCCATTCGCCACGCGAGCCGTGGTGACGCGCGAACTCCCCAACCTGCTGCACGTCGTCCGCGCCTCCCTCGCGGCAGCCGACTCCGACGCGGTGGACTTCGTCATCAACGTCAATAAATTCCTGCGGAACTTCGGACGTCAGCGCGAAGCCGAGCAACTCACCACCGCCGCAGCGAAGCTGGGGACGCCCGGTTCGCCAACGTGGTTCCTGGCACGCGCCAATGTCGGCGAACAACTCTTCGACCAAGGTCAACTCGCAGAAGCCGTGGCCGTGTTTCAAGACATCCTCGCCACGCTCAGCAAACAGCCCAGCTATGAGCGTTGCGCGACGTTCGGTCGCCTGGGCCGCTGCTTCCAAGTAGGCCGTCAGCCACGTCAGGCCGCCGAACTCCAACGCCAAGCCCTTCACGAAATCGAATCCCTCGAACAGACCGACAGTGTGAAACGGTTGAAAGGAACACATCACACAGACCTCGCCGATTCCTTGATCGAACTGGGCGAATTCTCCACAGCGCGCGACGGCTACAAAGCCGCACTGGAAATCGTTCACGAATTGAATGATCGCCGCGGTGAAGGCGTCGTGCTCAGCCAACTCGGCACGCTGGCCATGACCGAAGGAAATCTGTCCGAAGCGGCGCAGCGGTGGGAAGAGGCACTCACGTTGTTCACGGAACTCGGCGAGACTCAAACCGAAGCCACCGCTTGGCATCAGTTGGGCAGGGTCTACCAAGAAGCTCGCCAATGGGCCGAGGCCGAGCGGCACTACAAGGAAGCCGCCCGACTCAATGAAGGCCGCCGCGACTTGGCCGTCGCCGCGATGACCTACAACCAATTGGCGATCGTGACCAATAATGCAGGGCGTCCCGAAGCTGCCGAGCAGTGGTATCGCAAAGCGATTGCCGCTGATCGTCAAACCGGGCAGATCCAACAGCTCGCGGGACATCTCAACAACTTGGCCGACTTGCTGCGGACTCAGTCCGGTCGTGGGACCGAAGCCCGGCAGCACGCCGAAGACGCATTGAAAATCCAACTCACGCTCGACCCCGACGCGGCGCAGATTTGGACAACCTATAGCATCCTCGCGGAGATCGCTGCGGCGAACGCGCAGTCACCGAACGGGAGCGAGAGACCGCTGCCGACGGAGCCGCACCTCGCGGACCTTCGCGACCTCCTCACCAGTGTTCCCCCCGCCGAGCAGTCCGCGGCCGAAGCGAGTTGGTATCGGCGGCTCGCTCGCGAGGCCAAACAAAACTTCGCCGGCACCCGCTACGAACTCCGCCGCCAGTGGGCCGAATTCATCCTCATCGCCGTCGCCGCACTCCGCACCGACAACCCGCAAGCCGCAGACGCGCTGGCTCAACACCAACAGGGAATGCGAGCCAGCGGCGATGCCGAGTGGTCCGCATTGGCCGACTCGCTCGACCGCCTGCGCGCCGCTCCTACCACCCCCGACGACCTGCTCCTCGAACCGCTGAGTTACAGCGCTGGCCCGATCTTGATGGCCATCCTGCAAGGGCTCCGCAACCCCGCCGACATCGCCGACCTCCTGCCGGAAGGAAGTAAGGAGTAGGCAGTGGGGAGTGGGCAGTAGGCAGTAGGCAGTGGGCAGGTGTGAATCGTTGATCGCGCGCATGCCGTTGGCGTGGCGGCTAAACGAAAATGCCTCTCACAGAGGTCACTCGGTGAGCTTCTTCGACAGGTCTTGCAGCTTGACGACCGCTCCGTTCTGGGCCTTGCTCGCTTCGGCCGCCTGGATCAGGGCGAAGATTTCCAGGGTTTCGGCGGGGCTGACGGGGACCGGGCCTCCTTTGAGGAACTTGGCCATCTCGATCGCGAGTCCCTCGTACCCGACGTACTTGTCGGTCGTCGGGACGACGCCGTTGACCGGCACGCCGTGACCGTAGATGCCGGCGGTCGAGACGCCCTTCTCGCCGAAGACCGTCGCGCTGTACTTGACCGCTCCCTCCTTGATGCCGCGATACGTCCCGACGCGACCGTCGTTCCAGAGGGCGGTGATCGACTCGGCCGTCGGCGTGGAAGTACACGTCACCGACACGACGCCCGGGCCCATGATCGTGTAGAGCGTCTCGATGCTGTGCAGCGGTCGGGTGAACTTGTCGGCTTCGGGAGCGTTGACGGTCCACCCGCCGTAGACGTCGCAGCCAATCACGCGGCCCACTTCGGGATGGTTTTTCATTCCGCTGAAGCCGGTGCTGTACCGATGCTGCGAACTGCTCCAACACGGCGTCTTTGTCTCCGCGGACAGCTTCAAGATGGCGATCGCGTCTTCCGGGGACGAGGCCAGCGGCCGGCTGATGAACAACCGCTTCCCCGCCTTGAGCACCGCCGTCGCCTGCTTCAGATGGAGGCGGCCGTCCATGCTGAAGATCATCACCGCATCGCACTTCTTGAGCAGCTCATCGACGGAGTTGACCATCTCAATCGGCGGGACGGCGTCTTTCGGATCCTTCGGCTTCTGGTACATGTCCAATAGCTGTTTCTTCCACTGTTCGACGAGCTTGTCGCTGTCGGGATAGTCGTCGCTGCCGATCGGGTACGCCGCGACAACCCGCACCCCCTCGAAGACCCCTTCGGCGTGAGGGCGGTTGAGGAACTCCGTGTAGGCGACCGACCCAAAGTTATCGATGCCCAGCAGCCCGACTCGAACGGGGTCGGCGGCGTGAACTCGCACGTCGGCCGAGAAGACTCCGAAAGCGGCCAGGGTCGCGAGCACAATGAAATGTCGAATCATGAGAAACTCCGGTGAAGGGAAACAGAAAGTGCGGCTCAACCGCAACCGAAAGGAACAAGAAGATGGTGGACAAGAAAATGAAAACCAAGTCCCGGTTTTTCCTCTCCCATTTTCTTGTCCACCATCTTCTTGTTGAAGTCTTGGGCGTTTACAGAATCAGCATTGCGTCTCCGTAGCTGAAGAAGCGGTAGCGTTCTTCGATTGCAATGCGGTAAGCCTCGCGAATCAAGTCTGCTCCCGCAAACGCGCTGACCAGCATCAGCAGCGTCGACTTCGGCAAATGAAAATTGGTCAGCAGCGCGTCCACAATCTGGAACGAATAAGGCGGACGAACGAACAGCCGAGTCTCGCCGCTCCACGTTTGCAGGCCACCGTGGAGCATGGCCGATTCCAGCGTTCGCAGACTCGTCGTGCCGACGGCCACGACGCGACCATTTCGAGTTTGAGCTGCCTGGATTTCGTGAACGGCTGCTGCGGACAGCTCGCACCATTCCGAATGCATCTGGTGCTCGGCAAGGTTTTCGACCGCGACCGGCCGAAACGTGCCCAGCCCCACGTGGAGTGTGACCTCGGTCCGCGTGATCTCCTTCGCCTGGCAGGCAGCAAGCAACTCGGTCGTGAAATGGAGACCGGCCGTCGGCGCGGCGACCGAACCGGGGTGGCTCGCGAAGACGGTTTGATAGCGTTCCCAATCGTTGGCCTCGGGGGTTTGGCGGTCGAAGTAAGGCGGCAACGGCAGCGTCCCAAACCGCGCGAGGAGATCGACAGCCGTCCCGGACAGTGACGGCTCGAAGACGAAGATGCCGTCGGGCTCGCGGCCGATCAGCTTCAAGGAAAGCTCTTCTCCCGTGGCCGATCGCACGAGAACGGTCTCGTCCGTTTTGAGGTATCCGCGCGTCTGGCCGATCAGTTTCCAATGGCCCTGCGGATCGCTGCTCAGGTAGAGTCCCTCCCACTTCCCGCCGGTGGCGGCCCGGGTTCCGAAGAGTCTCGCGGGAAGGACGCGCGTGTTGTTGAAGACGAGGCAATCTCCCGGGGTCAGCAGATCGGGCAGGTCACGAATCGAACGATGGGCGATCTCGCCCGTCTGCCGATCAAGGACGAGCAGCCGCGAGGCGTCTCGTTCGGGGAGCGGCTGCTTCGCGATCAGGTGTTCGGGCAGCGTATAGTCGTAGGCCGACAGGTGATCGAGGTTGGGCACGCCGTGACTCGCGTTGCGGTTTCGGATTCAAAACGGGATCGATCGGGCGTCAACAAGTTAGGGCGTCGCGCCTCGCAGGGAAACCCTTCATGAAGACGACGGTTGAGCCGGCTCCGATTCCGATCGCGTTCTGCATCACCGAACTCGATCGGGGCGGAGCCGAACGGGCGTTGAGCCAACTCGTGCTGGGACTCAATCGAGACGAATGGCTGCCGCGCGTCTACTGCCTCGGCCCGCGAGGCCACTTTGCCGACGTGATCGAAGCGGGGGGAGTGGCCGTCGAATGCTTCGGCGGCTCGGGCGTGATGAGCCTGCCGCGCGTGTTACTGCGACTCACGCTGGCTCTGCGCCGCTTTCGACCGGCCGTGCTTCAAACCTTCTTGTTTCACGCGAACATCGTCGGGAGATTTGCCGGTCGGTTGGCACGAGTCCCGCGCATCGTCTCGGGAATCCGAGTGGCCGATCGGCGCAGCCGCTGGTACGGCCGAATCGATTGGTGGACGAACGGACTCGTCGATCACAACGTCTGCGTGAGTCAGGGCGTTGCCGACTTCTCGATCTCGGAAACAGGACTCAGTCCGCGCAAGTTGTCGGTCATTCCCAACGGAGTCGACTACGAATTGTTTGCGTCCGCGACCCCAGCCGACCTGACTCAGATTGGCATACCGCCAGGCTCACCGGTCTTCATCACGGTCGGCAGGTTAGAGGAACAGAAGGGGATCGATGTCCTGCTGACAGCCGCCGCGCTTGTTCTGCGCGATCATCGCGACTGTCGCTTCCTGATCGTCGGTGATGGTCGTGATCGCGCCGCGTTGGAGGGCCAGGCCAGGCAACTCGGCATCGCGAACTCGATTCACTTCGTCGGCCAGCGTGCGGATGTTCCGGATCTGCTCAAAGCATCAACCGCGTTCGTGCTTCCCTCGCGCTGGGAAGGAATGTCGAACGCGCTGCTCGAAGCGATGGCTGCGGGTCTGCCGGTCGTGGCCACTGCCGTGGAAGGCTCCACCGAATTGATCCGTTCGGGTGAGACGGGAGTCCTCGTTCCGGCAGACCGATTCGAGGACCTGGCCACCGGCCTGCGGAGCACTTTGGACGAAGTCGACCAGGCACGCGAGATGGCTGTTGCGGCACAAGATCTTGTGAGGCAATGCTATACGGTCTGTTCTGCCGCCGCCGCATACGCCCGGCTGTATCGACAAGTCACCCGACTCGACTGATTCCGGCGCTGCGCACGCCTCGCGAAGATTTTTCTGAAAATCTTCAATCTCTTATGCACCAATGGACTGCGTCCGAGTTTTCGGTCCGGATCAGCCATCCTCGAAAAGTGCTACTTGATTCATTCGTTGCGATTGGTAAAGTCTCGCACCCGTGGGGTCAAATGGGGAAACGTGGTGGCAAATGGCACTGACGGGGACATATCTGCGGATGCTCGACGACAAGAAGCGTGTCGCCGTTCCCAAGCGGCTGCGCGATGATTTTGGTGAGTCAGAACTCAATTGCCTGATGATTGCTCCGGGAACGGAGCGGTCCTTGGTGGTCTACTCGATCCCGGGGTTTGAGCTGTTTGCGGCGAAGCTGAAAGCAGAGGGAAATCATCAGAAGTATCTGCGGTTGTTCTACTCAGCCGCGGAAAGAGTCGATCTGGATGGACAAGGTCGAGTCCGCATCCCGGACCGACTGGCGGAGTACGCGGGACTGAAACGAGACGCCTATTTGTTGGGAGTTCAAGACCACGCGGAATTGTGGGACAAGGAAGCGTGGGAAGGGTTCATGTCGGAACACACGCCCGCCTTCGATGAGTTGGCGGCGAGAGCATTGGGAGGATAACGGACAGGGAAGTTTCCGCTGGCGACCGGGCTATGCGGACGGACAAGGCCGGAACGGATGCCGGGCCTTGGAAAGTGCGGTTGGTCTTGCGGCAGCTTGACCCCCGCAAGTCATTCGCCCACGTGGCGCAGTCGCCGGGTGGCAAGGAAGCTGCCCGCGGCGAATGATTTGGTGATGCGACGCAATTCAGACGGCTCGGTCCAGGGATGGACCGAGCCGTCTGTTTTTTTGGCGGGGAGACAGGATCTCTTGCTGGTCTGCGCCCCGACTCCAGGCTCCTGACTCTTGTGCGTCGTCGAAGTGCTCTTGCATTCAAATTTGCCCGCGACTAAAAGCTCGCGGACGAAAATCCGACGCCGCTAACTTGATTTGCCAGGGAGGGCAGCATGCGTGTGGTCTTGCTCGCAGGCGGGATGGGGACTCGGCTACAGGAAGAGACCGTTGCGCGGCCGAAGCCGATGGTCGAGATTGGCGGCAAGCCGATCCTGTGGCACATCATGAAGCATTACGCCCACCACGGCTGCGATGAGTTCTTCGTCGCGCTCGGTTACATGGGCGACTTCATCAAGAGCTATTTTCTCGACCGGTACAACCTCAACGGCAACCTGACGATCGACTTTGGCCGCAACGTGCTCCATCGCGAGACGCAGGAGGTCGAAGACTGGTCGGTTGGACTGATCGAGACGGGAACAACGACGAACACCGGCGGTCGGTTGTTGCGGCTCAGGCATTTGCTCGACGGCGACACGTTCATGCTCACCTACGGTGACGGGGTGAGCAACGTCGATCTGACAGACCTGCTGGCCTATCACAAATCGCACGGCAAGATCGCCACCGTGACGGCCGTTCGTCCTCCCGCCCGGTTCGGCGGCCTGGTCATCAACGACGGCATGGTGGACAACTTCACCGAGAAGCCCGTCACCGGGGAAGGCTGGATCAACGGTGGGTTCCTGGTCTTCGAGCCCGCGATCTTTGATTACCTCGCCAGCGATACCGACAGTCTCGAATCGCATGCGCTGGAGCGGGTCGCCGCGAACGGCCAGTTGGCGGCGTATCAGCACGAGGGCTTCTGGCAGTGCATGGACACGCTGCGCGACAAGACCTACCTGGAGAAGTTGTGGCAATCGGGTGATGCGCCATGGCAGACCTGGGGTGGCGATGCGGTGATACCAAGGTTTCAAGTGCGGCCGAAGGCGGCTTAGAACCAACAACAATTCCGTAGGATGGGCACTCTTGCCCGTCCGCTCTCCGTCACCAAAGCCGGACGGGCAAGAGTGCCCATCCTACAAGTCGAGACGTGCTTCTTAGTCGGGGGTGCCATGGACGGTGCGATCAATCAAGATTTCTGGCGCGATCGGCGCGTCTTCGTCACGGGTGCGACGGGTCTCGTCGGCGGCTGGCTGGTTCGGCGGCTGGTGAACGCCGGGGCCGATGTCGTCTGTCTCGTGCGCGACTGGGTTCCGCAGTCCGAGTTGAATCGGAGCGGGTTGCTCGACAAGGTCACGGTGGTGCGCGGCGACGTGTGCGACCTGGATTGTCTGGAGCGGACGCTCGGGGAATATGAGGTCGAGACGGTGATGCATCTCGCCGCTCAGACGATCGTCGGGATCGCGAACCGCAATCCGCTGTCGACGTTCGAGGCCAACATTGGCGGCACGTGGAAGGTGCTCGAAGCGTGTCGTCGCAGCCCGAAGGTCAAGCAGATCGTCGCGGCCTCGTCCGACAAGGCGTATGGAGATTCGCTCGTTCTGCCCTACACCGAAGAGACGGCGCTCGCGGGGCGTCATCCCTACGATGTCAGCAAATCGTGCAGCGATCTGATCTGCCAGACTTACGCGACGACGTACCGCTCGCCGGTCATCGTCACGCGCTGCGGCAACTTCTACGGTGGTGGCGATCTCAACTGGAACCGGATCGTGCCGGGAACGATTCGATCGGTGGTGCGAGGTCAGCGTCCGGTCATTCGGTCGGACGGCTCCTTCATCCGCGACTACTTCTATGTCGAGGACGGAGCCGCCGCCTACATGATGCTGGCCGAACGACTCGCGGCCCGGCCCGAGTTGGCGGGCGAGGCGTTCAATCTCTCGAACGAGACGCAGGTCACCGTGCTGCAACTCGTCGAGCGCGTGCTCGCCGCGATGAACTCGCCGCTCAAACCCGAGGTGCTCGGCGAGGCGAGTTGTGAAATCAAGCATCAGTCTCTGGATGCCACCAAGGCCCGCACGTCGCTCGGCTGGCAACCGCTCTTTACGTTGGACGAAGGATTGAGCAGGACAATCGCATGGTACACGAACTACTTCCAGCAACTGGCAGCACCCCGATTGAGTGTCGTTCCTGCGGACGAGGCGGCCTGAAAAGCGTCCTGTCGCTGGGCAACACGCCGCTGGCGAACGCGCTGCTGACCGAAGCGGAGCTGCGCCTGCCGGAGCCGACGTGGCCGCTCGACCTGGCGTGGTGCCCGGCCTGCTCGCTGGTGCAGATCACCGAGACCGTGCCGCCGGAGAAGATGTTCCGCGACTACGCCTACTTCTCGTCGTTCTCCGACACGATGGTGCAGCACGCGCGAACGATTGCGGAAAGCCTGACCAATCGCTGCCAGCTCAACGACGGCAGTCTGGTCGTCGAGGTCGCCAGCAACGACGGGTATCTGTTGCAGTGGTACAAGCGGGCGGGAGTGCCGGTGCTCGGCATTGAACCGGCCCGCAACATCGCCCGCGTCGCCGAATCCGAGAAGGGGATTCCGACCATCAGCGAGTTCTTCGGACGCGACCTGGCGTCGCAGCTTGCGGCGAAGGGGCAGCGGGCGGATGTCATTCACGCCAACAATGTGCTCGCCCACGTCCCCGATCTGAACGGCGTCGTGGCTGGCTTTCAGACGCTGCTCAAGCCGAACGGCGTCGTCGTGGTTGAGGCCCCGTATCTCAAGGACCTGATCGACCACGTCGAGTTCGACACGATCTACCACGAGCATCTGTGCTACTTCTCGCTCACTGCACTCGATCGATTGTTTCGACGTCACGGTCTGGAGATTGTCGATGTCGAGCGGTTGCCGATTCACGGTGGCTCGCTGCGCATCTTCGCCCGCCACGCCAGGACGTGCCCTGTCGGAGAATCTGTGCAAACCTTGCTGGTCGAGGAATCGGGCTGGGCCGAATCCGAGTCCTCGTACCGCGACTTCGGCCTGCGCGTCGAAGCTCTACGTCGAGAACTGGCCGGCTTGCTGGCGTCGATCAAGGCCGACGGCAAGCGGATCGCCGTCTATGGAGCCTCGGCCAAGGGGAGCACGCTGCTCAACTTCTTCGGAATCGGAGCCGACACGCTCGACTACGTCGTCGATCGCAGCACAGTCAAGCAGGGTCACTACACGCCGGGAACGCGCTTGAAAATTTGCGACCCCGACCGGCTGGCGACCGACCGACCCGACTATTGCCTGCTGCTGACCTGGAACTTCGCCGACGAAATCCTGGCCCAACAGAAGAAGTATCGCGATCAGGGTGGGAAATTCATCATCCCGATTCCGCACGTGCGAGTGGCATAGGCTTCCAGCCTGTGATTCCCCGATGAAAACGACAGGCTGGAAGCCTATCCCACGGTTTTTCAACAGGCTGTGTTGGGAGTCGTCCACGTGTTGTTCTTTTCCTCCGAACTGCCCGGTGCCTGGCTGATCGAGCCGGAGTTCAACAGCGATGATCGCGGAGGGTTCGCACGCTCGTGGTGCCGTCGCGAGTTTGAAGCACGCGGACTGAATCCTCGCCTGGCGCAATGCAACATTTCGACCAACCGGCGGCAGGGGACCGTTCGCGGGATGCACTTCCAGCGCGAGCCTCACGCCGAAACCAAGCTGGTCCGCTGCACGCGGGGAGCGATCTGCGACGTGATCGTCGATCTGCGTCCCGGCTCCGCGACGTTGCATCGTTGGCTGGCCTATGAGTTGTCGGCGGACAATCACCGCCTGTTGTACATTCCGGCGGGATTCGCGCACGGCTTTCAGACACTGACGGACGACGCCGAGGTCTTCTATCAAATGTCGTGCGAGTACGTACCGGGTTACTCGTCCGGCATTCGCTGGAACGATCCGGCGATTCAGGTGAGTTGGCCGCTACCGATCAGTGTCATCTCAACGCAGGACCAGTCTTGGCCGGAGTGGACATGAAACGGGTGCTGGTGACCGGAGGGAACGGCTTCGTCGGACGATCCTGTCTGCCGCTGCTGGCCAGCCGCGGGTTTGAGGTTCACGCGGTGACGCGACGAACTCCACCCGACATCGTCGCAACTCGGTGGCATCACGCGAACGTGAGGGATCTGTCCGAGATGCAGGCGTTGCTGTCGAGCGTTCGGCCAACTCATCTGTTGCATCTGGCGTGGTGTACCGAGCCGGGTGCGTTCTGGTCATCCCCGGAGAATCTCAACTGGCTGCACAGTTCCGTCGCCTTGTTCCGCGCGTTCGAGCAGTCGGGCGGGACGCGGATCGTTGCCACCGGATCGTGCGCCGAATACGACTGGACATCGGGAACCTGCTCCGAGCAAACGACGCCGTGCCGGCCGGGCACACTCTATGGACGCACGAAGCTGGCAACGGCGGCGTACCTCGACGCGATGCGGCAGGCCAGCCTCGGCACGGCGTGGGCGCGGCTCTTCTTTTTGTTCGGCCCCGAGGCCAGCGAACACCGCATGCCGGGAGCGGTGATCGCCGCGCTCCGTCGTAATGAACCCGCGAAATGCTCTGAAGGGACGCAACGGCGCGACTTCCTGCACATCGACGACGCGGCTCGCGGAGTCGTGTCTCTCCTCGACAGCGACGTCACCGGCCCCGTCAACATCTGCTCGGGAATGGCGACAATGATCCGCTCGGTGGCCGAACGTGTCGCGGAACTCATGGGCCACAGCGACCTGCTGCGAATCGGCGCGTTGCCCATGCCGGCTCAAGATCCGCCGCTGATTGTCGGAGACAATTCTCGCCTGCGCGAGGAGGTCGGTTGGAGCGCAACGCTGTCGCTGGACGAGGGACTGAGGCACACCATCGCCGGCTGGCATTAGCGATCCCTGCAGGCTCACACTCCGAACGCGGAATTCGCCTTGCGGTGGTCGACAATATCTGAGATGACACGCGCGGCGGCGGGGACTGCTGATGCTTGGAAAAACTCAAGGACGATTGCATGAAGCTGATCATCGACACGGATGCCGGGACGCTCGTGGAAGAGCACGGGACTCAACGCACGTTGAACCTCTATTCGGCGGAGGCATTTGAGATTCTGTCGCGCGAGTGGCTGCGGGTCGGCTGGGATCAAAAATATCCCTACACCTTCTCGTGGATGGGGCGGCCGGTGATCCAGCTTCCCGAAGACATGATCCGCATGCAGGAGGTCATCTATCGGCTGAAGCCGGACGTGATTCTGGAAACGGGAGTCGCTCACGGCGGCTCGTTGGTGTTCTACGCCAGCCTGTGCAAGGCGATGGGCCAGGGCCGGGTGATCGGCGTGGACCTCGAAATTCGTCCGCACAATCGCCAGGCCATCGAGGCCCACGAACTCGCGTCGTACATTTCGCTCGTCGAGGGAGATTCCGTCGGAGCCGAGACACTCGCGACGGTTCAGTCGATGATCGAGCCGCACGAACGGGTGCTCGTCATTCTGGATTCGTGTCACACCAAGTCGCACGTGAAGGCGGAGTTGGAGGCCTATCATTCGCTGGTGTCTCACGGGTCGTACGTCGTCGCGACCGATGGCATCATGATGTTCGTGCACGATGTGCCGCGCGGGACTCCGACCTGGAAGGACGATCACCCGGAAGCCGCCGCCCGCGAGTTCGCCGTCGCTCATCCGGAGTTTGTGCTCGAACAGCCCGCGTGGCCGTTCAACGAGAGTGCTCTCACCAAGAACGTGACGCACTGGCCCGGCGCCTGGCTGCGACGAGTGGCATAACAGCCCGTTGAAAAAAGTCGTGCCACGGCTCTGTGAGCCGTGTGAACGGTCAAGAGTCTCGCGTAATTCGCACGGCTGGCACAGCCGTGGCACGCGATCCATCCTTTTTCAGCACGCCGACGACGGAGACCGCAAGTTGAGCGAGCAACGTCCCACCTGCCCCGTTTGCGCGGGTGTTGATCTGGAACGGACGGTCGAGCGTCCGCAGATTCCGGCGATGCAGAACTACGTCTATCGCACGGCCGATCACGCTCGCACGGCCAGGATCGGACGGTTGTGTCTGACGGTCTGTCGCGAATGCGGATTTGCATTCAACGGCGACTTCTCGCCCGAGTTGCTCGACTACGACCAGGGATACGACAACAGCGTGCCGTCGTCCGTCATGGGCGAGTATTACGCGACGCTCGCGCGCTATTTCAACGAGACCTACCTCCACGACGAAGGTTTGATCGTCGATGTGGGCTGTGGCAAGGGAACGTTCCTGCAGACACTGAGCCAACTGTTCCCGCGCGTGCGGGGTTTGGGTATCGACCCGAGCTACGAGGGGCCGCTGCAGGATGCCTCCGGTTCGCTCCGATTCATTCGCGAGATTTTTGCCGAGGATCAACTGACCGAGCGTCCGAGCCTCGTGATCTGCCGGCATGTCCTGGAGCACATGAATCGACCGGTGGCGTTTCTGCAGTCGCTGCGCGTGGCGGCACAGGCGTTTCCGGGTGTCCCCTTCTTCGTCGAAGTCCCAGACCTGAACTGGATCGTGCAGCATCAGGCGTTCTGGGACTTTTGTTACGAACATTGCAACTACTTCACGCCGGCCAGTCTGACCAACGCGATGAGCATGGCGGGGTTCCGAACCACGCGATCGAGAACGGCGTTCGGCGATCAATACATTTGGCTGGAAGCGGTCGCCGAATCGACATCCGCCGACGCGCCACACCAGAACGATGACGGAATGAAACTCGTCCACCGCCTTCAGCAGTACAAGCAGGCGGAAGAGGCCCGCATCGAACAGGCACGGGCGAGGCTTTCGGAACTGAGACGGCAGCAGTGGAAAATCGCCGTGTGGGGGATGGCGACCAAGGGGATTCTGTTCTCGTATCTGGTCGATCCGCAGCGTGGCCTGATCGACTACTGCGTGGATGTGAATCGCAACAAGCAGGGTTGTTTCGTCCCCGTCACCGGACATCGCATCGAGTCACCCGACGTGCTGCCCGTTGAATTCGCCGAACGCCTGGCGATTGTGGTGATGAACGAGAACTATCTGAAGGAAATCGCCGCGACTTGCCGCGGTCGCGGCCTCAGTCCCATGTTCTTGAATGCCAGCGGCGAACTCCTTCGCGACACGTCGGGTTCCGAGTGATCCACGACCGTGCGATTCGATCTCCGCAGTCGATTCTCGTGAAGCTCCGGGATTGCCCAACCGTCGCCAGGAATGATCTTTCCTCACTTGGAATGAACCTCTATAAACGCGCCGCTGGGCCTGAAAACAGGCGAGGAATTGCGGTGCCGTTCATTCCGTTGATGAATTACAAGCTCAGTTCAAATTCACCTTCCGCACGATCCCGGGAAAATCGCCATGGCTGGACAAAAGCTGATTCCAACTCGCTTTCATGAGATTCGTCGGTGGCTGAAGGATCGCGCGACCGCGCGGCAGTTGAAGCAGCCCGAGGGGCGAACCCGATTCTGGAACGAACTCGCGGATCAATGTGCCAACCGCTCGCTGATCTCGCTCCTCGAATCGACGCTGAAGTTGCCGGGAGATGTCATTGAATGCGGGGTTTATCGCGGGAGCTCTTTGCTGCAGATTGCCCACACGCTCAAAGAGAGCCGGTCCGGGAAACGCATTTATGGGATGGATAGTTTTGAGGGGTTTCCGGAAGGCTCCGTTCAACCGTGCGATGTGGGGTCGGGCCGCTGGTTCTCGGCGCTGCAGAAGAAGTTTCGATTTTGCGCGGACACTCCCGCGCACCTGCGCATGATCTGTGCCGCGTTCGATCTGAACGTCGAACTGATTCCCGGATACTTTTGCGACACGCTTCCGCGCGTCACGGATCGGACGTTTAGTTTCATCCACATCGACGTCGATCTCTATCAGTCCTATAAGGAGTGCCTGGAGGCGTTGTACGACCGGCTGGTCCCCGGAGGCGTGATCGTCTTCGACGAATGGAAGAGCGGAGAATGGCCCGGTGCGACGCAGGCGATCAACGAGTTTCTGAGCAATCATCCCGAGGAGGTTCAACAATGCACCGATCGGAAGTACTCGGCCGACTACATTCGCAAGCAGTCCGCCGCTGCCAACCGGGCCGTCGCGTAGCGCAGTTGTCCCGTTGAACTGCGCTGGCGTCCTCTCCTCGGGATTTCTGCGAATGACTCACGATCGACTGACTTGTTTGGTGCCGACTCATAACCGACCGCAGTTTTTGCGGCGACTGCTCCGCTTCTACAGTCAGGTCCCACCCGGCTTCTCGTTTGTGGTGCTGGACTCAAGTCGCCCCTCGGCCGCCGCCGAGAATCTCGCCGCTGTCGAAGGCTCGAAGCGACATTTGGATCTCCAATATCGCCATCTCGATCATGGCTTTTTCGAGAAATGCGCCCGCGGGCTCGAACAAGTCCGGACGCCCTTCGTCGTGCTGTGCGCGGATGACGATCTCGTGTTTCCCGATCCAGCCCGGCACTGCGTCGACTTTTTGGGGAATCAGCCGGACTTCGTGGCGGCCATCGGACGATCCGCGATGCTGCATGTCAAATACCCGCGCTGGTGCAAGGTGCTCAAAGGGTGCTCCATCGATGATGTCCGGCCACTGGAGCGGTGTCGTACCATGGCTACGACGCCCTACTTCAATTTCTTCTATGGCGTCTATCGAACCGCGACTCTGTGCCACAATTTTCAGATTACCGCGGCCTATTCGGAATCGATGCCGAAGTATCATTTTCCCTTCACGATGCTGGAACAGTTGAGCGTGCTGCACGGGCGATTTAAAGTCCTGCCCGTGATGTACTCGCTCAGGGAATATCATGGAACGAACCTCGGAGCGGAGATTCCGACCGGGATGCGGCCGGATCCGGAACTGTACTACCAACACTTCCGAGGGTGCCTCACCGAACAATTGGCCGGGGCTGGGATTGATCGGGCGGAGGCGGAACGGTTCATCGATGACTCGTACAGCCGCTTCCGCAAACCCGACATGGCGTTTCTCAGACCGCGGCGAACCGCCATCGAGGTGATCCAGCACCTCTTTTACGCGACCAGAGATCGGGTGGCCGATTACTTCTGGACGGATGACACGCGGCACCGACGATTCGTTCGTTCGAGTGACATCAAGGGGTGCGAGCACGTGTGGAGCGCGGCCACGAAGATCATGAGAGACTTTCCATGGGGGATTCCGTCGGATCATTCGACATCGGAACGTTGCGCGTAAGGACAGCCGTCGAACCGGAATTCACCCGGTGCCGCGTCTGCGATGGATTGCCGCAGGCTTGCAGGAACTCTCGCATGACCCATCCAAGACTCACTTTTCTGCTACCGACTCATAACCGGCCGCACTTTTTACGGCGTTTCCTGCATTTCTATACGCAGTTTCCACCGGGCTTCCCCTTTCTGGTCGTGGATTCCAGCAACCAGAACGCCGCCGCAGAAAACCTCGCGGTGATCGAATCCGTGAGAGAATGCTTGGGCATCGACTACCTGCACCGGGACAGGAATTTCACCGACAAGTGTGTTGAGGGATTGGAGCGTGTCCGGTCGCCCTTCGTCGCGCTCTGTGCCGATGACGACCTGGTGTTCCCTGACACGGTCGCTCGATGCGTCGAGTTCCTGGCGAACGAGTCGGGGTACGCCTCGGCCAGGGGGCGAAACGCGATCCTCGATGTCAACGATCGGCGCCGGTGGTGCATGGTTCTCAAGGGATACTCCCTCGAAGACGATCGGCCGTTTGACCGTTGTCGCCGGATGGCACGGCACTGGTTTTCCAATTTCTTTGCCGTCCACCGGACGGAAACTCTGTTGGACATCTTTCAAATCACGGCGGCGAATTCGGATTCGGAACTGGGATACCGTCTGCCGGAGACGCTGCTGTCGCAATTGAGCGTGCTGCGTGGGCGAGTCAAGGTGTTGCCGCTGATGTACGCGCTCAAAGAACAACATGGCGCGAATACCAGTATTGCCATGCGGAACCAGAAACAATCACAGTCGGAACTGCTCTACCGGCGTTTCCGAGAATGTCTCACCGATCAATTTGGGCGGGCGGGAATCGACCGCGCAGACGCCGAACGGTTCATTGAGGACTCGTATGGTTTTTTGCGCGATCCCAACCTGGCAAATCGAGGACGACCGAAATCGACGATCATCGCCATCCGTCAGTTTCTCCACGGGATCGCGGACCGGGCTGTCGATTACTTTTGGACGGATGGCACGAGGCATCGGCGATTTCTTCGAGCCGGCGATCTGGCTGGATGCGAAGTGATCTGGCACGCTGCCGTGCAACTCATGCTCGACTTTCCGCATGGGATGCCCTCCGAACATTCGGGACTGAAACGTTGCGGATGACCGCTTGCTTCGAATCCGAGAATGCGCATTGATCTCTGTGTAGCTGAATTCGCAAGAATTCAGTCCGTTCCGTGAAATCTGAACTCTTGCGAGTTCAGCTACTGCCTACTTTCCTCTGCGGGTCTACTTAGAATCAGCAGAGGCACTGTGTCGGACCATCCGGGATCCCTGTTCATGCCTTGCGAACGCCTCACCTGCCTGGTGCCGACCCACAACCGACCGCACTTCTTGCGACGGCTGCTGAAGTTTTACTCGCAGTTCCCACCGGGCTTTCGGTTCCTGGTCGTGGATTCGAGCAACTCACTGGCGGCCGCAGAGAATCGCGAGGTGATCGAGCGTGTCCGCGGAGTTTTGGACATCGACTATCAGCACGTTGCCCTGAGCATCCTGGACAAGTGTGTGCAAGGTTTGGAGCAGATCCAGTCACCCTTCGTGGTGCTCTGCGCGGACGATGACTTTCTGTTTTCCGACGCCGTTTGGCGCTGCGTCGAAGTTCTGAGGAGCGAGCCGGGAGTGGCATCGGCGATGGGACGCACCGCGATGATCAACGCCAACCATCCGCGCCGGTGGAGCGTGGTTCTCAAGGGATACTCCATCGAAGACGATCGTCCGCTCGACCGTTGTCGCCGGATGGCACGGGAGTGGTTTTCCAATTTCTATGCCGTCCATCGGACCGAAACGTTGCTCGACAATTTTCGAGTTGCCGTGGCCAACACGGATTTTCAGCAGTCGACTCAACTGTCCGAGACGCTGTTGACGCAACTGAGCGTGCTGCGCGGGCAAGTCAAAGTGCTGCCGCTGATGTACTCGCTCAGGGAACAGCACAGGGCGAACACCGGAACCGCGAGGCGGAATCTGAGACTGCCACACGCCGAGATGCACTATCAGCGATTCCGAAGAGGCCTGATCGAACAATTCGAGCGGGCGGGGGTTGACCGCGCGGATGTCGAACGGTTCATCGAGGACTCCTACGGCCAATGCCGCGATCCCGATCCGGCCAAATGGCGGAGACGACGATCAAGCGTGGAAGTCATTCGCAAACTGTCACGGGCGATCACGGATCGGGTGGCAGATACCATTTGGACTGGTTGCACGCGGCACCGCCGGCTGGTTCGAGCCAGTGACTTTGCCGGCTGCGAATCGATGTGGCATGCCGCCTCGGAACTTATCCGCGCCTTTCCGGACGGGATTGCGACCGAGCCTTCGAGTTTCAACACTGTGGGTGACGATGCCCTCCGAACCAGAAGCCGCGCGGCAATGGCCTGGCGCTGCGCGGCCGAAACAGGAATCGGCCTGTGAACCGTCTCAGACCGTCGGGAATTCCAACTCATGTCTCACGATCGTCTCACCTGTGTGGTGCCAACCCACAATCGGCCGCATTTTTTGCGGCGATGGCTGCGGTTCTACACCCAGTTTCCGCCGGGCTTCCCGTTCCTGATCGTCGATTCCAGCGAGCCGTCCGCCGCCGCGGAGAATCTTTCCGCAATCGAAAGCGCGCGACGAGAATTGGTCATCGAGTACCGGCATCACAATCTGAGTTTTCACGACAAGTGCATTCGCGGACTGGAACTGGTGGAAACGCCCTGCGTGGTGATCTGTGCGGATGACGACCTCGTGTTTCCCGACGCGGCCCGGCAATGCGCCGAGTTTTTGGAGCGCGAACCGGGTTACGCCTCGGCGATGGGGCGCACCGCGCAACTGGATACCAAGCTTCCTCGGTGGTGCTGCACGGTTCTCAAGGGATACTCCATCGAAGACGACGAACCGCTGCAGCGTTGCCGTCGCATGGCTTCGATTTGGTTCACCAATTTTTATGCCGTCTATCGGACCCGGACTCTGCTCGACAGTTTCCGAATCACCGCGGCCAACACGGACTTTCGCCACTCGGTTCACATGCCGGAGATGTTGCTGACTCAGTTGAGCGTGCTGCGAGGACGGGTCAAGGTGCTGCCGCTGATGTATTCGCTGCTGGAACGCCACGCCACGAACACGAGCGGCGCACAGCAGGTGCGGGTGCGACCGCAGGCGGAACTGCACTACGAACGATTCCGGCGGTGCCTCGCCGATCAATGCGTGCAGGCGGGGATTGGCCGTGCGGAGGCCGAACGGTTCATCGACGACTCGTATGGTTTCTTCCGCAATCCCAACCTGGAAAACCGGCGACGTCCGCGATCGACCGTCGAGCGAATCCGCCGCCTGCTGCGGCAAGTCATCGGAATGACTGGGAATTTTCTGGGGAGGGATGACCAGGAAGGTTCGACGGCGTCGCGACTCGTTCGAGCCCGCGATGTGGCGGGATGCGAACCGATCTGGCACGCGGCCGTGAAACTCATCCGTGACTTTCCCCAGGGAATTCCGTCTGATCATGCGCCGTTGGAACGCTGCGCGTGATTGCCACCTGAATGGAAGCGACGCGGAATTGACAACAATGGCGACGGTTTTTCGGGAGGCACAATGAGTTCCTGGCGCGATTCGCTTGCAGAACGTTTTTACCGAATTGCGGCGAGCGGATGGGTTTCCCGCAGGTTCTTTCTGCCCGAGGTTCCCGATTGGAAGACGCTCCCCGCGCGGTCCGGTCCCCTGCGGTTGGAGATCGTCAGCCACTGTTGGAGGTACTCCCATTTGCAGGCGTACCAACTCAGTTCGCTCGTGCTCTATCCTCCGGAAAAACTGTCCGTGCGAATGACGGTGTTCCACACGCCGGAAGATCAGAAGACGGTTGAGTTGCTGAAGTTTTTCGGAACGCACTCGCCACCCAACGTGACCTGGAATTGGTGGCCGATCGAGCGAACGAGCCTGTTTCGCCGGGCGATCGGTCGGAACCTCGCGGCCCTGGCGACGCAGGCGGACTGGATCTGGTTCACCGACTGCGACCAGGTCTTTCATCGCGGCTGTCTCGATGCGCTGGCCGGGCAACTGGAGGGTCTCAACGATCCGCTGGTCTTTCCGTCTCAGGAGCAATGTACGCCGCTGCTGGAGAACGCTGACGAATTGTTGCAGGCCGCCATGCACAAGCCAGCCATCGTGGAGATCGACCCCGAACGGTTCGTCACCGTGACCGCCGACCGGGCGATCGGGCCGCTGCAAATCACGCACGGCGACGCGGCCCGCAAACTGGGCTACTGCAACAGCATCCCGCTCTACCAGAAGCCGATCGATCGCTGGCAGAAGACATTCGAGGATCGCGGGTTTCGCTGGCTGATCGGTAGCCAGGGTGTTCCGGTTCCCGTCCCCGGATTGTTCCGCATCGAGCACGTCCAAAAGGGACGTTACGACTCACACGCCGAATCGGCCTGGCTGCGACGCCTGCTGCGACGTCTGCGTCCGCGATCGGCCGAACAGAAGTGAGTGATCGTCGGCGGTCACGCGGCCCGTCGCTGGTCGGCTTTCTGGGAAGAGAACCAGTTCGCGTCATCGATCAACTCGCGATTGCCGTTCTCAGGCTGTTCGTACCAGATGTTGAGCAGCGAGTTGCGGACGCCGAAGTCACCGGGAATCACCGTCCGTCCATGCCAGCTCTTCAACAACACCGTGTTGAGCACCGAGAAGGCATAGACCGTATTGGGCGTGAACGGCATCTTCTTCACGGTTTCAAATCCGTAGGGAGCCCGCAGCCAGCTTCGCGGATCAAAGCTGCGCCGGTAGAACTCCGTGCCGAGATCCCGCTGCCCGTCGTTCGAGGCGAGGGCAATCTGCATCGTCACCACCTTCTTGCGGGTGTCGGGATGCGGCTTGATCGAATAGCCTTCGGTCTCATGAAAGAGTTCCGGCAGCGCGAAGCCTGACAGCTCCTTCACCGCCGAGTCCTCAACGCCGTAACGCAGCGTCAATCCGGGAGCAAGCTTCTGGAAGACGGCCTGCTTCAACTCCGCACTGCCGAGCACGCCGCGGACGGTGAACCACAGTTGCCGCTGCCGCGCCGGCAGCTTTTCCAGGCACTCGTTCGAGAACTGAAATCGAAAGCGGTTGCTGGTTCCGCTCTTGTCGTGATGTTTCTCGTAGGCAAACGGCTCGTACTGTTTTGGATCCGGCAGTCCCGCCAGCAGGTCGGGATAGAAGTCGGGCGGCAGGAAGCCGGTCACGACGAAGTGCGGAAACGGGTGCTTCTCCAACGGAGTCTTCGCGACCGATTGAGTGCAGTGATCGAGAAGCTTCGACCGCAGGGCGATGTCGATTCGACCAATGGAGAGGGGGGCTGACATGGATGTCCTCCGCGATTGATGAGCGTTTTCCAACGACCGAAATGCACTCTGCCCAAGACATCGTGCCGATTTTCGCGGCTTGTAGCCGGTTCGCCATTCCGCATCAATACGGCTTTCAGTAGTTCCAAGTTCGGGGTGGAACGAGGTGTCTTTACTCCGAAGGAGTTGCGTCTCATAGCCCAGGGTTGCCCGCGTAGGCGGGCTACCCTGGGAGGGAGAACGCATGCGCCATCTACCCTGAAGGGGTTGCGTCATTCGAGAAACGCCGATGACGGAACCCCGTTGGGGTACATGGGCGATTGAACCGTTCCCCCCGGGTAGCTCGCTTCGCTCGCAACCCGGGGCTATGGGACACAACTCCTTTGGAGTAAAAGCAAATACGAACTCTGCAAACTTGGAACTACTGGCTTTGCCCTGAACGCCGGCCGTGTTGATTTTTGTCTTGTTGCACCGTGCGCGTCTCACGTAGGATGCCTTCCTGCGTGGGGGCCCGCGACGAGAGTGCTGTCCAAATGGGGGGGAATCGACATGACGCGACGCGGCCTGTGTTTGACCATCGTGCTGGTTGCCGGCGGCTCGATGGGCTGGACGGACGACAGTGCGGCGCAGTCTCCCACCGCGAAGCTGAACAAGCCGCCGGTGACGACAACGCCACCGACATCACCCCGGCCTCGCACGACGTTCATCGAAATCAAACTGTTGGCGAGTTCGGACGGCGGTGCGCTGCATTCGCAGCAGTGGCTGAAGGCGATCGAGCCGCTCGACGTTTCGTTGCAGATTCAAAAGGCGGGCTTCGACGACAAGCCCGAGGTGCGCGAGCGTGAGGTCGGGACGATTCGATACGTCACGGCGGTCGGCACGCTGGATCGGTCGGGCAAGATCGAGTTTCCCGGACGGAGCTTCACCATGTCGGACGGGCCGAAGCTCAAGGAATGGATCAACGATCTGCGGACCTATGGAGCGCAGGGTTCACCGGAGGGTCTGCCACTGTGGGGTCTTTCCAAGGAACAGTTCGGCCGACTGTACGACAGCCTCGGCATCACGGTGGATGTCGAATTGGCGGGCCTGCCGCTGCGCGAGGCCGTTTCCAAACTGCCGCTGGCCGAAAAGTCTCCGGTGCGGTGGAGTCAGGCGGCGACGGAGGCCCTCACGAAACAAGGGGCGCGCACGACGGTGCGGCAGGAGGTGAAGGGCTTCAGCGCCGCGACGGCCCTCGCGATTGCACTCAACGATTGCGGACTGGGCTTTCGGCCGAATCGGACTCCCGCCGGCGGACTCGAACTGCTGGTTGAGCCACTCGGTCAACGGGACGATTACTGGCCGGTCGGCTGGCCGCTGCAACAACAGCGCCTCAAGGCGGCTCCCAAGTTCTTCACGATGACCACGATCGAGCTCGATCAAGTCGAGTTGTCCGACGTGTTTCTCGCGGTCTCGGAGTTATCAGAGATCCCCGTGCTGGTCGACTATGCGGAACTCGATGCGAAGGGGATCGACCCGGCGAAACTGAAGGTCTCGTTCAAGCGCGGCCGCACGTCGTGGAGCGCGGCGCTCAGGCAGATGGTCGGTCCGCAGAAACTCTCCCGCCAGATCTGGCAGGACGAGGCGGGACGCGCTTTTGTCTGGATTACGACCAATCGGCCCGGGGGCCGCTCGGGTCAAGCGGCTGAGTAGGGCGATCGCACGCCGCTACTTCGCCAGCAGCTTCTGCTCGATGAACGTTGTGTACATCCGGCCTTCGACGAAGGCCGAGTCGTTCAGGATGCGTTTGAGCAGCGGGATCGTCGTCTTGATCCCCTCGACGACGAACTCATCGAGGCAGCGTTTCATGCAGGCGATGGCTTCGACCCGTGTCGGCTTGTGGACGATCAGCTTGCCGATCATCGAGTCGTAATACGGTCCGACGACGTAGCCTTCGTGAACGTGAGAGTCCCAACGAACGCCGTTGCCTCCGGGGACGCGCAGCTTGGTGATGCGACCGGGTGAGCCGCGGAAGTCGTTGTCGGGGTCTTCGGCGTTGATGCGGACTTCGATGGCCGCACCGTTGCACGGCACGCCGCGCTGCTTCCACGGCAACGGCTCACCCGCCGCGACGCGAATCTGCTGCTGGATCAGGTCGATCCCCGTCACCATTTCGGTCACGGGATGCTCGACCTGGATGCGGGCATTGACTTCGATGAAGTAGAACTGGTTGTCCTGATCGACGATGAACTCGACGGTCCCGGCGTTCGTGTAGTTCGCCGCCTTGATGAGCCGGACGGCCGCCTTGCAGATGTCCTCGCGAACGGCCAGCGGCAGGTTGGGGGCGGGCGATTCCTCGATCAGTTTCTGGTGCCGCCGCTGGGTCGAGCAGTCTCGTTCCCAGAGATGGACCACGTCGCCATGCTGATCGGCGAGGATCTGGACTTCGACGTGTCTCGGGTTCTCAACGTACTTTTCGAGATAGACACCGGCGTTGTTGAACGCCTTCTCGGCCTCCTGCGCCGCCTGTTTGAGGCCGGTCTTGAGCGAGATGTCGTTGCGGGCGACCCGCATCCCCTTGCCGCCGCCGCCGGCCGTCGCCTTGATGAGAATCGGGTAACCGATCTTCGTCGCGATGGCGAGGGCCTCTTCCTCACTGCTGATGAGACCGTCGCTGCCGGGGACCAGACTGACCTTGGCCTGCTGCGCGATCTCTTTGGCGGAGATCTTGTCGCCGAGCTTCGACATCGCCTCGACCGAGGGACCGATGAACTCGATCTTGCAACTGCGGCAGACCTCGGCGAAGTGTTCGTTCTCGGAGAGGAAGCCGTAGCCGGGGTGGATCGCCTGCACGTTGCCGATCTCGGCGGCGCTGATGATGTTCTTGATCAGCAGGTAACTGCCGGCGGCCTGCGCGGGGCCGATGCAGATCGACTCGTTGGCGAGCTTCAGATAGTCGGCTCCCTTGTCGGCCTCACTGCACACGGCGACGGTTCCGATGCCCATCTCGCGACACGCGCGCAGGATTCGCAGGGCGATCTCGCCTCGATTCGCGACCAGGATTCGCTGAAACATGCTCGGGACGATCTGTGCTGGAGGCTGACGGGTGTCGATGGCTTACGCGGATGGCACGCCCTGAGTCCTCGAAGGGCGTGGTTGGCGTTGCCCACGCCCTTCGAGGACTCAGGGCGTGCCACTCGAAGTGGGCGTGTGAATCTCAGTTCAAGGCCTGACGCGAA